>CAJUFB010000065.1 GCA_910585805.1 uncultured Acetatifactor sp.
CGATATCACAGGCAGCGCTCCTTTTATAGACGCCGATTATTTGCCGCTTACCATTCCTGGGGGACATTACGGAAACCATCTTCTGTCTCCTGACCACCGGAATCCTGATGAGCCGCAGCAGCGTGGTCTACGGCCCTTTCAGCATCGTGTGGGGACTGGGCTGCGCGCTGCTGACACTTTTCCTGTACCGATACCGCAACAAAAGCGACAGGTACATATTTATGGCGGGCACTTTTCTGGGCGGCGCCTACGAGTATGTCTGCAGCGTATTTACGGAACTGGTTTTCGGAACCGTATTCTGGGACTACAGCGGATTCGCCTTTAACCTGGGCGGGCGCATTAACCTGCTGTACTGCTTCTTCTGGGGGATAGCCGCGGTTGTGTGGCTGAAAATGATTTATCCCCTGCTGTCCGGCCTGGTAGAGAAAATTCCCCCGAAGGCGGGAAAGCTTGTGTGTAACTGCCTGATTGTGTTTATGATATTTAACATGATTCTGTCGTCGCTGGCTTTGGCACGGTATACGGAGAGGAATACAGTGCTGTCTGCCGACGGCATGCAGACAGCAATCCAGGATACTGCCGCAGACGGAGAAGTACCGGCAGAAATACCGAAGGAAACTCCGGCAGGAAACGGAATGCCGGGCGAGACCGCGCCGGGCACGGAAGCCCCCGACGCCGTTCCGGGTGGGGGCATTTCAGCCGCTTCCGACAATGCCCGCGCCGTCACTCCCCTGGAGGCATTTCTGGACTCTCATTTTCCGGATGAGAGAATGGAGCGCATTTACCCCAACGCTAAAATGGTACAGTAAACCCCCAGACTTTCATGCAACGGGCTGCTCCACCCTGCCTGAAAGTCTGGGCAGCCATTATTTCCGATGCCTGTCCGCGGCCGTTTCACTGATTTTCCGGTACATTTCCGGCCGCCTGTCCCGGAAAAGCCCCCAGCTGAAGCGCATCTCCTCAATCGCATCCAGGTCAAACGTATGAAGAAGCACCTGTTCATCCGCTCTGCCTGCATCCTTCACTATTTCCCCTGTCTCATCCGTAATGAAGGAGGAGCCGTAGAATGTCAGAGCGGAGGACTGCCCGTTATTTTCACGGGAAGGCTCCGCCCGCTCCTCACCGATGCGGTTAGCCGCTATAACAGGCACCACATTTGCAGCGGCATGTCCCTGCATACAGCGCCGCCAGTGCGGCATGCTGTCGCATCCGATAATCGGCTCGGAGCCGATGGCCGTGGGATAAAGCAGAAGCTGCGCCCCGGAAAGCGCCATACATCTGGCACTCTCGGGAAACCACTGGTCCCAGCAGATGCCCACGCCGATTTTCCCGTAAGCAGTGTCCCACACTCTGAATCCGGTATCCCCCGGCGTAAAATAAAATTTCTCCTGGTAAAAATGGTCATCCGGTATATGTGTCTTACGGTATACTCCTAAAACGCGGCCATCCGCATCAATCACCGCCACGGAATTGTAAGTCACGTTCCCCTCCCGCTCAAAAAAGCTGACAGGCAGGACCACCTTCAGTTCCTCCGCCACCTTGCAAAGCCGCCGGACCGCAGGATTCTCCTCCGCAGGCATGGCAAGCTTATAGGAATCATAATTCCTCTCCTGGCAGAAATACCAGGTCTCAAAAAGCTCCGGCAGAAGAATCACCTGAGCCCCTTTTTCCGCCGCCTCCCTGACCCGTTTTTCCGCCGCTTCCAGATTTTCTTTCCGGGAACGGTTGCAGTACATCTGCACTGCCGCTACGGTTATCTGTCCTTTCGTATTGGTACAGGATTCCATTTTTCTCTCCTTTGATCTCTACTTTTGTTCAGACTGAGCGCATCTGTATTGCAGAACAGCGCACCGGAAAACGAATGCGCTCGCGAGTATAATTCCGGCTTGTCATCTCCCGCTCTGCGGGATCTGCTGTGTAATACAGTGGATATTTCCTCCGCCGATCAGAATGTCCCTGGCGTAAACCTGTATCACTTCCCTGTCCGGAAACAGCTTCTGCAGGATTGCCTTCGCCTCTGCGTCAGCCGGATCTCCGAATCCCGGCATCACGACGCTGCGGTTTGCTATATAAAAATTTACATAGGAAGCTGCCAGCCTCTCCCCGGGCATGCGGGTCGGCTCATCCCGGCAGATGTCCAGCCCCCGGCATTCTTCTTCCGTTATTGTCACCGGCTTCGGCAGGGGCAGCTTATGCACTTTCAGCCGCCTCCCCCCGGCATCCGTTACACTCTCCAGGTATTCCAGGCACGCCCTGGACATGGCATACTGCACATCCTCCGTATCCTCCGTCCATGCCAGCACCACTTCCCCCGGCGAAGTAAACGCACAGATATTGTCCACATGGCCGTTGGTCTCATCGTTGTAAATCCCCCAGGGCAGCCAAAGAATTTTGGATACATTCAGATAGTTTCGGAGATTCCGCTCAATCTCTTCCCTTGTCAGCCCGGGATTGCGCCCCCGGCTCAGCAGACAGCATTCCGTAACCATGCAGGTTCCCTCCCCGTCCACATGAATGGAACCGCCCTCCAGAATAAAATCCCGCTTGTAATAAACATCCTTTTCCAACAGATCACAAAGCTTCCTGGCCATCTGATCATCCTTATCCCAGGGAAAGTACAACCCGTCATAAAGCCCGCCCCATGCATTAAATCCCCAGTCAATCCCACGTATGACACCATTGTCATTTTTCACAAAGGTGGGGGCATAGTCCCTGGCCCACGCATCATTCGAAGACATTTCCACCACCCGGATATGAGCCGGCAGCAGCGCCCTGGCATTGTCATACTGCAGTGCGCCTGCGCATACCGTCACCCGCTCAGACCCGGCAATGGCCTCGGCAATCCGCGCAAAAGCTTTTCTCGCCGCATAACCGCCGTACTGCCAGGAGTCCGAACGCTCCGGAAATATCATAATGCACCCCTCATGCCGCTCGTATTCCGCCGGCATGCGGAATCCGTCCGCCGCCGGCACGGAATCCTTTATAATCCTCATATACACGCCTCCTTCGTCTGCTGCCCTCGCTTCAACGGCCTCCAGCAGTCTGCTGAAAACCCATTTTTCAAGGCCCTGCCTGCCGCTCCGACAGACCGGAACCTACACCGCCATGCCCAAAATCAGCTTCCTGAATATATACATCATGACCATATCCCGAAAAACAGTGTCATTATATCAATATCGTCCGTGTTTTGCAAGAAAAAAGGCGGAACATGCAGACACCTGATTTTCTGCATGGTCTCAGTACGTCTCTCCGACTTCAGGTCAGATGCCCGGTCAAAATCAGACCAGAATACCCGGTTCCTCCTCCGTGTGATCTACAGGCGCAAACTCTGCACCCGCAGAAATGATAGCCCGTCCTGCACAGGCGCTCAGCTCCAAACCGCAGGTCTCAAGCCGTCACTATGCCGGCACCGCTATGCAGACCGGGTTCCACAACCGGCAGATGGTAAATTATCATGTTTATACGTATCGTATAATCGTTTTGCATTTTCTGAAAGTACTTGCGAAATCCCGAAAAAACATGCTATAGTATGTCTTATCGGAAGCAATCTCTTTGCGCCGCATTCAGCTATAGGAAGCCGCGCCCGCTTCCTGCAGCATATGATAATATCCCCGCCATAAAGGGAAGAAAGGCTTGCTCATGAAATTTACCGAATTACCCACCCCCTGTTACGTAGTGGACGAAGACCTGATAGAACAAAATCTGAAAATCCTCAAAGGCATCACAGATCGGACAGGCGCCAGGGTTCTGCTTGCCCAGAAAGCATTTTCCATGTACGCGCTGTATCCCCTGATCGGAAGATTCCTGAACGGCGCCACTGCCAGCGGGCTGTATGAGGCCAGACTGTGCGCGGAAGAGATGGCGGCACCGGCAGCCTTGGAGGGAAGATGGCTGGAAAACCATATTTTCTCCCCTGCTTACAGAGAAGCGGATTTCCCGGAAATACTGCAATACTGTGATCACATCGTATTGAATTCCTGGAAACAGGTGGAAAAATTTGGTTTCCGGGTAAAGACAGCCGGAAAAAGCATCGGACTGCGCATCAATCCGGAATGTTCCACCCAGGAAGGACATGCCATCTATGACCCCTGTTCTCCCGGCTCCAGACTGGGAGTGACAAAGGAAAATTTCGAGCTGATATCCGGGTCGGAAACTGGCAGGCGCTTACTGCCCATGCTGGACGGCCTTCATTTCCATACGCTCTGTGAGCAGAATTCCGACGATCTGGAGCGAACCCTGAACGCCGTGGAAGAGAAATTCGGACAGTATCTGCCGGCCATGAAATGGATCAATTTCGGCGGCGGCCATCATATCACCCGGGCTGACTATTGCATTTCCGGGCTGGAACGCTGCATCAGAAAAATGCAGGAAAAATACGGTCTGACCGTATATCTGGAGCCCGGAGAAGCCGTGGCGCTGAATGCCGGTTTTCTGATTACAGCAGTATTGGAAACCGTTCATAACGGGATGGATATTGCGATCCTGGACACGTCTGCGGCCTGCCATATGCCGGATGTGCTGGAGATGCCATACCGCCCGCCTCTGCAGAAAAGCGGCCTTCCCGGCGAGAAGGCTTACACCTTCCGCCTTGGCGGTCCCACCTGTCTGGCCGGAGATATTATCGGGGATTACTCCTTCGACGAGCCGCTGCGGGAGGGAGATCACCTGGTCTTTGAAGATATGGCTATCTACTCTATGGTAAAAAACAATACTTTCAACGGAATGCCGCTTCCCTGCATTGCGCTTCGGCAAAAGGACGGGGAATGCCGCATCTTAAAGCAGTTCCGCTATCAAGACTTCAAAGAACGCCTGTGATATGAGCAAATCCTGTACGCGCATACCCGCAAACCACAAAAACAGGAGCCCGGGGGCTCCTGTTCAAAAAAGGAAGGGAGTAAAATAAAAGAAAACATGAAGAAAAAATCTATGTAAAACTGCTTAGGAATTGCGAAGCATTTCCTTGAACTGCGTAGCATTTCTTTGAACTGCCTGGCATTTCCTTATGCAGTGTTGCTGGTAGCCGGAGCTGACAGAACCCTGTCACATTTCGGAAGAACTCAACAGCTCCTTTGTTTATGAATCCATGATACCCGAAAAATGTGTCCAAAATTTGACATCCGGCTTAAGGAATTATAAAATCTTTGTATAATAGTTGTATAGAAAATGAAAACATTCCGCACACGGTAGCGCCGGCTTCACCGGATCAAATACATAGCTGCCGTCTCGCAGAGAAAGACCACTCCGCAGCAAAGCGCCGCGATCCCCACCATGTTGACGCCCTTCCACGCAGCCAGCACTCCCACGATCAGCGCCAGAATCCCGGCCACAGGAATCTGCGGCGCCGTAGTGATCGCCGGAAAGGTCATCACCGCCAATGTCACATACGGAACATAGTACAGAAACGATCTGATAAACGTATTTTTGATCTTCTTCCGTATTAAAGTCAGCGGCAGGACACGTATCAGAAAAGACACTGCCGCTGCCACCAGTATGTACAAATAAATATTATGCGTCATAGCCTGTTCCTCCTGAACCGATGCCGGCCCCGAACCTGCCGGCTCCAAACTTTACCTGTCTGCCTCTGAAATCCACCGGAGGCGCATCCTCTGCCCGTTCCCATCCGCCCCGCGCCCCGGGCCGGACTTCCTTACGCGGTTTCCTCCGCTTTCTTCTCCTGCTCCGCCCCGCCTTCTTTCAGGGGAAACAGAAACGCTGCAATCCCGGCGATCACTACTGTCAGAAGACTGATCTTCATACTGTCGGACAAACCGTCAAACAGCGAAATCCTGGATACGGCAAAGCTTGCCAGGAAGCTCACAAGGATCACTCCGCCCACGATCCTGCTCTTTTTCGCGGCAGGAATAATGATCGCCACAAACATGCCGTACAGCGCAACGCTCAGGGCACTGACCACGGAAACCGGCAGAATATTGCCCGCCACTACCCCAAAGGCAGTGCCAAAGGCCCAGCACGGAAGCGCAATTGTCATGGCCCCATAACTGTAATAAGGATTCAGCATGTCTGGCTTCCCCACGCTGATGCCGAAGATTTCGTCCGTAATCCCAAAGCCCACCAGAATACGGTGTCCGTAAGATGTGTCCGTATCAAATTTCTGGCTCAGAGCGCAGCTCATAAGAAGATATCGTATATTTGTAACCAGTATAACAAATACCATTTCAAAGTAAGGCGCATTTGCCATGATCACGGTAAATTCCGCATATTCCCCTGCCGACGCATGGTTCAGTATGCTGGACAAAAAGCCCTGAAAAGGGTTCAGTCCGGCCTTTTTCGCCACGATACCCAGTGAAAAGGCTACCGCAAAGTAGCCCAGCGCGATGGGAATCCCGTCTCTTACTCCGTTTATAAATGCATTTTTGTTCCGATTCAAACCGTCCACCTCTATGTACGCTTTTGTATTATTTTTCTTTGCTTTGTGCTTTGTCCTTTGCATTCGCGCCTCGTTTTCGCCCTGCATTCGGTCTGATATCAGACTTTCTCCCCGCAGACCTTTTTATGGACCTGCCTGACAGAACCGAAATGATCTGACACAGGCAGCCATGCCGCTATCTTATCACAATGATCCTTAAATTGCAATCCGCCTGAAAAACAAATCAAGTGCTTCTTTCCCGAAAGTGCAAATTTATTACTACGCATTTCCTGTATCGAAAAAAGGTACCTGCGGCTGGCAGGCACCTTAATGCATATTTTTCTCAGAAATATCAGTTATTTATACTGACGAGCATTGAAACCTGCCAGGCATCCTTACTTTCACTTACAGGGTTTGGGAAGGGGTTCCCGTCATTTGCCGACACGCTTATTTCCCAGGTTCATCCCCCACGTCGCCGCCAGCAGCAGGACTGTCAGCACCAGATACACCCCATGCGTGAAAGTCCCCGGCACCATTACCAGTATCACCACAGGTACCACCGCCGTTATCATCCCCACCAGCATGGTGACCATGGTAGAAGCGCTCTGCTTTACCACCCTGACTTCACTCTCCCATTCAAGCAGTGGAAACAGTTTATTGACAGCCAGCCCTGCCCTGGCGCCGAAAATAATATAAGCCGCAGGTACTGCCAACAGGCTTAACCCGTCTGCCCACCCCGGACGCAGCGCCAGAAACAGCAGTATCTCCGACACCAGATAAAAAGGCAATGCCACCAGAAGCTGCGCCGCCACCTTGCTCCGGACCATGTCCCTTTCCGTGACCGGCAGCGTCTGAAGCATCCACCACTGTTTTCCTTCCATGGAAATGGAACAGGCGGTCAGCGGCATCATGATCGGAAGGAATCCTGTCAGAACAGGCAGCGCCCTTCTGACCACCCCGGGAAGTCCCAGCATTGCCTCCAGTGCATCCATATCCATGAACAGAACCGCTCCCGCCAGCAGCACCATCAGCAGTTCTCCCATTATGGTATTGACCACATATACGGAGGAAGAAAAATAATGCCTCAGCTCCCGCTCCACCATGGTTCCCAGAATGGATTTTTCCCGCAGCTCCTTCATCCGATAATTGCCCCTGGTCTCCCTTGCGCCCAACAGCATGCAAACAGGAACGTAAAAACGTTGTAAAATCTCCAGAAAAATGAGAAACCCTACAAGGGACACTGCCAGAAACAGCAGCAGCTTTGCCGGACTGCCCTGTACCATGGCATCCGCGATCCAGACAGCGGGGGGATAGACCCGGGAAATCTGCATTTCCAGCATCTCTGCCACCTGCTGCAGCATGGCGTCCATTTCGCCTTCCTCCATCCCGCTCATGCCCATACTGCCTGCCAGTACCGCACATACCAGAACCAAAGTCAGCACTATGGAAACCAGATTCTTATATCTCCATCTGCTGCTGATGCCCGCGATCAGCGCTCCCAGCAAAGAAGCCACCGTCAGCGGCAGAAGCGGCAGAAAAAGCCCCGCAAGGATGCCGTAGAGATAAAAGGTAACCCCCGGCCGCTCCATTACCCCATACACCACCATGCCCGGCAGAAGCACCAGCAGACCCAGCAGCATATCTGTGATATACATGGTCAGAAAACGACTGACTATAATGGAACGCACATTCACAGGCAGGGCAATCTGCTTTTCATAGGCATTCCTGTCAAACAGCACGGGTCCCGCCTTAAATATGGTAAAAAACAGAACCACCAGCGATACGCCCATAACCAACACAGCAGGAATCAGCCGCCCCATCCCCGCTGCCGCCAGTCCCACGCTCATGATACACACATACCCCGCCAGCATTACGACCAGCAGCCCCCAAAGAAATCCCATAAGACAATACCTGATCTTTTTGCTCCTGTCCTTCGTATAGCGGAATTCATTGAATCCGAACATTCCCTGCAGGGAAACCTTTGTCAACAGCCTAATCTGCCTCATCATGATGGGTCACCTCCATAAATACATCCTCCAGGGACTTATCCCCGGTCAGCTCCTTCGTCTCCCCCTCCGCCACCAGCTTTCCGCCGGAAATCACCGCAATGCGGTTGCAGAGCTTCTCCGCCACCTCCAATACATGGGTGGAGAAGAAAATAGCGCTTCCCTTTTCACACAGGGCATGCATCTTCCCTTTCAGAATCAGAGAAGCCTCCGGGTCCAGGCCCACAAAAGGCTCATCCAGCACCAGCAGCTTCGGCTCGTGGAGCAGGGCCCCGATGAGCACCAGCTTCTGCCGCATGCCGTGGGAATAAGTGGAGACCAGATCCCCCAGAACCGGATAGATGCCGAACTCCTCCGCCTCCCTGCGGATGCGCTCCTGCCTTGTGTTTCCGGGCACCTGATAGATGTCCGCGATAAAGTTCAGGTACTGGATGCCCGTCAGGTATTCGTAGATATCCGGATTGTCCGGAATATAGGCCGTGACCTTCTTACATTCAAGAGACCGGGTACACACGTCCTTCCCGTCCACCAGAATCTCCCCTTTTTCAAAATCATGGATCCCCACCACTGCTTTGATAGTGGTCGTCTTCCCGGCTCCGTTGTGGCCGATAAATCCGTAAATGTCCCCGGCCCGCACCCTCAGGGACAGATTGTCCACTGCGGTCCTGCCTCCTTTATAGGTTTTCGTAAAGTTTTTGATCTCAAGCATTGTAAGTTTCCTCCCGTCTTGCTCTATGTGCAGTATTATGCTCCCATGCTCCTCTTTTGTTTCATGTTCCCTGCTTCCTCACTTTTATTTGATATCATTATCATATCATTTTAATTCACTTTTTGCAACTGTTTTTTATTGAGTGAGGAACAGTTTTTAACAAAGTGAAAGCTCATGATAGCTACTATAAAAATAAAATCCCGGCGCCGCCCTGACCGCAGCAGGCAAAGCAGGCATCGCCTGTACAGGCCTGTTCCATGATCCGTATCCTTTCACCAATAATACAATTCCGAACTGCATAATGCTGCAAACTCTTCAGAATTTTATCCCACACGGGAAATATAAGAACCGACAAAATGATTGACACCTAATGGAAACAGTGCTACGATATGGCTGAATGATTTAGAAAAAGGCCCAATAACAGGCTGAACAGAAAAGAGGTATCAAAATGAAAAGAGTATTGACAATACAGGATATTTCATGCCTGGGAAAGTGCTCTCTGACAATCGCGCTGCCCATAATATCCGCTCTCGGTTCCGAGACGGTGATCCTTCCCACAGCAGTTCTGTCAACGCATACAATGTTTCAAAATTTCACCTGCAGGGATCTGTCCGATCAGATCGCGCCGATCGCAGATCATTGGAAAAGCGAAGGCATAGCCTTTGACGCCATCTATACCGGATATCTGGGGACCATTGAACAGATCGATCAGATAAAAGATCTGTTCAGAAACTTCCGGGATAAAAATACACTGATCATCGTCGATCCCGTAATGGCGGACAACGGAAAGCTGTACCCCGCCTTTGACATGGCCTATGTAAGGAAAAACGCAGAGCTCTGCGCAGCGGCTGATATCATCGTACCCAATATTACCGAAGCCGCCCTGATGACAGGAATGGAATACAGGGAAGAATATGACGAATCTTATATAAAAGAACTCCTGGCAAGACTCAATGAACTGGGGGCAGGCATCAGTGTCCTGACAGGCGTCTCATTGGAGAAGGGAAAGACCGGAGTGATGGGATACGAGCGGGAGACCGGAGAATATTACATTTATCAGAACCGGAGAATCGACGCTGCCTATCACGGTACGGGAGACCTTTTCTCCAGTACCTGCGTAGGGGAAATGATGAAAGAGAATAACTGGCGTGACGCCATGCGCATCGCCGCCGATTATACGGCGCATACCATAGAAGTGACCCTGCGCAATCCCCGCAAGCCCTGGTACGGCGTGGATTTCGAGGCTACCATCCCTGACCTTCTCAACATGAAATAGCCGGGAGCGCCCGCCATATCCGGCAGGGCGCTCCTCTTCGTTATTCAGTCTATCAGTACCGGATTCTCCTCCACCACCCAGGGCAGGCCGTACTGATTCAGGGCCTCCATGAATGGATCCGGATCGAACTCCTCCACATTGAATACACCGGGCTTCTTCCAGGTTCCGTTCATCACCAGCATGGCGCCGATCATGGCAGGAACGCCGGTGGTGTAGGATATTGCCTGGGAGCCCACTTCCCTGTAGCATTCCTGATGATCGCACACGTTGTAGATATAGACGGACTTCTCCTTCCCGTCTTTTACCCCGGTGAAAATGCAGCCGATGTTAGTCCTGCCTGTTGTCCGGGGGCCAAGGGATGCCGGGTCCGGAAGCAGCGCCTTCAAAAACTGGATCGGCACAATCTCCCTTCCCTCGAACATCACCGGGTCCGTGCGCAGCATCCCCACGTTCTCCAGGCATTTCATATGAGTCAGATAGCTCTGTCCGAAGGTCATGAAGAAACGGATCCGCTTCACTCCCGGAATATTCTTCGCCAGAGACTCAATCTCCTCATGGTGCAGCAGGTACATATCCTTTTTCCCCACCTGTGCGAAATCATACTCCCGCTTGATCTCCATGGGCTTCGTCTCCACCCAGCGGCCATTCTCCCAATAGGAACCATTGGCAGAAACCTCCCTGAGGTTAATCTCCGGATTAAAATTGGTGGCAAAGGGATAGCCGTGGTCGCCTCCGTTGCAGTCCATGATATCAATATAGTGAATCTCATCAAAATAATGCTTTAAAGCGTACGCCGAGAATACACTTGTCACTCCGGGGTCAAAGCCGCTGCCCAGAAGAGCTGTGATTCCCGCTTTCTCAAATCTCTCCCTGTAAGCCCACTGCCAGGAATAATCAAAATATGCGGTAAATCCCTCTTCTTTACACCGTTTCTCGTATACGGCGCGCCAGGCGGGATCCTCTGTGTCCTCCGCCTCGTAATTGGCCGTATCGATATAATCCACTCCGCAGGCCAGACATGCGTCCATGATCGTCAGATCCTGATAGGGCAGGGCCAGGTTCAGCACTGCTTTCGGCTGCTCCTTTTTGATCAGGGCAGTCAGTTCCTCCACATTATCTGCATCCACCTGTGCAGTGGTGATCTTCGCCTCCGTAATACCTTCCAGCTTCTCCTTCAGCGCATCACATTTCGACACCGTGCGGCTGGCAATGCAGATCTCCGGAAACACATCCGCCTTCTTTGCGCATTTCTCAATGGCCACGGAGGCAACTCCCCCGCAGCCGATAATTAAAATTTTTGACATTTTTCTCTCTCCGTTCATCTCATATCCGAAAGCATTGGGGCGAAAATGCCCCGGCTATCCGTGTATCTCCACTTTCCGCAGCAGCTTCTCCACATAAGCCGGCAGACAAAACGCCCCGGCGTGAAGCTTCGGGGTATAATACCGGGTCTCCAGTCCCCGTTCCATCCACCTACGGGCGTCCATGTCTCTCACCGGATGATACTTTTTAGACGCAAATCCGAACAGCCAGTGGCCCGACGGATAGGTGGGAATGTGGGCCTGATACACACGGCTGATGGGAAAGCTCTCCACAATGCGCTTATGGGCCCGCATGCAGGCAGTGGCATCCGCCTCGTAGAAGGGACTCTCATGCTGATTTACCATAATGCCCTCCTCTTTGAGCGCCTTATAGCAGTTACCATAGAATTCCTTGGTAAACAGACCTTCTCCGGGCCCGAAGGGATCCGTGGAGTCCACGATGATCAGATCATATTCGTTTTCCCGGGAACGTACAAACTTCAGGCCGTCTTCATAGTGAATATACACTCGCTCATCCTCGAGCTTACAGGCTGTCTGGGGCAGATAATCCCTGCATACCTGGATCACCTGTCTGTCAATCTCCACCAGGTCAATGTATTCTATCTCAGGATACTTCACCAGCTCCCGCACCACGCCGCCGTCCCCGGCTCCGATGACCAGCACTCTCTCCACATGGGGATGCACCGCCATGGGAACATGTGCTATCATCTCATGGTAGATAAATTCATCCTTTTCCGTCAGCATGATATAGCCGTCCAATGCCAGAAAACGCCCGAACTCCGTGGACTCGAACACATCGATCCTCTGCAGCTCGCTCTCTCCGCTGTACAGCTGCTTATCCACCCTGATGGACAGCTTTACGTTTGGTGTGTGCAGTTCCGAAAACCATAAATCCATACGCATCTCCTCCTTTTGCTCTGATACACTTAACACCTGTGCCTTATCCGGAAGCGCGCTCTCTGCGCCGCATTCCGCTATTAGAGGGCCACTCTGACTTCCTCCATGAGAAGCCGCCGCTGCCTCCACCGCGGAAATCCGCCCCGGCCTCCGGCAGCAGGCTTTCCGAAAGTCATGTACTTAGGCCAGCCACTGCTCCCGCAGCACATTCAGCCGCTCAATCCCGGCATCCTCCGGCCCTGTCATGGAGCAGCCCTTCTCTTTGGCGTATATGATATACTCCAGTATCTCTTCCGTGATCTCCTCTCCGGGAGCCAGTATGGGGATTCCCGGCGGGTAGCACATGACGAACTCACTGCAGATACGCCCCTTCGTCTCCGCCAACGGCAGAGACTCCTTCCCTGCATAAAAAGCGCTCTGGGGAGAGACTGCCACTCTGGGTTCTATGTACTCCTGGGTGAACATCCCCGCGTTATCCTGTCTGTATTTTCGTTTGATCTCTGTCATTGCGCCGATGAGCCGTTCCATGTCCCGCTCCCGGTCTCCGATGGAAATATAAGCCAGCACATTGGCAATGTCTCCCAACTCCATCTGGATATCATACTCGTCCCGCAGCAGATCATAAACCTCTATTCCCGCCAGCCCGATCCCCAATGTATTTACGGTCAGCTTGGTCTTGTCGAAGTCAAAGATGCTGTCACCGTTGATCAGCTCCGAAGTGTAGGCATAATAGCCCCCGATGCGGTTGATCTCCTCCCGGGCATACTCCGCCAGCGCCGTCACCTTGGCAAACTCCTTCTTCCCCCGCAGAGCAAGATTCCTTCTTGAGATATCCAGGCTGGCAAGCAGCAGATAAGACGCGCTTGTAGTCTGCGTCAGGTTGATGATCTGCCTCACGTAACCGGGGTTCATTGACGCGCCTGTCAGCAAAAAGGAACTCTGTGTCAGGCTGCCGCCGGATTTGTGCATGCTGACCGCCGCCATATCCGCCCCCGCTTCCATTGCTGACAGCGGCATCTTATCCCCGAAATAAAAATGGGTTCCGTGGGCCTCGTCCACCAGTACTTTCATTCTATGGGCATGGGCCATGCGGACGATGCTTCTCAGATCGGAGCAGATGCCGTAGTAAGTGGGATTATTTACCAGTACGGCCCTGGCGTCAGGATGGTCCTGCATGGCTCTCTCCACCTGGGACACCTTCATCCCCAGAGCAATTCCCAGTTTTGCGTCCATATCCGGATTCACATAGATGGGAATGGCGCCGTTTAAGACCAGGGCATTGATGACACTTCTGTGGACATTTCTTGGCAGGATAATCTTCTCGCCCTTTTTACAGACGCTTAACACCATGCTCTGTACGGAAGAGGTGGTTCCGCCTACCATGAGAAAAGCATAAGCGGCGCCAAAGGCTTCCGCCGCCATCTCCTCCGCCTCCCGGATCACCGACACCGGATGACAGAGATTGTCCAGGGATTTCATGGAATTCACGTCTATCCCCACACACTGCTGCCCCAGAAGCGAAACCAGTTCCGGATTGCCCCTGCCGCGCTTATGCCCCGGCACATCAAACGGCACAATCCGCTCCTGCCGGAACTCTTCCAGCGCCTCGTAGATCGGCGCCCTTGACTGATTGAAACGTCCCATTTCCCATGCCCTCCTTTCCGCAGCCTGCTCCCTCCTGAACCGGGATCCGTATCCGCGCTTTGCCCGGGACCAGTGTCCTCACGGTCTTAGCGTGTGAACGGATGTCAATAAATATTCCTGCCGCTGAATATCTCGATCATTTCCCTGCGAAGGTTGTCCATGATCTCCAGGCGCAGCTTGGGCGGCAATTCATACACATCGCTGTTAAACAGATAGTTCTGCAAGTCAATCTCCTTGATCAGCATCTTCGTATGAAAAATATTCGCCTGATACACATTGATATCCACTGCGTCGTACCGCTTCAGGGTATCATTATCAATATAATCCTGAATGGAAGTCATCCTGTGGTCCATGAAAAGCTTCTCCCCGCTGACTGCCCTGGTAAAGCCCCTGACCCGGTAATCCATGGTGATGATATCGGAATCAAAAGAGCCGATGAGATGGTCCAGGGTGGACAGGGGCGTAATCTCTCCGCAGGTGGCCACATCGATATCCACCCGGAAGGTTGCCAGGCATGTATCCGGATGGTATTCCGGATAAGTATGAACGGTAATATGGCTTTTATCCAGATGTGCCACTGTGGTGTCCCCCATGGGCACCTTGCTTTCGTCCGCGATCAGAATAGTCACCGAACTTCCCTGGGGCTCATAATCCTGGCTGGAAATATTCAGTACCCTGGCGCCGATCATATCCGTCACATCCACCAGGATCCTGGTCAGACGTTCGGAATTATACTGCTGATCGATATAAGCGATATAATCCTTCTGCTCCCGCTGAGATTTTGCATAGCACACATCATAAATATTGAAGCTCAGGGACTTGGTTAAATTGTTAAAGCCGTACAAAGCAAGTTTTTCGCTCATGATCTCTCCTTTATCCGTGTTTCTATCGACCCGTATACGGCTCCGCCGTCCCTGTCGCCGTATGCATATGCTTCTGACAGGCATTCTCCTGACCGCCGCCTTTCCGCATTCTTCCCATCAATTGCCGCCTTTGTTTCATATATCTCCCGTATCTGCCAAACCCGAATCCAGCGCTGATAATCAGCTGGAAACAGCTTTAAACTCGCAGCGGTTATTTGCAGACACTTCCTTGTGTTCCGTCCCGCACATTCATATATACAAAAAAGCAAGTGACACGTTCTTCACTTGCTCTCAAATCTCTGTCAGCCTTTTTCACTTCTGCCGTCGGCAGCACTCCCGCGGCGATGTATGAAAGCAACAGATATATGGTTTTTAGAGTCTATATAGCAAATATTTTACTTTTACTACTCTTATTGACCGTTTCACAAGTTAGATGTGCCTCAGCACCGGTTTATAGTCACCAACTTATAAAATTTGAGCTTTTAACTCAATCAATAAGGCAACACAGTTGCCAAAATATTTACATGGAAGACTCTGTCCCTCTGTTTTCCATACAATTGTACTATACCATACCTGTCCTCTCTTCGTCAATTGCCATTTCTTCGAAATTTCAAAAAATCATATGCTTTAACATCATTATACTCGTAAGCCCATTCATTTGCCGTTTTCTGCCCTGGCTTTGCAGAGGCGCTCACCCGTTATACATCCATGTTGGCAAATGTTATTGAGCGTGAGTATACATTGCTGCTTTATTCCGTGATCCGCAGATCTCCGCTCAAAGTGGAAACCCTGACTGCATTCTCTCCGCTGCCATATTGTCCTTCCGCCTGATTTCCTTTCTTATTAAACGTAAGCTGTTCATCAAAAAAGGTATGACATTCACCGCTGGTAGAATCAAAGTTCAGCGTAAAGGAAGCGTTGTCCGGCAGCGAAATATCCACATTCCCGCTGGTAGTGGATACAGCAATATCTCCATCCAGGCTGCCCAGGAACATCTTCACATCGCCGGAAACCGTCTCTGCCGTTCCCCATCCGTTCCCGGCGGACAGTGTGACATCACCGCTGGTCGTATTCATCTGAAAGCTGCCATCCAGCGCTTCTATGCGAATATCTCCGGAAATGGTATCTCCGTCGAACCTGCCCTTTCCCTCCCGGAGCCGGACAATGCCGCTGGTAGATGAGATATCCATATCCCCGTCCGCCACTCCCAGGGAAATATCCCCGCTGACAGAGGATGTATGAATATCTCCCTCTGTCCGCTCCAATCTGACATTGCCGCTGGTGGTGGATATCTTCGCGTTTCCTTCTGTCTGTCCCAGTTCAATATCCCCGCTGGTAGTGGAAACGGATGTCTTCTCTGCCTGAAGCGTTTCCATATGAATATTGCCGCTGGTGGAACTTAACTGAATTTCTCCCGCTTTCACCGCCGGAAAAGAAAAATCTCCGCTGGTGCTGGAGACAGTGAATGCTTTCTGTACCGTAAACGAGATATCAGACATAATCTCACCGCTCACGGTTTTCACATTTATATTCTCCAATTGTCCCGCCAGATCCGCAGGCAGATAGATTTCCGTATATGCATCTCCTGCACTGACAAAAAAGAATCCGAACCGCTTCCTCCTGGCGCCTCTGACCAGAAGCGTTCCGTCCTTTTCTTCCAGACTGGAAATCTGCTTTTCATCCGGTGTAAAGTTCATATATTCACGGATAACCACAGATTCCCCTTCTCCCTGATAGAAATATACATCATTGGAATTCATTCCATAATCAATTTTCAGGCTGTTAAGCCCCTCAGACGAAATCTCCTTTTCCAGCGCCAGAGCGTAATCTCCATCCCTTAGCCCTGAACCGCCCTCAAAAAAGCCGCCCTCACCGACCCCGCTGCCGGACAGAACCAGTACCAGAAGCGCACACAGACATACCGCCGTGCCCGCCAAAAAAAGAATAGTTGCAACCTTGAGTTTCCGCATAATACCCCTCTCCTTTCCTGCGCAATACCATGTACCTTCTTCAGGAATTGTCCGGAATCCTGCAAATTTATTTCGTGACACTTCCCTGCTTTCTGCCCGGTCCGTCTTACTTATCATGCTTCAGGCTGAATACCAGAAAAGCGATGGCCTGGGCGCATCCGCCTATCAAAAATGCAATCCAGGTCACATGCCATTCGGCGGTTACAAAGCTGACGATAAAGTAGATGATCAGCGTCACCAGCCAGATAATGGCGCTTATGGAAGTCTTAACCGCCCGCGCTCTGTTTCTGAGATATCTGGCTTCTTTGTAATTTTCCACCAGATTGTCCTCTTTTTTGCTGAAATTCGGATACATATTCGCCGTATAGATCAGCATACAGGTGGGCGGAATACATATCAACGCGGCCAGAATCAGTCCCACTTCCATCATCACCTCATCATACATGTAAAAAAAGTTCCACCGCGCTATCAGCATCCATGCCAGATATACGACTCCGGCCAGAATATAAAGTCCGGCGGCAGCCGCATTCAAAAGAGCCCTCTTCTTCCGCAGCTCCTCTGACAGACTTAAGGGATTCTCTTCCCGCAGCTCCTCAAAAAGCTCCGTCACATCCCCAATGGAATGAATGACCATCTGCCATGCATCTTCTTCATTATAACCTTCATTGATAAGATCACGATACTTATCCATGGTGTTGACCACCACCTCCTCTTTCCATTCCATGGCCTTTCGGGTCTTGGGCGCGTCTGCAAAAAGTTCGTCAATATACTTTCTGATCCTCTCATTCATGATATTGTTTCTTCTCCTTTCTCTCCGTACAGGAACCGCTTTGCGGGCCCTGTGATCCTTATCTTATTTCTGCTCTGCTTCGCAGATCCAGTGATCCTTATAACTGCACGATCCGTGTCTCTCATTTCAGCAGCTGATCGATCACCGCTTTAGCCTCCTCCCATTCACGCTTATAATCCTGATATGCCCTGCGTCCCTCCTCTGTAATAGAATAATACCGCCGCCTGGCTCCCACCTTTTCATCTCCCCAGTAAGTACCTATGTATCCGGCCTGTTCCAGCCTTCGGAATGCAGAGTATAAAGTAGCCTCCTTCAGTTCACAGCGGTTGTCTGTCTTCTTCATGATATCCTTGTTGATCTGATAACCGTAGCTGTCCTGCTCCAACAGGTGCGCCAAAATAATTGCT
Organism: uncultured Acetatifactor sp.; assembly: GCA_910585805.1. Lineage (GTDB taxonomy): Bacteria > Bacillota > Clostridia > Lachnospirales > Lachnospiraceae > Acetatifactor. The sequence continues at coordinate 18,252 of CAJUFB010000065.1, forward strand.
TCTGTGTGTCCCCGTAAAATATCGGAGGTAATTGACATGATGGCTTCTCCTTTCTAGATATACTGTAATACAATATACCTCGTCTGTCAAGGTATATTTCAAATCAAAGTATATATTCAAATTTAGGTATAGAAATGACAAGTATTGAGAGAAAATCTAAAAATTTAGATTTTTGAAATCCCTTTCATTTTCAGAAATGGAATGCTATAATTAAGGCACCGATAAACAGGAATATAAGGAGTGCCGAAATGAGGGAGAAAGTTTTGCTGATTGGTGGCAATAGTTTAGTAGGGAAATCAATTGTCTCGGGTTTGGGTGACAACTATCAAATTATACCGACAGCGGGACATTATGTTCCAAAAAACGGACATCAATTGATGATAGAAGAACCAAATAAATTAGTGGAAATTCTAGCTCAGGAAAACCCGGAAATTGTAATTTCTTCTATTCGGGGAAACTATCAGTCACAAATGAGCTTTCATAAAGCATTAGCGGATTGGTTGGCTGTGAAAAAGAAACGTTTATTGTATATATCTACAGCTAATGTATTTGATGGCAACTTATCCAAGCCTTGGACAGAACATGATTTGCCGATACCAGAATCCGATTACGGTAGTTTCAAACGGGATTGTGAGACTATGTTGGGAAAAGTACTTGAAAACCAGCTCATTATTTTCCGATTGGCTGCCGTCTGGAGTACCGACTGTCCAAGAGTTCAACAATTGAAGCTGTATAGCCGCAATAAAGAGCCTTACCGTACTTATCCCAATTACAGGATAAATGTAACGCCTGCAAAACAAATAGGGAATTACGCAAAGTTTGTTCTTGACAATAATTTGCACGGAATTTTTCATGTAGGAACCATAGATACCGTTAATTACTTTTCTTTTGAGAAGATGGTTTGTGAAACACTTAAAATTGACATGCCACAATTTGTTACAGAAACAGAGGACAAGGAAGTATGCTTTGCAATACTTTCGGCAAGAAAAGAAATTCCGAACAACCTGCAAATGACGGTTACAGATGTGCTGTCAACATTAAAATAGTACTATAAAACGGCAAAATTGGAGTCCCAGCCTGCCCGAAATAGAAACCGCTAACCGAAAAGAGGAAGAAAATGCCCGACAAAAAGGCTTTCGAAGCAGCCAAAAGAAAAGTAATCGGAATTGACAGACAGCGCCCTGGCATCGGCACCCTGTCGGAGAAGACTGTCCATGCCATCCTGAAGAATTATTATGAGCCCGACGAGGACCACCAGGAAATTCCCATCGAAAATTATGTGGCGGATATTTACGCCAACGGAGAAATCATAGAAATCCAGACCCGGCAGTTTAACAGGATGCGGGATAAACTGACCGCTTTCCTTCCTCTATATCCGGTGACCATCGTCTATCCCATCCCCCTGGAAAAATGGATCATCTGGATTGATGAAGAAAGCGGGGAACTGAGCAAAAAGCGCAAATCCCCCCGAAAAGGCAATCCTTACCTGGCCTTTCCGGAACTATATAAGATCAAGATGTTCTTAAAAAACCCCAATCTCCGCCTGAGGCTGGTACTTCTGGATATGGAAGAATACAAACTGCTGAATGGATGGAGTAAAGATAAGAAAAAAGGGGCCAGCCGCTATGACAGGATTCCCACGGAGATTGTCCAGGAGATAGAACTGGACTGCCCCCAGGATTTCCTGCAGTTTGTGCCTTTTGAGCTGGAAGGTGCCTTCACCTCCAAAGAATTCGCGGCGGCAGCACACATCCCTGTTTCCCTCGCCCAGATAGTGCTGAATATTCTTTACCATATGGAAACGGTGGTCAGGATTGGCAAAAAGGGGCGGCTTTATCTGTATGAAGTGAAGGAAGGATAAATTTATATATACATCCTCAATCCAGCCCCACAATCCCGTCCACCGGCAGTGACATCACCACCCCCTGGGCCTTGCTCTGCATGCCGCATTTCTGCCCAATCTCCTTCATGATGGCCAGCTTATCCTCCTTCTGAGCCAGGATAATGACCACCTCCCGTTCCTCCTGCACGCTGATTTTCCAGAACTTCATGGCCTCCTGGCTTCCGATGCGCCTGCTGTGGAACACCGTGCCGCCGGAAGCGCCCATGGGTCTGGCTGCATTCATCACATCCTCGCTGTATCCCTGATTTACGATTGCCATAATCATACTATATTCATTATCTGTCATATCGGCATCCTTCCTGTCCAAAAATTTTCCGGCCTCTTCCGGCTCCAGATTCTCTATCAGCTGCACAAGATGCCCGCTGCCGCCGGACATGAGTACTGTAAACGCAATTCCGGTATTCGGCATACCAAGATGCAGTTTTTTCCGCAGTTTCTTCAGCATTTCATCCGCGAAAAATTTGGGCATCATGCTCATCAGTATATTCTTGTCCACTCCGTCCAGCCCCAGCATATCCATGACATCGCTGGTGGCAGTCCCCTGTGCATGGAAAACATACTGCATGGGGACATTCCCTTCCTTAAACAGTGCCGTCGCCTTATTTACCAATTTCGGTGTGGCAATCAGGAACAGCATCCGAAAAGCCGCTTTTTTACGATTGTCCGCCATTTATATCGTCCTCCTCAAATTCAATAATGTCATCCATAACATACGGCACTTCTGCCTCCTGTACCGCGACGCTTCCTGCCAGTTTCAGCTTGTACTGATACAGGATTCCCATCAGCTGGATGGCAATCAGGGGTGTCAGTGCCACCAGCGCCACCACGCCGAACGCATCCGTCATCAGATTGCCCCCAACGGCTTTACAGGCCCCGATACTCAGAGGAAGCAGAAATGTCGTCGTCATAGGTCCGCTGGCCACGCCGCCGGAGTCAAAGGCGATACCGACGAACATCTTGGGGACAAACCGTGATAAAATTAACGCAATAATATACCCCGGTATAATGATCCATTGAATCGGCAGTCCGGTCAGCACGCGCATCATGGACAGGCCCACACTGGCAGACACGCCCAGGGACATACTCAGATTCATGGATTTCGCGGACACGGAACCGTTGGTCACACCTTCCACCTGACGGTTCAGCACCTGAATAGCAGGCTCCGCCTTTACGATATAATAACCGATCAGCATGCCGATAGGTACCAGAAGCCACTTCCATGCCTCCGAGGCGATTTCATTCCCCAACAGGGAACCCACCGGAGCAAAGCCCACGTTCACTCCGCAGAGGAAAAGCACCAGGCCTATGTATGTATATGCAAAACCGACTGTCACACGCTTTACCTGCCTGCGCGGATAGCGATGGGTGAGCACCTGAAAGATGACAAACACAGCCGCCACGGGAACCAGGGAGATCAGAACCTCCCTCACATAGGGCGGCATACTGAAAAGAAATTCTTTTACCACGTCCCGGGTGGTACGCACATGGGCCACCCCTGCCGCGGAATACGCCGCCTCGCTGGGACTGAAGAACATGCCCAGAATCAGCACCGCCAGTATCGGTCCCACACTGGAAAGCGCCACCAGACCGAAGCTGTCGCTTGAAGCATTCCTGTCACCGCGGACGGATGCAAGACCTACACCCATTGCCATGATAAACGGCACCGTCATGGGACCGGTGGTCACACCGCCGGAATCAAAGGCCACTGCCAGAAAATCCCGGGAAACCAGAAAGGATATTCCGATCAAAACGATATAAAGTCCGATCAATATGGTGGACAGATTGACCTGGAACAAAATACGCAGGATGGCCACGGCCAGGAAAATTCCCACACCCACGGCCACTGTGAGAATCAGCGTCAGATTGGGAATGGACGGCACCTGTTCCGCCAGCACCTGCAGATCCGGCTCCGAGATCGTGATGATGGCTCCCATGATAAA
>CAJUFB010000066.1 GCA_910585805.1 uncultured Acetatifactor sp.
TACGATATCACAGGCAGCGCTCCTTTTATAGACGCCGATTATTTGCCGCTTACGATTGACCTTGATGTGCCTCATAAAGGTATGTTGCCACATACGCATCATGGATATAATCATAATGAGAATGATGGTTCAAAAGGTGCGGCAAATCTTACGCCAAAAGAAAAAAGAATGGTTGAGTACATAAGGAAATTATGGTATAATAAACGTGGTAAATCATAGTGTAGAAGGAGCACGTGATGATGGTCGCAGCTCCGGTGCAAATCCGGGTGGTTTACCATCAGGGCATAGCTTAAGGCTGTGCCTTTTTATTTTGAGCAGATGAAAAGGCAGTAGAAATACTGCTCTTTTAAAATGGAGAAAGGGTTACGGTAACCCCTTTTAACCCCTTACCGAGGGTTCATCTAAACGAGAGATATAAATGTGTATATATTATACAAATCCCCCTTTTATTTTTAAACATGACAAAAAGGGGTTACATGGGTTACTACCGCATAAATAAAGCATTACAAGTGGTTACCCCAAAAAGTTACCTAAGGTTACAATGCATATATAATGGTTACTAAATTCTGTTATTTTAAATATTAAATACATTACCTCAATTATACACTATACTAAAAATTTACGGAATGTCAAGAAGAATTTTGAATAAATAGGGCGTTTTTAAACTTGGTACAAATGCTATCTGAATCTGTGCTACCATATTTATATGGCAAGGATAGGGAGCGCACCCGACAAAAGCATCTTTCCACCTTTCATGCTTTCCTTGCCTGTTATAAAAAGGTGGAGAAAGGTGATAATATATGGATAGCATTGAAAACAGCAAATTGCAGACACCTATTGAGATCGCATTGGGAATTGATGAGAACGGAATGATTACGGCCAGGAAGCTGTATGCTTTTCTTGAACTGAATCCGGCGCATTATGCAAGATGGTTCAAATCAAACATAACGGATAATGAATTTGCGGAGGAAAACGTTGATTTTATGCCATTCACCATCAATGGTGAATGCGGGGGGGCAAGCAACACAGGACGCAAGGCTGAACGCCCATTTCGCAAAGAAACTTTCCTGCAAAGGAAACGGAAACGAGCAGAGCGCGGTATTTAGTATAGATTTATAATATGCAATTACAACTGAATATTGAGAGAAAAGGCAGAGAATGAAAATTTTCTGCCCTTTTTTATGGGAATAAATTTGGTACAACTGTTTTCTCAGTCTATATTATAATAGAAATATGGCAAGGATAGTGCTGTACACACAAAAAACAGTTTTGTTACCGCCTGACTGTTTCCTTGCCTATTCTAAGATAAGGCGGGGATTATATGGAAAGGGCGGTAAGCTTATGAACAATTTAGGAAAAGCAACAATCACGACGCTGGAAATTGCAGAGATGATGGAAGTGGAACACAAGAGGCTCCTGCGTAAACTGGATGGGGATAAAGACAGAAAAGGCTATGTCCAGATTTTAACTGAGGCCCAAATGGGGCTGAGTGATTTCTTTATCCCGTCTACATATCGGGATTCCAGCGGGAAGGAAAATAAGTGCTATGAAGTGACAAAACTCGGATGCGATTTTCTGGCAAACAAGTTTACTGGGGAAAAAGGGGTACTGTTTACAGCTAGGTACGTGAAGCGTTTCCATGAAATGGAGAACCAGTTGCAACAGATTCCACTGACAGAAAGACCGGACAGGGTGGCGCAGTTAATCAACGCCGTGTCCCCACTGATGAAGCGGAACGATTCCACGCCGTATGACATCGTAAGGAACGCGCAGCTTATCTGCGAGCAGTACGGCATCCGGATGATTGAGAATTTCGCAAAGGTTCCCGTCTATCAGCAATTGACGTTGGTGGATTGTAAATAAAATATAGTTGGTCACAAAGGGCGGAGAATGAAAATTCTCTGCTTTTTTTATTTTAGGTATTGACGGATATGTGGAATTTCCTGTCAGAATATGGTATGTTGTAGGTATCAATATATCGGAGGGATATTATGTCATTCATAAACAAAATACTGGACGCTTTCAAGATGGAAAGCACAAAACATGATTAAGTATGTGGAAATCTATTCCATTTTGCGCGGTTCTTTGGTATAATGTGGAAAATTGTAAGATTTTAGGAGGATAGGGAAATGAAGAAGAAATTAGTTGCAATGTTGTTGTTGGCGGTGCTGTCTGTTAGTTCTGTGGCATGTGGCGATAAGAGCCAGAGCGAAAGCGGTAATTCAGAACCGTCAACAGAGATTGGCGGTACGAAGCCGGAAAGCGAATCGTCTGAAAGCAGTAGTATAGGGGAAACTTCAAGTGATGCCATGGAGAAATCAGACCAGATGCCAGAAGCGAATAATACTCATACTGTTGAAGGAATTACTATTTCAACAAACACTTTTTCGGTTGAGCCATACGAGGATAATCAAGGTGAGTATACAAAGCGTATTGTGATGGAGTTTACGATTAAAAATGAATCTGATTCAGCTTTCGGCTATGTAACTACATGGGAAGGCAGACTTAGTGATGGATATAAGCTTGAAACATGGGCAGATTTAATGAGCATGGACTTAAAGCAAGTCCCGGCCGGAGGAGAAAAAACCGATACGGTATATTTTTTAATTGATGATAGTATTGACCCTGATGAGATAACGGCAACATATAATTTTATGGACTATGGAGAAGAATACTGGGCGGATTTCGGAAAGATTATGACTGGGGAAATGGGGCAGGATGAATATATGAGTAAATACGGAGATTTTGAGGTTTTAGAGTTTGCCGTAACTAAGGAATGAATGAAACTGAATATCGAGAGAAAAGGGCAGAGAATGAAAATTTTCTGTCCTTTTTTATGGGAATAAATTTGGTACAAAATCTTTCTTCACCTATATTACAATTAATATCTCATGCTGACGGTAATGGATATGTATCTAATATTTTAACCATTCAAGAACATGGAACTGTTCAATTAGGATCATTACATTCTCGTGATACAGTAAATGGAACAGGGATGAATAGAATGAGTACAAATGTTAATTCCACTTCCGTTACAGCAGCACATCCAAACATACTATTGTATCGTGATAGTTTTAATCCTATTAGTTGGGTAGGGATCGGAGTAGATGCATATAAACAACTTGTAAATAGAGTTGGTACAACGTCTTCTGATTGTGTTTATACATTTCTTACCAAGGGGGATCCAAGCGTAGATAAATCCTTCGGCTTCGCAGTTCAAGATTCAGGAGGGAAGTATTTTAGAATTAGACCATATGGACATTTTAGATTTGCAGTTCACTGTCTTGGAATGGATGTTTTCGACTTCAACGCAAATGCATATCAGCAAATCAAAGCATCTTCATTTAGTGTCCAGTCTTCTCTACGATATAAAGAAAATATTGAAGATATAACAAATGAAGAAGCAATTAAGATTTTACAAATCCGAACGGTTAAATTCGATTATAAAAATAAGGAACAAGGAACTAACTGCTTTGGTGTAATAGCTGAGCAAGCTATTGAAATCATCCCTTATGCTGTTAGCCTGGATTATGAGACTAAAGAGCCGGATTCTGTTGATTATTCGAAATTTGTTCCACATTTGATCAAAATGGCTCAGATACAGCAGAAGGAGATCAACGAACTGAAAAATGAGGTCGGAGAGCTGAGAAGAGAAAAAGAATCATCAAGGTTGCGGTTAGAAAACTTGGAAAGCCAGATGGAGAAGGTTTTAACCACGTTGGCTATAAATTGGTACAAACCATCTAAAAAACTATGATAGACTGGAAAAAAGGCATGGAGGTATGTTATGTCAAACGAATTATGGATAGCCGTTATTGGAGGTATCTGCAGTCTTTTTGGCTCCGTCATTGGTGTGGTCGGAAGCGCAAAGGTACTTACATACCGCGTGGCGCAGATTGAGGAAAAACTGAAAAAGCAATGTGAAAACTGCTTTGTCATGGACGGGCGTGTGGACAAACTTGAATCACGGGCGGATGTGATGGAAGAACGAATCAGAACGGCCAACCACCGTATTGATAATTTAGAAAAGAAAGAAGGTATAAAACCATGAGAAAAATCGACTGGGCAAGAAAACTGACAAGCAGAAAGTTTTGGGCGGCTGTTGTAGGTTTTTCAGCACCCCTCATGACTATGCTGCAGGTGTCTGACAGCACTGCCGTACAGGTGACGGCGCTGATTATGGCCGGGGGTACACTAATTGCTTACATCATTGGCGAGGGTATGACGGATGCAGCAGCGGCTGATTATACCACAGGTAAGGAGGATGGAAAAGATGCTTAAAATGGGAAATGTCAATATCAACGGCACAAGCCAGATTGCCGGGAAAGATGCGGTATACTTTAATGCTTCTTTTTCTGACGGCAGTGGAAACTATATCATTTCCAAAAATATAACAGATGTGGAAACATACAACGCAAATGAAGATGAATGCAATGCGGATTATGCTGAATTTGAACAGGCTGCGAAGAGAGTATCGGCTGAAATAAGAACTATTCAGGCAGCAGAAAGCGAGGAATAATGAAAAGAGGAATTGACGTATCAAGCTATCAGGGCATTATTGACTGGATGGCTGCAGCAAAAGACGGCGCGGAATTTGCAATCCTGAAAATTATCCGCAAGGACTTGGCTCCGGACAAGCAGTTTGAGAGCAACTGGAACGGGTGCCATGCCGCCAGAGTCCCTGTGCAGGGCGTGTACAATTACACTTACGCAACCACAGTCGAAAAAGCAAAGTCTGACGCAACAAGGGTGTTGGAAATCCTTGCAGGGCGCGAGACTATGGTGTGGATGGACGTGGAAGACGGCTGCATGGAGGGGCTAGGCAAGGCCCTGATTGACATCATCAATGCGTATGCAGAGGTAATTATCGGGGCGGGTCTTGCTTTTGGCGTGTATACGGGTCAGTATTTCTATAATACATATATCAAGCCCTATGGCGTGGTAAATTATCCCATGTGGATTGCTAGGTACGGGCTGAACAACGGCACTCTGGACGAGAAATACAACCCCAAGATTGCCGGAATGATAGGCTGGCAGTATACCAGTGCCGGGACTGTGGCGGGAATATCTGGAAACGTTGACCTGGACGTATGGTATGAGGATATTGCCCCTGGGAATTCTGATAGCGAAGCAGCGGCTCCGGCGACCAAAACGGTTGAGGAAGTAGCGCAGGAAGTTTTGGATGGTCTTTGGGGCAATGACCCAGAAAGAAAACAGCGTCTGATTGATGCCGGATATGACCGTGATGCGGTTCAGGCAAAAGTAAATGAAATCTACCAGAGGCCTGCCCGGATCACATACACCGTGGTCAAGGGAAACACGCTTTCCGGCATTGCGAAGAAATACTGCACAAGCGTCAGCGCCCTTGTGCAGCTGAACAACATCGCAGACCCGAACAGAATTTATGTCGGGCAGAAGATCAGGGTGAAATAAATTTGTCCAGAAATTTGTCCAGAAAATGAGAAAATGGCTTGTTTATCGCATTTATAAGACATAACATGACGGGTTCGACTCCGTCTACTCCACTCGCAAAGGAATTGGGCGAGTCGAACCCGTTTGGTTCAGGCTTGCCTTTTTTCTATGTGAAAAGTTGCGGGAAAGCCGGATTTGTTAGAATCAGGCTTTTCGTGTTGTTTTGCCCGAAAGGCGATGGGACATTGGAGGTGGTATCATGCCGAATGCCGCAGAAATTATTGAGAGAACAGTGAATGCTTTTCAGAGGATACAGGCTCATATGAGGAATGCAAAAAAGGAAAATGCTACCGAAACATATGAAGGCCTGAAAAAAGATTACAAATCCTTAAAAGCTGTTTTAACTTCTTTGGACGTAAATCTGACGGATATTGATGAGATGAAAGAATAAGGAATTTACTCATAAAAACCGCAGAAGTGAAGATGATATAAAATCTTTCACTCTGCGGTTTTTTAACATTTTATACAACGCGGAGAAAATATATTCAAAGCTCTACAGTATCAAAATAAAATCTTTTACAATTCACTATCCTTACGGCATTCCCCGATTTCATAAGTCAGCGCATCCAAATCAATCCGTACTCTGGTACCGTCGCTGAATACGCTTTCCTGCTGCCTGCCGTCCGGTGTGAGTAGCCTGTGGGATATCATTTCGCATGCGGCAACCTGCTCATGCAGCCTGGATACCACCCGGCAGCGTTCGTAATTTTCCCTGGCAGTAAAGGTGCATTCCGGCTGGAAAGAGCCGTCGATGCCGGGGTAAGCGCCGTCTCTGATGAGATAGGGCGCGCCGCCGTTGAGGAGCGCATAGAGCATGTAGTCAGTTTTCTCATTCATTTTCTCCATCATCCAGGGGATGATGACGCAATCGTGGTAAACCAGATTGAACAGCGGAACGGGAATTCCCTTCTGAGGCGTGCCGGGCTTGTACATCATAAACTGGTAGGGCGCATAGTGGCAGAATACCAGGCTGCCCATGCTCCAGTCGGATACCTCCTCCGAGCTTGGAAGGATGCCCTGAGAAAGCAGGTATTCAAAGCACTGTCCCCGAAATTCCAGGCAGTCCCGGCGTGTCATGCAGTGCATGGGATTGGCGCACTCGTCGGGCTCGTTGCAGGTGAAGACGTCCAGGTAAGCGCAGTCCAGGTCAATATTGTGTTCCGCCAGCTGACGGAAATTCCGTTTCACATAGTAAGGCGCCTGGGTGGCGCAGAGGTAGGTCTGGCGCCCGCCGGCCCAGTGGGCATGCTCCGGTATGGTGCCGTCCGTCTGAAGGCAGCCAAAGGAAGCATCAAAGGTCTTTCCGTTGAAATAATAATCCCTGTACTGGTCGTGAACCCCGAAAAGGTAACCGCAGGCATGCATGGTGTCGGCCAGTTCTTTCATGCCCTCCCAGCCGCCGGCTTCCACGCAGGGCGGCAGATAGTCGGGATGCTGGTTGTCATATCCGGGGTCTCCCCAGCCGTCCAGATGGAGGAACAGCTTTTCGAACCCCTGTTCGCGGAACTCCCTGATTTCATCTGTCCGGACCCGGAAAGGAACCACACGGTTATATTTATCCGGATTTTCCGGGTCATACATGGAAGACTCCTGGCAAACATGGTTTTTGATGCCCCGGTGGAGGAAGAGGCTTCCGATTAACTGATTTACTTTGGGCGCTTTAGCGGCTTTTTCCTTCAGGCTGCGGAACAGGCCTTTTTCCTTTACATAGGTCCGGTATACCTTGCAGAGTGTATTGTAGTCACAGTCAGACAGCAGCGTATAGCGCATGACGCGGCGGTAACGGATTTTCCCTAGGCTGGCGGCCCAGCGGACGCCGGCTTTCGTATAAGGGCCTCCGGCGGGATGTTCGGCATAAAAAGCGCAGTCCCAGGGCTGTTCGCAGATGGCTATGTACCCGTTTCCGGCTTTTACCTGGCCGAACCAGGGCATATAGTTGGCTGCAGAACACAGGAATCCGTCAAAGGGCAGTTTGCCCAGCTCCACATCCCAGGTATTGGGAATCAGCAGCCCCTGGTGCTGGTTCAGCAGCGTGTACCAGTCCGCCCTGTCCGCCGTAAATTCCATGGGACCCGGCCAGAAGACGGATTTGACCGAAATGTTGTCCTCACAGAGGGGAATCCACTCGAAAAATACATCTCCGGTGGCGCCCTCTATCCATACATAAGTGGCAAAGGAGAAGGCGGACTTTTCTCCGTTGACGAGGAAAGCTTCGTACCGGGAAAGAACGCCTCTTCCCAGGCCTGTCTCCCGTATCTCGTGGGATACGGAGCCCGCATTCAGAAAAGCCGTCTCCTCATCTCCCGCAATGAATTTGGGAACATAGTTCTCTTCCCAGTTCCAGTCGGCTCCGTTCCGGCGCATGGAAAAGTGCAGACTGTTTTCGTCGAATTTCAGTTCGGTTCCGGCAAGTGCAATATGTATCATAATGTAACCCTCCTTCAAAAAACTATATCATCCGGCAGGAGGAAATGCAATCATAACCATGCCGCAAAGGTGTAAAACTTTCGGAATTGAATCAGTTTGCATATTGCCGGCTTCCGTTTTCTGTGCTATAATAATGCGAATGTTTTGTGAGAGCGTAGTTTATACTCATGGTCGAAAGCATTTGCCGGCTTGAATGAATAACGAGTGAGTGTTCGTGCAATGAGGGACAAAAAGGCGGCATACATAATAGAAGTGATGCTTCTGCTGCCGGGAATGAACGCGCCCACGAGTATGAAATGAGATGCCCGCCCGGTGTGAAGAAGGCGTTCTGCGGATTTTCCGACAGTTCCCGATGCAGAATGCCATGTGCGGAATATGGTAATACGGGATATCGTTATTCCAGGCTTTGAATGACCTGGAGCGGGAGATGGGAGAGTGGTTATGAAGGCGTTTTTGATTTTGGAAGACGGCACTGTGTTTGAAGGGATTCACATAGGTGCCGACAGAGAAATAATCAGTGAAATCGTGTTTAACACATCCATGGCGGGGTATCTGGAAGTACTGACCGACCCATCCTATGCGGGACAGGCAGTGTGTATGACTTATCCCCTGATTGGCAATTACGGCATCTGCAGGGAGGACATGGAGTCCATTCATCCCTGGCCTGACGGTTTTATCGTACGGGAGCTTTCCCGCATTCCGAGCAATTTCCGCTCCGATCTCAGTATTCAACAATTTATGGAAGAAAATGATGTGCCAGGCATTGCGGGGATTGACACCAGGGCGCTGACGAAGATTCTGCGGGAAAAGGGCACCATGAACGGGATGATTACCACTGACGAGGCTTTCTGTCCGGAAGAAATCCTTCCGAAATTAAAGGCTTATACCACGGGGAAAGTGGTGGAGAAGGTGAGCTGCAGGGAGAAGTATGTGGTAAAGCCTGCCGCGGACATCGCGGAGAACGGTCCGCTGTCCGGTTCCGCCAGGTTTGACCGGGAAGCATATGAAAGAGGAGAGCGGGAACCCAGGCCCGCACTGGTGAAGGAGCTGAACGGCGCGGGCCTGAAAGTAGCGCTTCTGGACCTGGGGGCGAAGGCCAACATTGCGCATTCCCTGGCGGAGAGAGGCTGTGAGGTGACGGTATATCCCTGTTCCACCACGGCGGAGGAGATTATCGCGTCGGAGCCTGACGGCATCATGCTCAGCAACGGCCCCGGAGACCCGAAAGAATGTACACAGATTATTCGGGAGATTAAAAAGCTTTACGATACGGAGATTCCCATTTTCGCCATCTGTCTGGGACATCAGCTTATGGCTCTGGCAACCGGAGCGGATACTTATAAAATGAAATACGGACATCGGGGCGGAAATCATCCCGTAAAGGATTTGATGACCGGCAGAGTGTATATATCTTCACAGAATCACGGCTACGTGGTGGACATGGACAAGCTTGACCCGAAGGTGGCTGTCCCGGCTTTTGTCAATGTGAATGACGGCACCAACGAGGGGCTTGCCTATACCGGGAAAAATATTTTTACGGTGCAGTACCACCCGGAAGCCTGCCCGGGTCCCCAGGACTCCCGCTACCTGTTTGACAGGTTTATCCAGATGATGAGGCGAGAGAATGCAGACGAGAGAGGAGGCGCAATCCATGCCTAAGAATCCGAATGTAAAGAGAGTTATGGTAATCGGTTCCGGTCCCATCGTTATCGGCCAGGCGGCGGAATTTGACTATGCGGGCACTCAGGCCTGCCGTTCCCTGAAGGAAGAGGGCGTGGAGGTTATCCTGGTGAATTCCAATCCCGCCACCATCATGACGGACAGGGATATCGCTGATAAAGTATATATTGAGCCTCTGGACGTAAAAGTTCTGGAGCAGATTATAGAGAAAGAAAAACCGGACAGCATTCTGCCTACCCTGGGGGGACAGGCAGGGCTGAATCTGGGGATGGAGTTGGAAGAATCGGGTTTTCTGGCCGCTCATAATGTGAAGCTTCTGGGGACTACCGCAGCCACTATCCGCAATGCGGAAGGCAGGCAGGAGTTCAAAGACCTGATGGAGCGCATCGGGGAGCCGTGTGCCGCGTCCAAAGTGGTTGAAACGGTAGAGGACGGCATAGAGTTCACGAATTCCATCGGATATCCGGTGGTGCTTCGCCCTGCTTATACCCTGGGCGGCTCCGGCGGCGGTATTGCCGGCAACCAGGCGGAACTGGAGGAGATTCTGGAAAACGGCCTGCGTCTTTCCCGTGTGGGGCAGGTTCTGGTGGAGCGCTGCATCGCGGGCTGGAAGGAAATAGAGTATGAGGTTATGCGGGACAGCGCCGGAAACTGCATCACCGTATGTAATATGGAAAATATCGATCCTGTGGGAGTGCATACCGGGGACAGCATCGTGGTGGCGCCCTCCCAGACTCTCAGTGACAAAGAATACCAGATGCTGCGTACTTCCGCTCTGAATATCATCAACGAACTGCAGATTACCGGGGGCTGCAATGTGCAGTTTGCGCTGCATCCTACCAGCTTTGAATACTGCGTCATCGAGGTGAATCCCAGGGTGAGCCGTTCTTCCGCCCTGGCGTCCAAGGCAACCGGATATCCGATTGCCAAAGTGGCAGCGAAGATTGCGCTGGGCTATACCCTGGACGAAATCAAAAACGCCATTACGAAGAAGACTTACGCTAGCTTTGAGCCTGCGCTGGACTATTGCGTGGTCAAGATTCCAAGACTGCCTTTCGATAAGTTTATAACGGCAAAGCGTACTCTTACCACCCAGATGAAGGCGACGGGAGAGGTCATGAGCATCTGCGACAACTTTGAGGGCGCTCTGATGAAGGCTATCCGCTCCCTGGAGCAGCATGTGGACTGTCTGCTGGACTATGATTTCAGCGAATTAAGCGCGGAAGAACTGAAGGCAAAGATGAAGGTGGTGGATGACCGCCGGATATGGATGATTGCCGAGGCAATCCGCAAAGGTATCGGCTATGAGGAAATACATGCCATAACCATGATAGACATATGGTTTATCGATAAAATTGCCATTCTGGTGGAGATGGAGGAAGCGCTGAAAACGCAGGAACTGACCCCGGCTCTGCTGAAGGAAGCCAAGCGGATTGAATTCCCGGACAACGTGATTGCCAGACTTACCTGCAGGAGTCAGGCGGAGATAAAAGCGCTCAGGCATGAGAACGGCATCCGTGCGGCCTATAAAATGGTGGATACCTGCGCGGCGGAGTTTGCTGCGTCTACCCCTTATTATTATTCCGTTTACGGGGGAGAGTGCGAGGCGGGCGCAGGGGATATCCCGTCGGAAGAATCCGGGTATCAGGAGTCCGGGCTGCGGGCACAGGGGACTGCCACGGGGAAGTCTGCAGGTTCAGGGGATATCTCATCGGAAGAATCCGGACTTCAGAAGTCCGGGTGTGGAGAGAGTGCAGGATGTGTCTTTTGTGAAAGCGGGAGCACCGGTACGGAAAAGCGGCGTAAAAAGGTATTGGTCCTGGGTTCCGGCCCTATCCGCATCGGCCAGGGAATCGAGTTCGATTACTGCTCGGTACACGCTACCTGGGCATTTTCCAGAGCAGGCTATGAGACCATTATTATCAATAACAATCCGGAGACGGTGAGCACAGACTTCGATATTGCGGACAAGCTTTATTTTGAGCCGCTGACGCCGGAGGATGTGGAATCCGTTGTAGATATCGAAAAACCGGATGGGGCGGTGGTTCAGTTCGGAGGCCAGACAGCTATTAAGCTGACGGAGAGCCTGATGAAGATGGGCGTTCCTGTTTTAGGGACCAGAGCAGAGGATGTGGACGCTGCGGAGGACAGGGAGCTTTTTGACAGAATCCTGGAGGAGACAGGAATTCCCCGGGCAGCAGGGGGCACGGTGTATACCGCGGAGGAGGCAAAGGCAGTGGCAAACCGCCTTGGATATCCTGTGCTGGTGCGGCCCTCTTATGTGTTGGGGGGCCAGGGCATGCAGATTGCCATTTCCGACCGGGAGATTGAGGAATTTATGGCCATCATCAACCGGATTGCCCAGGACCATCCCATTCTGGTGGACAAGTATCTGCAGGGAAAGGAAATCGAGGTGGATGCCGTATGCGACGGCACGGATATTCTGATTCCCGGTATTATGGAACATATTGAACGGACAGGCGTACACTCCGGGGACAGCATCTCCGTTTATCCTGCCCATACCATCGGAAAGCTGGTGAAGGATAAGATTGCGGAGTATACCAGAAGACTGGCAAAAGCCCTGCATGTAAAGGGGCTGATCAATATTCAGTTTATTGCTATCGGGGAGGACGTATATGTTATCGAGGTGAATCCCAGGTCTTCCCGCACCGTGCCTTACATCAGCAAGGTCACGGGGATTCCCATTGTGGATCTGGCCACGGAGGTTATTTTGGGAAAAACTATCCGGGAGCTGGGATATAAGCCGGGGCTGCAGCCGGAGGCGGAGTATTATGCCATCAAGATGCCGGTATTTTCCTTTGAGAAGATAAGAGGAGCGGAGATCAGTGTGGGACCGGAGATGAAGTCCACCGGGGAATGCCTGGGGATTGCGAAGGAGTTCCACGAGGCTCTGTACAAGGCGTTTCTGGGCGCAGGGGTGAACCTGCCCAGGCACAAGAAGATGATTATCACCGTGAAGGACGCTGACAAGGGGGAGGCCATCGAAATAGGACGTCGGTATGCGAAGCTGGGGTATACCATCTACGCCACCAGGAGCACTGCGGCGGCGCTGAACGAGGCCGGGGTGAAGGCCCGGAAAGTGAACAAGATTTCCCAGGAGTCGCCCACGGTGATGGATCTGATCCTGGGACATCGTATCGATCTGGTGATCGATACGCCCACCCAGGGACGGGACAAATCCAGGGACGGCTTCCTGATCCGGCGGACGGCCATTGAGACGGGGGTGAACTGCCTGACTTCGCTGGACACTGCAAGGGCTCTGGTGACCAGCCTGGAAAATGCCGGGAAGGAAATGACACTGGTGGATGTGGCGCAGCTGTAAAAATGTGTGAAATCGGGTATTTTCCCGGATTTATGTGGGTTCGTGGAGTGTTTGTGTTGGTTTTTATGGCGTTGATGCCGGAGGCGGCACGGCGGGATAGTGGGCAATGAAAGAAAATTGTTTGGCAGGAGAGGAATATGGGAGAAGGAGTGATGGATATGTCCGGTACACCTAAAATATTGAAAAACAAAATTTTTCTGTATCTGACCGAGTTTTTTGCGGGAATGTCGGTAATGGCGGTGGAACTGGGAGCCAGCAGGCTCCTTGCACCCTATTTCAGCTCTTCCCAGATCGTGTGGACGATCATTATCGGGACGATCATGATTGCCATGGCTCTGGGCAACATCTACGGGGGCCGCAGTGCGGATAAGAATCCGGATCCCGGAAAGCTTTATACAAGAATTTTAATCGCCGCTGTGTGGATTGCGGCTATTCCGGCAGTGGGAAAATATATCATCCTGGGAATTTCGGCGCTTCTGATTTTTTCGGTGAGCAGTAATTTTCTGATTATTGCGGCATTTGCGGCCTGCATGGTGATCTTTGTGTTTCCGCTGTTTTTGCTGGGGACTGTGACGCCTTCCCTGGCCAAATATTCCGTGGGCAACCTGGAGGAGAGCGGGAAAGTGGTGGGGATGCTGGGCGCGTTTAACACCATAGGCAGCATCATCGGAACTTTTGTACCTACCTTTGTGACGATTCCTTCCGTGGGAACTTCCATTACGTTTCTGATCTTTGCCGGGATCCTGCTGGTGTTGGCCTTTGCCTATTTTGCCAGTGCCGGAGGACAGACATTAGGGAAAAAGGGAACCGCGGAGAGGAACGGCCAGGAAGAGCAAAACAGGATGAAGAATGATGATCCCGGAATGCAGGCGGAAGCAGAAAATGCGGACGGTGCCGAAATGCCGGTGAGGGAAAGGCAGGCGGACGCAGACAGTATAGATAAGAACGAAAAAGGCAGAAACAATAAGAGAAACGCTTCGGGAAGAGGAAAGGTTGTGACCGCCCTTCTGTGCTATATCGTCTGCTGTGCGCTGGGATATTCCGACAGTTTCGCTTTCTGGGAAACCAATCTGGCCTATGAGGGAGAATCCGTCTATAACTATCTGCAGGTAAAAGAAAGCGACAGAAGCGTCATATTGTCCACCAATGTATTGTTCGGCGTGCAGTCCATCTATATGAAGGACCAGGGACTTACCGGCATGTACTATGATTATGCCATGGCGGCGCCTCTGATGGTGGAGGGAAAGGCGCCGGAGGACTGCTCCGTGCTGATACTGGGCATGGGTACAGGTACCTATGCCACCCAGTGCCGGAAATATTACGGCGATATGGATATTGAGGGCGTGGAGATCGATGAGAAGATTACCGCGCTTTCCAGAGAATATTTTCATCTGCCGGAGGATGTGCCGGTGGTTACCTATGACGGCAGGGCCTTCCTGAATGCGGTGGATAAAAAATATGACGTGATTATGGTGGACGCCTATCAGGACATCACCATTCCTTTTCAGATGTCCTCTGTGGAGTTTTTCATGCTGGTGAAAGCCCATCTGGCGGAGAACGGTGTCATGGTGGTAAACATGAATATGCGCGGCAGCGGCGAGGGCAATATCAATCAGTATCTTGCCGATACCATTTCCTATGTGTTCGGGGAGGTATACACGGTAGAGGTGTCCGGCTCCACGAACCGGGAACTGTTTGCTTCCGATAACAAGGAGATGATTTCCAGCCTGGAAGAGGGAGTGGCCCGTCTGGAAGAGGGGAATCTTCAGGCAATGATGGAGAGGACTGCCGGGAATCTTGTGCGGTATGAGGCGGGAGATTACATCCTGACAGACGACAGAGCACCGGTGGAATTGCTGGGCATGCAGGTGATAGATGAGCTGATTGGGGATGAAGTGGCTTACTATAAAGAAATATACGAGGCAGAGGGGATTGAAGGACTGCTTCGTTCCTTTTAGGAATTCTTTTGCTTTGTTTAGGAGGTTTATTGTATGCTTGAAGAAATATCATTCCCTGAACATGAATATGAGTCTGTTCAAAATTATTTAAATAAACTGGGGTATTGTTATACCACGAGGGTATATAAAGAAATCGGGAAATATAAAGTCGGGGAATTATATACTGCCCCATGGGGTGATGTGTTGAAAATAGACGAAGTTAAAACATACTGGAAAGTATCAGATCGCCCTTTCTATGACGAAATGAGTGATGACGAAAAGATAGAAATCTGTAAATATTCAGAAGATATAGGATTGCCATATGAATTTATAAAATTTTCTAAAAGTACAGTATGATTCTATTTCAACAGCGATAAATTCCGGTTTGCAGAATTGTTAAGGGGGCAGGTTCTGTAATTGCGTGTAAGAATATGGGAACACTTTTCCGGGCCGCTGATCTTTCCGGCAGGGAAAGGGAACAGTGAATCCATTCGGGGACCGGGATATTAACCTGGCTCTCTGATGAATAAAAAGGAGAGGATTACATATACTTACCAGTATAAAAAGATGCCATGAAGGCAGAAGGAGAGGAAAATATGAAAGCTGAAACCTATCCCTTTGTAGTTCGTCCTTTACCCTATGAGTATGATGCATTGGTCCCGGTGCTGGATGAAGAGACGCTTACTTTTCATCATGACAAGCATTACAAGACGTATGTGGACAATCTCAACAGCGCACTGGCGGATTATCCGGAACTGCAGAAGAAGAGCCTGCCGGAATTGCTAATCGGTATCAATACTTTGCCGGCTGCAATTAAGACGGCAGTGCGCAATAACGGAGGCGGCGTTTACAATCACGAGCTGTACTTCGACTCCATGAAGAGCCCCATGGGGCAGGAGCCTTCAGGGGCTTTGGCAGAGGCCATTGACAGAGATTTCGGTTCCTACAGGCAGTGGAAGGAGCAGATGAAGCAGGCGGCAGTGTCTAAATTCGGTTCCGGATGGGCGTGGCTGGTGGCGGACAGGGATGGCATTCTGTCCATTGTGCAGACTGCCAACCAGGATGTGCCGGATCTGGATGAATACACGCCCATCCTGCTGGTGGATATCTGGGAGCATGCTTATTATCTTCAGTACCAGAACCGCAGGGCGGATTACGTGGAGAGCTGGTTCAGTCTGATTAACTGGCGAAAAGCGGGAAAACGGTATGAGGAGCTGTTGGAGACCGTAGTTCCCCGTCCGTGAAGCCCATCCATGAAGCATCACCCGGTATGAAAACGAGACGCGAAGCTGTGAATGGCTGCCGCGCAGGGAGAAAAGATGAATCAGGTGAACTATCAGAAGGAACTGGAGAAAATCATAAACAGGCTGCAGGAGACGGAGGGAGGCGTCCGGCCGTCTCTGTTCCTGCACAGCTGCTGCGCCCCCTGCAGCAGCTATGTGCTGGAATATTTGTGCCGGTATTTCCGGATTACGGTGTTTTATTTCAACCCCAATATCTCGTTATCCGGGGAGTATCAAAAGCGTGTGGAGGAGCAGAAAAGGCTGATTGCCGCCTATAATGAGGAACGCAGAGGCTATCCTATTGCAGTGGTGGAGGGAGACTATGAGCCGGGTCGTTTTTTTGCGGCGGCCAGGGGATATGAGAACTGTCCCGAGGGCGGCGAGCGGTGCTTGAGATGCTTTGAACTGCGGCTGGGCGAGACGGCGATGCGGGGGGCGGCGGAGGGATTTGATTATTTTACTACCACCCTGACCATCAGTCCGCTGAAAAATGCGAAGAAACTGAATGAAATAGGGCGCAGGCTTGCCGGGGAGTATGGCATAGCATGGCTGCCATCCGATTTCAAGAAAAAGGACGGCTATAAAAGGTCAATTGAATTGTCCGCGCAATACGGCTTATACCGGCAGGACTACTGCGGCTGTACATATTCCAGAAGAGAGACGGAGCATAAGCCATAAGCGCAATCTTATGTAAAAATGGAATCCGAACGGACGATTGGAAACTGTCATGCCAGTTTTTGAATTTTTTCAGAGTGTTCTGCTACTACCTGCTTTAGTAATGCAATGTCTTCAAAGGTAGCATCCATTTTGTCGGTGTAATCCTTATAACGGTTGTAGGTATCGATATAGCAGGCTTCAATGGTAGCCAACCTGGGCAGAATAATATTTTCCTGATACAGTTTTATGCTGTGGACTTCAGCTCTGAGACTCTGCTGGTCATTTTTAAGAGTTTGCAGTTCGCTTCTGATGTCTTGTAGTTCTCCTGCCAGTTCACTTCTGATGTCTTGCAGTTCTCCTGCCAGTTCGCTTCTGATGTATTGCAGTTCTCCTGCCAGTTCGCTTCTAATGGTTTGCAGTTCTCGTGTCAATTCATTTTTGAAAGGCTGTAACTCGGATTTTAATTTTGAATCCAGCATGTTGGAAATAGCAAGCAATAATTCAGTGTCTGTCATGATATCACCTCCCTGTAGAAAAAATGACGTCGTAAATCAAAAACTTTATGATTTGCGATGGTTAGACATCCGGCCACTCTCTGCCCCGGATACCTGTATTATATCAGAAGTGGGGAAGAAAGTCATTAATTATTTTAGCAAATATTTGCAAATCATTTTAAAACCATTTTAAAACCATTTTATAATAATAGTTCATTCCTCTTTCAGCTCCACCCAAATCGCTTCGTGATGTATGGCGGGTAGGATGCGTTCCAGCAAATCCTTAAGGCGCAGGCGGATGCTGTTGGTATTGACACAGGGGTGGCAGCCGAAAAACTTTCCGTTTTGTATATCCCTGTCAATCAGAAGCTGTACCTGGTTCTCCGTGTCGTTCATCAGTCCCATGACGCTGACGGAGCCGGGCGAAATATGCAGGAACCGTTCCATATATTCCGCTTCCGCGAAGGAGAGCCTGGCGCTTCCGATCTGTTTTGACAATTCCTTCGTCTTGAATTTCTTATCGCCCGGCATCATCAGCAGATAGAAGCGGGTTGCCTGCTGATTTCGCAGAAAAAGGTTTTTACAGATGACCGCATCCAGGATTTCGTCAATTTGTTCACATGCCTTCAGCGTCCTGGCCTCCTGGTGGTCAATATGGGAATAGGAAATGCCGAGTCTGTCCAGCAAATCATAAACCGCTCTTTCACGGGCCATGCGTCCTTTTTCTTCTTTGGGGCGTCCGGGTATTAATTTCATGGGCGCAGGCATTTCTGTTTCGGCGAAGCGTCCATAGTACCAGCCCGGAATTCCGTTTCTTTTTCCGTAACAGCCGGATGCATTGCGGTATATTGCGGAGATTCTGTCCCCGGGATTTGCTTCCAGTGCCGCATCATTATAATTGTCTACATGCCAGCTTCCGTTATCCTCCTGATATAAAAAGCAGGAGGGCACCCACAACTCCTTTTTGCTGCTTAGGTGCCGGCACAGTATCATTCCGTCCCGTTCTTCCAGTTTTTCCACCGCACTGTCGAAATACTGAATATAGAGAGAATGCGGTGTCTTCTCCTGTCTGTCCAGGGCGGTCACAACCGGGAAGCCGTCATAATATTCACATGTAATTTCCCGCATATCCGCGTTTCTGTCCGGAAAGATAAGCGCATTCAGCTGTCCTGCCGTTTGTAAGCCGCAGCCGCCGTCCATACTGATGATTCGATTGCTGTAGTCAAAAACCGGGTTCATCTGTTCTTCTTCATGGTTGTAAAGGCTCACCGGCCAGTGCCCTGTCACCACACAGCGGGTAAAGCGGTACCCTTTTTCCATGAATCTGTCATTTTTAAGCCAACCGTGTCTGTCGGTTTCAAGCAGACTTTCCAGATCGTCGGTGGGAATCCCGCCGTGTACAAAAAGATAGGAGCCCATGTCCAGGATGGTGGGAAGCTGCCGCAGGAAAGCGATTTCCGGGGCGTAGTGTTCCAGCAGGCGATTTTTACAGCTTTCCGCATTTTCCGGGGTCAGGTGCTCCGCGGAGATGCCAAGTCCCGCCAACATATCCAAAAGCAGCCCACAGCCCCGGTGTTCCTGCAGCCAATGCACGAAAACGCAGAAACGTTCCGCGTTTCCCTCAGAATTGTCACAGAGAAACTGAAGCCGGTGTTCGTCTACGTTTCCCTCAGAGACGTAGACCTGATTATCCGCAGATAAATCCATGATATAGCGGACTGTCCGTAAGCTGTCGGGACCCTTGTCCACCAGGTCTCCGACGATGACAAGCAGGTCGTCTCTGCTGTAATGCACCTTTCTCAGCAGCTGCACCATATGATCCAGGTGGCCGTGGATGTCGCTCATGGCAATGATGCGCTGGCCGGGTTTTGCGTCGATTTTCTGTATGGTTGTCTTCATATTATTCTGTCAGGAACTGTCAGAGAATCATTCCTGTTCTTCGTGACATTTCCTGCCTCCCTGGGGTAAGGAAATGTCTGCAAATAACTGATACGAGTTTAAAGCTGTTTTCCTTGTATTTCCGGGCTTTTCTCTAAAGAAGTTGTATCAGTTGTTTTCCGACAATTCCTAAGATTATCAAAGTATTTGTCAACATCAATCAGAATGTGTATCGCGGAAGTGCTTACCCGCTGTACATTTATACTCAGGACCGCCGGAATTAACAAATGTGTTCAAAGGGCATATAGCCGGCGTTCTTTCTCTGCAGTTTTCCACAGATATCATTGGCGTGCAGTATACATTGGCAAATGTTTCCGGGCGTGGGCATAAATTTCTGGCATGGTGTATGCCTTTATCTGATTATAGCACAGGTGGGCGCTTTAAGACAAGCAGAGGAATCTTTCTGCTTTATTTGCCGATGGGCAGAAAAGGCAATGAATCCACAATCTCTGAAATTTTTCAGGTTTCCCTGGACGAACGCATCAATTCGGGAACTCCCACCCGGGGAGAGTCCCTGATACTGGAAAATACGGCACGGGGAAAAGAATGTTCGGAGCCGGAACAACTTTTGACATGAGTCAGGTGAAACTTTTCCTTATCTTTTGCGTCTATTGGGTATGAAGACGCAGAAGAAAGGGGCAGAAAATGATGAAAAAACAGATCATGATCATGGGACTGGCGATGACCGCGCTGCTGTGTGGCTGTGGAAGGACTGGCAGCGCCGGCACAGGGCTGGCTGGTGGATCGGGAGAGGAAACCGGCATATCGAATGGATCGGGAGAGGATACCGGTATATCAAATGAAACGGAAGTGAATTCTGGAGATGCAGGGACAGAGGGAAGTCCTGGAGGGAACGGGACGTCAGCGGACGGCGGAGAAAGGGTGTCCGGAAATGGGAAAGTCTCCGGGAAGGAAAGAGAAGCCGCCGAAAATGGCGGGGAAACCGGGGGAGCTGACGGAGAAACCGCAGGAAGTGGCGGCGGAGCCGGCGGCAGACCGGAAGCATCTGCGGACGTGAGAGCGGCGCAGGGCGGTCCCTGCGGTGAGATTTCCGTAATTCTGCCTGAGGGATGGAAATATGAGGGATTACCCATGGACAGCGAGGAACTGATAAGCGGTGATTATGGAATTCATTTCTATCCGGAGGGTGCGGCGGAAGGGTTTATTGAGATTGCATACAATGACTTTTTTGGTGTCTGCGGGACAGGGCTGGCGCAGGAAGAGGCGGAAATGGCGGGAAGTCCTGTCAGTATCGGCACTTATGACGGCCATGCATACTGGGATTTTGTCAGATTCGGAGAACAGAATGAAGGAGTAGTGGCATTGACATACAGAGTGGAGGACTGGTGGGATGACTACAAAAATGTAGTATCAGGTATTCTGGATACCCTGTCCTTTGAGCGGGATATAAAGGAGGGCGGCAGATATGTCTTCAGGGAGGAGTCCGAGAACAGGGAGATCGGGCTGTACTTTTCCCTGAAAAACATATCCTCTACAGGGGCAACGCTTGTTTATAACCAGTTTGATGCGGAGGCTCCCACAGGAAGACTGCAGGACGGGGATGATTTTGCCATTGAGCGGTACGGGGACGGAAACTGGGAGGAAGTGCCGGTGACGGTGAAGGGAGATTACGGTTTTCATGATATTGCCTACGTGATCCCGAATGAGGAGATAACGGAGAGAGAGCTGAGCTGGGAATGGCTGTACGGGCAGCTTGCGCCGGGGGAATACCGGATCGAAAAGATATTTCTTGATTTCCGGGAGACGGCAGATTATGACGAACATGTCATCTATGCGTATTTTAATCTGGAGTAATAATCCGGAGTAAGCCCGGATAAATCCCGGGAAGAACCTGATGTAAAAAATCACCTGTAAAGTTACTATTCACAGTCAAATTATAGTATAAAATCCAATTGTTATAGCAAGCCCC
>CAJUFB010000067.1 GCA_910585805.1 uncultured Acetatifactor sp.
TGTCCGGCAGACAATAAGCCCTTGTCCTGCTGCCCCACGCCATATATCAGATACCTGGCAGCAGGATTTCTTCTATCATCAAGCCAACTGCATCCGCTATCCGTTCCGCTGCGCCCTCGGATGCAAAGCCCTCTTTTACAATCCACTGGAAAGACTTCCGGTAAAGCCCCGTTCTGCTGCATACCGTTTCTTCTGTTAGTTTTTTTCCTCCATGACTTCCACAATCCTTTTACCGTTCAATCTCATACTGTGTCTATCCTTTCCCGGCTCACAGCCGTTACAATAACCATTCTCTTTTTTGTGTTGCTTTTTGCACGATTTACACCTTTTACATGAATTACACCTCAAAAATCTAAGATTTTCTTTGTTTTCGTAAACCCTATACTCGTTGTACACGTAGATTCGCAAATCCTGAAAAAACAAAAATCCTTGACACACCGGGAAAAATACGCTATCCTGTCAGTAGATTAGCAAGAGAGGATGGTATCCCGATGTTGGTATCAGGTTTTCGTCGATTGGTGGTCTCCGTGCGGTAAAGCGGACGAACTTCGTGCGGAGCGTAAGGAATTTTATATTCCTTAGGAATTATATCCCTTAGGAATTGTATTCCCAAGATAATGAATTCCTAAGGATCAGAAATGAATTCCCGGGAACCCTGACAGTTCCTGTATTTCGTCACTGTAAAGGATATGCACTAAAGTTAGGTACAGCGGGAAGCCGATATACCTTTGTTTTTGATACCCTTTCAGTGAAAAATCGCTTTTTCGCCACGGATGTTTTCGTCCGTGGCTTTTTTGTGCACATACCGTAGATTAAAACCTGAAACAACATATGCCCCTGCAGCAGCTTTCAGAAGCTGCAGGATGTACAGCGGACAGAAATGCGTAATCATGCATGGATTCATTCTGCCCGGCACATGCACAACTCAAAAGGAATGAATGCCTTCATTCCGGAAAGGATACTCTCATGAACTCTGTAAATAAGAAAAAGAACCATTTCATAAATTCTGTAATAACCTTTACAACATCCATGAAATCCGGGAAAAACAGGAAAAATATACCCGGCGCTTCCAGGGAATTTGCCCCTGCCCTGCACCGGGTGTGCATCACCGCCTGGATTCTGAAACTGATCCCCATCCCTGTAGGTCTCTGGAACGCCAGGCTGCTGTCGCGTACCGTGACAGGCGCAGTGGCAGGTGACAGCGGAAACGTGCTGAAAACCGGCGCAGTTCTGCTCCTGCTGCTGGCGCTGACAAAGGCTTTTGACTTTGCGGCAAACGAGCATTACCGGAAGGCTGTCTCCCAGGCGCTGCACCGATGCAAGCTGCTGTTGTACCGCCGCTTTCTCTCCTGCCCCCTTTCCGTTCTTTACAATATGGAGCACGGTCAGGCCGTGGAAATGCTGAATGACGACTTTGACACGGTGACGGGCAAAAGCCTGAATCTATACCCTGGCTTTTTCACCGGGATTGCCGCCTTTGCCGCATACCTTGCGTTTCTTCTGGTCCGGAACTTTCCGGCAGCCCTGGCGCTGTTTGTCATTTCCGGCCTGCAGGTAATCCCGCCGCTTCTCACAAAGACCGCCTTTCAGCAAAGCTACGGCGATACCCGGGACATTGAGGCGGAAATTACCAACTGTACTCTGTCCTATTATAACGGCTTTGATACCATCAGAATGTTCGGCCTGAAGCAATGGTGTCTTGAACGGCTGGCCAGGCTGCACAAATCTTACCTGAAGATTGGAAACCGTTCGGAGGCTGCGGCAAGCGCGGAAACTGCGCTTGACCAGCTGATCGGGAATATCCTGACTTACGGGACCTACGGCCTTATGGGGCTGTTCATCCTGCAGGGTTACACAGGGCTGGATGCAGGGGTGGAGGCCATAGCGCTCTCCGCCGGACTGTATTCCGCCGCAAAATCCATATTTGAGACCATTCCCTCCTTTGCCGTGGCACGGACCGCAGACAGGCGGCTGGCGTTATTGTATGATACATCCTCCGCACCGGAGAAAAGGCAGGTATTGTACGAGACTTCCTCTGCCCTGGAAAGAACGCAGGTATTGTACGAGGCTTCCTCTGCCCTGGAAAGAACGCAGGTATTGTACGAGGCTTCCTCTGCCCAGAAAAGAACGCAAGTATTGTACGAGACTTCCTCTGCCCTGGAAAGAACGCAGGATATCAAACGGGAAGCTTCTCAAGGCTTGCATTCATCAGGCAAAAACAGCCGCGCGGGAGACATGAAGGCTTCCAACGGCACTCCCGCTTTTTCTAATCCCAATAGTACCGTGAAAAACAGCATCCTTCTGAACAATGTGTCCTGCGGTTTTGATGGCAGACAGATTTTATCCGGCGCCTGTATCTCCATTTCCACCAGGCAAATATCCGTCATCCGAGGCGCCAATGGCATGGGAAAATCCACTCTCCTGAAACTGATTCTGGGCATGGTTCAACCTGACAGTGGTGTCATAACCATTGACGGAATACCGCCTCAGGCACTTCCCCGGGACAGCTTTCCGGGTCAGCTGTTCTACCTGCCCCAGGAGGATGCGGCTTTTCCAATTTCCGCGGAGGAACTGTTTACTTCTGTTCCGGGATTAAATAAGGAAGCCGCTTTTGACCTTGCCTCGCGTTTTTACCTGCTGGAGGAAAGCCTCGCTCAGCCCATTGACACCCTCTCCGGCGGTCAGCGCAAGAAAGTCTTCCTGGCTCTGGCCTTTGCGGTGAATCCTGCCGTGATGCTGCTGGATGAGCCGTGCAATTCCCTGGATGCGGAGAGCAGGGAAGCTTTGGTACAGCTTCTGCGGGCACGTTGCGGCGGGGCCGTCATTATCACCCACGATGCCACTTTTGACCACATTGCAGACGCTTTTTATACTTTCCAGGACTCGTCCGGACAGCGAAGGATAATCGCGGACAAATGTTTCCGGTGATAAGGACGCGGTAAACCTGCTTTTTTCTGGAACAGTAAGACAAACATTACACTCAAATTACACTCAAAAAAAGGAGTCTCTATGAAAATAAAGAACAAAATATACGCTGACGCGCTCAATTCCATGCGTCTCCCCATCCTGCTCCACACAGCCGTATCCTGCACAGAAGGCATATTGACTGTATTCACCGCCACCATCCTGGGACGGTTCGCGGATTCCGTTTTCCGCCTGGATTTTTCCCTGAGTATCCGAAGCGCAGTCTCCCTGGGGCTGGCACTGTTTGCGATGATCGCATTCCTGCCGGCCGTGGCACTGCTGGCCAACATGTTTATGCTGAAGTACGCCCTTGTACATGACCGCATGATCATCGGCCGTTTTCTGGATAAAAAATACGATTCCATCCTCCGGTACGAACCGGGGGACATACAGAACCGTCTGGACTGGGATCCCACTGAACTGCGCTGCTACCTTGTGAACTATTTTGACAAAGGATTCATGATCCCGGTGACATTTGTTTTTTTGCTCTATAACGCGCTGAAATTAAGCCCGGTATACACCCTGATCGTATTCGCGCTTTCCACGCTGAAACTGCTGGTCCCGCTGGCGGTGAGAAAACTGGAAGGTAAATATGACAAAGCAAACCGGGACTATACCTCCATGCGGCGTTCCCTGGAGACGGAAATCACCCAACGCCCCTGCATGCTGACACTTTACGGCCTGAGCGAAGCCTTCGTGACAAAAGCGTCAGAACTTTACAAGGCATATTTTGACCGGACGGAATCAAAGCGCATCCGCCTGTCTTCTGCGGCGGAAGCAGTCTCTTCCTTCACCGGAACCTTCTGTACCCTGGCCATTCTGCTGTCCGGCTCCCTTCTGACAGCGAATGGGCTGATCACGCCGGGAACCGTGGCCGCCATGTACGGTTATTCGGCCGTCTTCCACACGCTACTGGAAAACATGGGCTTCCTGATCCGGTATACGCCCATCCTGAAAAATACGGCAGAGCGGCTGGTTATGTTCTATGAAGATGCCGAGGAAAATACCGGTAAAAAGATTGACGAAATTACGAACATCTGTTGTGAGAACCTGTCCTACGCCTACGAAGAGAAACGAGCGCTGTCCCGGATTTCTTTTTCCGTCCGCCGGGGAGAGAAAACGGCTCTCTGCGGTTCCAACGGAAGCGGCAAGTCCACACTGATGAAAACCATGCTGGGCCTGCTCACCGGCTATGACGGAAGCCTGCGCATTGATGGCATGGAATTGTCAGCGCTAAACCCGGCACAGTACCGCAGCCATATCGCCTATGCCCCTCAGGAACCTTATCTTTTCGAGGGAACCGTACTGGAAAACATCCGCATCGGCAATCCTGATATGACCGATGCCGCTCTGAACGCTTTGTTGGACAGAATGGGCATCGCTTCCCTGGCTCAGCGTCGGGTGGCTGCGGACGGCAGCGGACTGTCCGGCGGTGAAAAACAGAAAGTATCCATTGCCAGAGCCTGCGTCCGCGGCACGGATTTCCTGTTTCTGGACGAGCCGGGAAACAATCTGGACCAGGCTACCCTGGACTGGCTCTGCGAATTCCTTCGCGAGAGCAGTAAAACCATTGTGTTTATCTCCCATGACGAACAGCTGACGGCATGTGCGGATCACATAGTGGTGCTGCCTGGATAATAAAATGTGTATCATAATACGAACCCTGATATAAATTGAGGCTGTCGCATCAGGACACTGCGGATGTTTTTGCGTGTGAGCATATATTGAGATACCATATTCTGTGTCGTAAATACTTTATGCGGCAGCCACGCATTTACGAAATTGCAATTCTGTTTATACTGTTTTACAGTCTTCCGTTATACCATCAGTATCTGACCCGTCTGCATATATGGTTTTTCAATCCGAATTAACCTCCGCTCTCCTGCGCTTCAGACGTTCGATTTCCCGCTTCTGCCCGTCAATGCTCTCGCCGGAAAAGGTATTATATTCCTCCCGCAGACATTTGATGATGCGCTTCCTGTCCTCAACAGCGGCATCATAGTCACCGAGAAGCTCATGTACCTGAGCCATGGAATACAGACCGTCCGAGATTCTGGGCGGCTCCTGCATGGTAAAGCATTTCTCATAATCCGCCAGCGCCTCTTCATATCTGCCCAGCTTTTTAAACCCGTCCGCCCTGTCGCAGTAGGATTGCCATCTCTCCGGGTAATGCTCCACTGCCGCGTTCCAGTACTCCAGCGCTTTCTCCGGGTTTCCCTTGCCGAACATGACATCGCCCATATAGACATCATACTGCCCGGTTTTGGCAGCGCGAATCTGCTCAATATAGGGAATTGCTTCGTCAAACCGGTCATCATCAAGCATATTTTCGATAATTCCGTATAGTCCCCAGTAATTGCCGGGATTCTTTTTCAGGAAATTCTTGTAATATTCGATGACCTCAAAATGGTTGTCGTACCATTCATCCCCGCAGACGGCATTGTTGGCCTCCTGATATGCCACCCAGCCGCCCTTTTCCTCCGGGTTCAGCTCCATTGCTTTCCTGGCGTATTCACTGGCCGTCTCATGGTCGCTGGCAGCCCGGTGATTGTACAGACTGGCCAGGCAGATGCAGGCTCTGACATTTTTCGGCTCGCTCTGCAGCACACCCTCCAGGAACCTGACGCAGTGATCGAAGGTTTCCCGGGGAATCCTGCGCTCATGCCAGAACATGTTCTCAATACGCTCGAATTCCGCTTCGTCGGAAAGCTGGAACAGTTCGTCGATGGTGACGCCGAAGAAGACTGCGATGTTTGGCAGTAACGCAATGTCAGGTACGCTTGCGCCTGTCTCCCATTTTGATACTGCCTGGAAAGATACGCCAAGGTATTCAGCCAGTTCTTCCTGTTTTGCTTCTTTTTCCAAGCGTAAGCTTTTTATCTTTTTTCCGATATCCATTTTGTCCTCCTGTCCCAAGGGAAAAACTGCTTTCTATTCGTTTTCCCTTGCTCAACTATTATTAGATTTACTCCTGTTGCATCAGCTGATAGTGCAAGTATATATCAAATTCAGGTGATACGCAATCGACTTGGATTCTATTGAATTCTAATAACAGTTGAGTGTCAAAAGCAAATATGCAGCACATGCTATATTGGTATTCCAATTCATGCAAATGCAGAGTATGAAAGGGGAAAAAATCCAACGCATCTGATTGAAAATATGGTATAATGTCAATTAGCATTGAAAGATTAAGGGAGAATTTGACATGACTCGTTATGAAAAAGCCCTCACACTCTGGCAGCAGAAAAACATTACAACAGACGCCGAACTGGCTGAAGCACTAAACGGCCACAGCATTGCCTTTGCGTACCACTCCGCCAGAATCGAAAATGAAAATGTCACCTGGCATGACACCAGGGAAATTTTTGAGCATGATGGCGTAACATCTTACACCGGCGATTTGCGTACCTTATTCGAAATCCGCAACGGGCGGGATGCCCATGAACTTTTCCTGAATGCCTTTCAGCAGAAACGTCCTTTTGATGAAAGGTTTCTGAAAGATTTGCAGAAATGTCTGACACAAAATACTTATGACACGCGCAGATGGCAATTGGGTGAACTTCCCGGAGAATTTAAGCATCATGACTATGTAACCGGTAAGGAAGAAATCGGCGCCGCGCCGGAGGATGTACAGAAAGAAATCTCCGAATTACTCGCCGAGCTTCAGGATGTGTCAAATGAAAATGCCCTTACTGCCGCAGCTTATTTTCATGCGAAATTTGAGAATATCCATCCCTTTGCCGATGGAAACGGGAGGACAGGACGCCTTGCCATGAATTATTTCCTGGTTACCCACAACCATCCGCCTGTTATTATTCATGAGGAAGACCGCCGGGGTTATTATGCCGCTCTGGAAGCGTGGGATTCCGGACAGGATCTGAATCCGCTTCGGGATTATTTAAGGGAACAGACTGCCAAAACCTGGGAAAAGCAGATTGCGCGGGCAGAACGGAAAAGAGCGAAGCTTCCATAATGTCTTTTCCGTCTGCCCCCACATATTTTATCGTTACTATGAAATCGTCAAATTACGGAAACCGCTTCACGAGTCCTGTAACTGAAATGGTTTCTAATGTAATTCTTCCATCAATCCCTGCAGCAGCATAATATGATACTCCTCGTCCCGGATAATCCGTCTCAGCACCGCATTCACACATTCGTCATTTATTTTACGGATATGCGCCCTGTACTGGGCGATGGCGTCCTGCTCGGCTTCCACATCCGCACAGAGCATCCGCCTGGTATCCCGGGAAAGCGTCAGATATTCCGGTGTCCATACTTCCCTCTTTCCGCCCGGCTGCGTCACAGCAAAGCTGACTTCTCCGCCCAGAAGCTGAATCAACTCTCCCAATTTCTGTAGATGCATCATTTCCGCCATGGCGATTGCCAGGAGTGTCCTTGCCAGAGTGCAGTCTGACAGGCACAGGCGATTCTCATTGTTGATATATTGGGTAATGGCTGACAGTTCGGATACCGGGCCGCAGTAATCGAATGCAAGCATGGCAGCATAATCCTGGTTCCTGCACTGAACCTGTATGGGGGGATAGGGCAGGTCAAGCATGGCGGGTTTTATGCCGGACATACTGCAGCCAGTCGTTATGGGATGTCTGCTTTTTTGTTCCATAGATGTACCTTCCTCATGGCAATTTATCTACCATATTATATGAGGAGCCAGCTTATCTGTGCAGTTTTCCCCCGCACTTTTCAGCAGAACGGCTCTCTTCCGCTCCGCCCCTACAGCACCATAACCAAAGTCCCCGCCCCGATCAGCACCGATCCCACCAGCGATTTCACCGTAAATTCCTCATGCAGAAACACAAAAGCCAGAATCAGCGTAATTACAACGCTCAACTTATCCACAGGCACCACCCTGGACGCCTCCCCTATCTGCAGCGCCCGATAATAACAGAGCCAGGACGCCCCCGTCGCCAGCCCGGACAGAATCAGGAATACCCAGCTCTTCCTGCTGATTTCATGCAATCCTCCCTGGGCATGGGTCAGAAAAACCATCCCCCAGGACATAAACACTACCACCACCGTCCTGATAGCTGTGGCCAGGTTGGAATTCACCCCTTCAATGCCAATCTTCGCCAGAATGGATGTGAGTGCGGCAAATACCGCCGACAATAACGCAAATACGAACCACATGATAATACCTCCTCGTCTGTCAGATTTTTTGCTGTATGCTATCTTTCCCAAACGGTTCATCCTCCAGAACAATGTCTGTTGACCAAGCCGGTTCCCGGGGAAAAACTGGCGAAAGTACTGGATAAGGCGGCGGAGAGGCTCAGACAGGCTCCCCTTTGCCACCATCTCCTGCAATGGCGAAACCGTAAAACAATACAAAAACATTACAGGATACATGACTACAGAAACATAGCCATATAAAGCGGCAGATGAATCACCTCTTCCCTGACCAGAATGTCTTTTGTATACAGGATATATGCCTGCCCGATTTTTCCGCTGAATTTCCTTCTGAATTTGTCCAAAGAGGAATGCTTTCTATACACGCCGGATTTTACCTCCACAGGACATATCTTCCGCTTCTTTCTGATCAGAAAATCAATTTCCATATGGTTCTCCCTGTTATCCGTATCAGACCTGGAATAAAAATAAAGCCTGTGTCCGCCTGCCCGCAATTCCTGTGACACTATGTTTTCCATCAGCATGCCTTCATTAACATGCATCCTGTCCAGCAGAATGTCTCTGTACAGTTCATTATCCGTAAACCAGTCATCCATAAAGGTATGTGTCACCAGCAGGCCGGTATCCGCCATATAACATTTCCGCGTTGTATGTTCCTCGCTCATAGCCAATCCTACAGTTGGCTCCGTCGCGTTGTAACAATTGTTGACCACCATGGCTTCCGTCAACCACATAAAAGCATTCTCATAATCACGGAACCTGGCCTCCTTCTCTATACTTGAGAGTTTATATTTTTTCTCGGTCTTTGAAAGCTGCGATGGCAGTCCATCAAAAACAGAAAGGACTCTCGCCTCATAACCTCCTGCAAACTTCGTGATATCCTGCCTGTACAATGTCAGAATACGCTTCTTCACTCTGTCAGTGTCCTCGAAATTCTTCGTCTCCAGATAAGCCGTAACCGCCTGCGGCATCCCTCCCACCAGAATATACTGCCGGAAATCATTCATCACCCTCCTGTGTAAAGCCTGGCCCAACGGACGAAGTTCCTCAAAACACTGCTTCAAATACGGTACTGTCGTCTCGTCTCCCATTGCCCATAAAAATTCTTCAAAATCCATGGGAAACATTTCCACATGTTCCTCCTCCGACGGAATGACAATGTTTTCCACATTCCTTTTCAGCGAAATCAGCGAGCCTGTCTCCAGATAATCATAACGCCCGTCTGCAACCAGATACTTTATTAACTCTCTCGCCTCCGGGTACCTCTGAACCTCGTCAAAAATGACCAGCGACTCTCTCCTGTAAAGCGTTGTCCGATAATACGCTGATAACTTATTGAAAAACAAATCTAAATCGTTCCTGTCATTTTCGAATATTTCCCTGACTTCACGCTGCATATGTGCAAAATCAATCATAAGATAACTTCTGTATTCCTTCTCACCAAACTGCCTGGCAATATAACTTTTGCCCACACGCCTGGCTCCGTCCAACAGCAATGCACAGCTTCCCTGGTCTCTATCTTTCCATTCCAGCAAACGGCCATATATTTTTCGTTTCATAAAGACTCCTTTCCCTCTCCCGGAATATCCGGGCTGAAAACAGCTGGTCATTGTAACACGCGTCTTTTTATTATTATATTCCGAAAAGGCAATCTTATACCGCTTCCGTTCTACACATAAAGGCACTTTCTTTTACCCTTGATTTTACACAAAAAAGCAAGTTATTTCAAGATATTTTTTGCACATAAAGGCAATTTGTTTTAAATTGAAAGGATTGACT
The DNA here is from genome assembly GCA_910585805.1 of uncultured Acetatifactor sp. Taxonomy (GTDB): domain Bacteria; phylum Bacillota; class Clostridia; order Lachnospirales; family Lachnospiraceae; genus Acetatifactor. The sequence goes on from CAJUFB010000067.1 coordinate 9,886, forward strand.
GCACTTACTTCTCATAATGTGCAGAAAAAGAAGTAGTGTAAATGCGAAGAATTTCAGACTTATTTGTCGAAAACTGTCTCATTTTGCAAACTTTCAGACTTGTAAGTCAGAAACTATTGACCCAGTATCCTGTTTGGGTATATAATGTATGCAAAGAAAAGGATCCGAAATCCCAAAAAGACTACAATGTTCAGGAGATACATTATGGCTGCACTGATTGACCGCCCCGAATATCTGGATCAGCTGATCCAAAATAAAGATGTGGATTTAGTCAAAATCGTAACCGGCATCCGCAGATGCGGGAAATCCTCGCTGCTGGATCTGTTTCATCAATACCTGACAGACAGCGGACTGCCAGATGAAAATATCCTGCATATGAACCTGGAATCGCTGCGTTACCGGAATCTGACAGATTATCTGTCCTTCTATGATCATGTCAGCGGACATATCGCAAAGACCGGTAAAACCTACCTGATCTTCGATGAGCTGCAGGTCGTGGAGCATTGGGAAAAGGCCATAGAGTCCTTCCGCCTTGATTTTGATGTGGATATTTATATCACAGGCTCCAATGCCTATCTGCTGTCAACCGAATTCTCCACTTTGCTTTCCGGCCGCTATGTGGAAATCCGCATGCTGCCGCTGTCGTTCCGGGAATTCCTGACCTTCTATGAATTTGAATCCGCCATTACAATGGAGGAAAAATTCCAGAAATACCTGCAGTTCGGCGGCATGCCTATCCTCCGGGAATACAGGTTCAATGAAGCCAGGAGCATCCAGGCGCTGGAAGGCATTTATTCCACTGTTGTCCTGCGCGATATTTTACAGCGTAATCATCAGGCTGACCAGAACATGCTGCAGAAGATCATGCTGTTCCTCTGTTCCAATATCGGCAGCATCACTTCGCCCAACAACATCGGAAATGTTCTGTCCGCTGAGGGCGACATTCAGAGCGGAAAAGGGAGAAATATAGCCGGAAAAACAGTGGACAAGTATATTGCCATGCTCCGCAGCGCTTTCATCTTCTACTCCGTAAGCCGTTACGATATCAAAGGAAAACAGCTGCTGAAGACTCTGGGCAAAAATTATATCATTGACATGGGATTCCGCAATATGCTTCTGGGCTACCGCGATGCGGACAGGGGACATATCATCGAGAATATTGTATTTCTGGAATTGCTGCGCCGGGAGTATCGGGTATATATCGGCAAAGTCGGTGAAACGGAAGTGGATTTTGTGGCCGAAAAGCCCAATGATAAACTGTACATCCAGGTAACGGAAAGCATGCAGTCGCCGGAAACCCGCGAACGCGAGCTGAAACCTCTGCGCATGATACCGGATAATTACGAGAAGCTTGTATTATCCATGGACAGAAATTATATCACTTCCTATGACGGAATCAAAGCACTGAACCTGATTGACTGGCTGCTGGCATGAATTCCAAAATTCCTTAGGAATTGTCGCTCGCAGCGTTATTTCTCTTGGATTACAGAATTCGCGAAGTGGTTCCTGTAATCTACAGACACTTCCTTACTGCCGGAAACCGCCTTCCCTGCTCCGGGGCATTATTCGGAAGGAATGTTTCCGGCAGTAAGGAACAGATTACGCTTCAGCAATACCTTTTGCTGCAAGCATCTTTTTAATCCGTTTTATTGTTCTTTTCAAGCTTTCCGAGTTTTCACAGGCAGCGCTGATATTCCAAATCTCATCAATATATTTTCCCCATATAGAATTATAGGTAGAAGGCTTTTTGCCTGGTTTTTCAAAGGCTAACGCTTCTCTGATTAATGCTGCTTTTGATAAAGGTGCAATCTCCGTCAAAATATACAAACTTGTTTTATATGGTATGCTATTGGAAATCTCCGAATCACCACTTTTCTTATCCGGTATTTCTTCTACAGATATCCTGAAATATTTCGCCAACCCTTCTCTGTCTGCCATCAACCAGGCTTCCGCCTCGTCAACTGCAAAATTGATTGCAGCATAATCAGCATTTCTTTTATCCGCTGTATACTTCTCCAATAACTCAATAATACAATTGCCATCCGAATCAAAAACAGCTACCACAGGATACTTTTTTGCAAAGTTCAACATTACGTTTAAAGTTTCCAAAGCACGAGTACCATGGGCCCGAAAGGTTAAATCCTCAAATTCTATCTCTGTATCTGCCATACAGAATTTTATCAGACGTTTTGCAATCTCTTTTGTTACAAAATCTTCTCCCCCTATATATACAGTCATTTTACCTCCGTCTCATTTTCTTATCTCTGAACTAACCCAAAATCAAACAATGATAACTGCCCCTCCATAATTCCCTTTGGCGTAACTTTGGGAATTACTGCATCTGCCGGTGTATATCCCGCTTCGACCTTAGCCCTTGCCGTCTCACTCTCACTGGCTTTTTCCACAACAGTCCCCTCTTTTCCAGGCTCCAATATCATAATCTCGTCTAAATCAATGGTATCCGTATCAAGTAGATCAAAGCTGTGCGACGAAATAATTACCTGTCTATTTTTGGCAATCTTACTTTTCTGTGCATTGGCAATAAACATTGGAAGCTGCTTTACTATCTCTGAATGCAGATATAATTCCGGCTCTTCCAAAAGCAATACCCCTGTACCATCTAAAATTGCCCATATAATCCCCAAAAGACGCAGGGTTCCGTCTGAAAATTGATCTTCCCTCTGATATGCTCCCTGCGGCCTGAAATGTTCATATTTTACCTGCAGATGAGGACGCCCCTTTTCATCTTGTGTGTACTCCAGATTTGAAAATTGCGGAACAGCCAACTTTAAGATTTTATTTATAACGTTTAGCTTTGTCGCTCTGCTTTTTTTTGGTGCCGCTGAAATATTTTCCAATAAATTTCTTCCATAAAAATCTTCTGCTGATGCTGAAGGAATAAAGGAATCGGATTCCCGAATCAATTGTGGAATGATATTCACATAGGAAATATCCCTAAAGCATTCATAAAGCGCTCTGTATTTCGTATTCATAGCAGGCTGTTCCAGATAGGTAAATTGATTTGACAAATAATCCCCATCCTGATATTTTCTATCTTCTAAAACATCACTGCCACAAGTTATTTTCTCCAGCTTGATATTGATATCCCTGTTTTCATGTTTTCCCCCAGCCGAATTAAATTGTAAGGTATATGTCCACTCGACAGAAGTCCCTCCTTGTTCCTCTGTCAACCTCACAAAAATCTCTATATAATTTTGACTTCTTGCATTTAAATATCTTAACTTTTTGATTCCTCCCCTTGCATTGACAGCTTTCTGCAAGCCATCCGCTGTAACATCCTTCAAAAAACGAAATACATCCAACAAATTAGATTTTCCTGCTGCATTTGCTCCGATGATAAAGACTCTGTTTGTAAGCTCAAAATTTACATTACCAAAATTTCTCCAGTTTCTTAATCTCAACTCCTGAAATCTCAATACAGTTCTCCTCTCTATCCGCTCACACATTATATCTTTTATTTTGCAACAAGTTATCCTATCCGGATACCTTCACAGAACCCCGAACAGCTCCCTGATATCCTCATCCGCAATAATCCTGTCACTGGGCTTCCCCTCATTGGCAAGCATGGCCTCCACCTTGTTCGCCAATGTCACATCGATAAAGTGTCCTATATCAATGCCCCTCAATTCAAAAAACAGCAGTGGCTGTTCGTCCAGGCGAACTCCCACTCCGTACAAAGCTGCCGCCACATGCTTGCACAGCAATGCCCAGTCCGGGCAGCTGCAGTTAAAGCTGATTTCCCTGGGCGTGGGAAACAGGCCGTCCTTTCCCTGGAACAGCTCCTGCATCTGCACGGGAAAATTCCCGTTCAGCAATTCTTCCATATTCTCGATTTTCCTGCCGCATCTTTCGATGATGCTCTGGCATTTTTCCTCCGAAAGGGGACTGATCCGGATTTCCACCTTGTAGGGCACTTTGCGGGTTCCCTGCACTCTGGCAAGGATTTTTCCCTTTTGGATCTTTAAGTCGATCACCGCTCCGGCTCTCACATACCGCTTCCCCCGGTCCAGACGGCTTTCATAATCCGCATACTGCTCCAGATTGTCGCACCAGGCCTTCCCCCACCAGTTTCGGACGATGGTTCTGCCCTGTACCGCTACCGGTTCCAGCACATTTCCCTTCTTCTTCTCTTTCTTCCTGCTGTCTGCCGCATTCCGCTTCAGTTCCGCAGCATTTGGCTGATTATAATTTCCGGTTTCCCAGTAATTGCCCATTTTCACCATTCTCCGTTTTCTTACATGTACACTGCTAAAGATAACTGACTGCAGACCGCCAGCAAGGTATTTTCCCCGAGGCATCACTGTAAATCCTGGCGGTCTGCAGTATAACCGGTGCGCAGTATAAATGCCCGGGAAATACAATAAAACCTGCTATGAACCTGCAGCGGTTATTTGCAGCCCCTTCTTCCTTACTTCGGCATCTCCAGTCTCAGCATGGACATCAGTTCCTCATTGTTCAGTTCCGTGATCCATTTCTCCCCGCCGGAGCCTATGACATTCTCCGCCAGTTCCTTCTTTGATGTGATCATGGCATCGATTTTCTCTTCAATGGTCCCCTGGCATACCAGTTTGTGCACCACCACATCTTTCTTCTGTCCGATCCGAAAAGCCCTGTCCGTGGCCTGGTTTTCCACCGCGGGATTCCACCAGCGGTCAAAATGGATCACATGGTTGGCTTTGGTCAGATTCAGCCCTGTGCCTCCTGCTTTCACCGAAACCACGATAAAGGGCACATATTTCTCACCCTGAAATTCCTCCACGATCTTTCCCCGCTTCGCCACCGGGGTTCCGCCATGAAGGACATATCCCTGCCTTCCGAAGACCTGCTCCAGAAACGCAGCCAGATACTCCGTGATTTCCTTAAATTGCGTAAATACGATTACTCTTTCCCGTTTCTCATATATGGTCTCACAGATTTCCTTCAGCATCAGAAGCTTTCCGCTTTCCTCCATGGCATAAGCGGTCTGGCCCAGATACTGGTCCGGATGGTTACAGATCTGCTTCAGCTTCATAATGGTGGTCAGAATGATTCCGCTGCGCTGAATGCCCTCCACTTCCGCGATCAGTTTCTCCATGTCCGCCACAGCCTTCCTGTAGAGGACAATCTGCTTTTTGGAAAGAGACACGTAATCCACGCTCTCCAGCTTCTCCGGCAGATCCGAGATGATCTTCTTATCCGTTTTCACACGCCGGAGCATAAAGGGGGACACCATGGCTTTTAACCGCATATACCCCTCCGGATGCTGATCCAGCTCCTTGCAGTAATCATGAAATTCTTTGGCGGAACCCAGCAGGCCTTTGTTCAGGAAATCAAACAGAGACCACAGATTCATCAGCTCGTTTTCGATGGGTGTACCCGTCATCACCACACGCATCCTGGATGACAGTTTCTTAATCTCCCTGGTCTGTTTGGTACCGGCATTTTTAATAGCCTGAGCCTCATCCAGAATAACACAGTCCCATTGTATTTCCTGCAATCCCCGGATACGAGGCACCATCCCATACGTGGTAATCGTCAGAAATGCACGGTTTTCCGTCAATTCCTGTTCCAGTATGGCTCCGGTCTTTCCGTGCAGAATCTGAAAATCCATATCCGGCGCAAACTTTTCGGCTTCCTTTTTCCAGTTGCCCAGGAGGGACGCGGGAAGCACCAGAAGAACTCTCGCCGCCGGATTGCCGGTGCGCAGCTTCTCCAGATAAGCCAGCACCTGAACCGTTTTTCCCAGTCCCATATCGTCCGCCAGGCAGGCGCCGAAGCCCAGTTTGTCCATATAGTTCAGCCAGGTGAAGCCGTTTTTCTGATAGGGGCGCAGTGTGGCGCGGAAGTTTTTCGGCAGCGCAGCTTTGCGGATGGTCTCCGGTTTTCTCAGGTGCATGAGAAACTCTGACAGCCATTCTCCGTTGGAAATCGTGGCTCCCACATCCATCTGTTTATTTCCCTGTCCCAGTTCCAGCTGCATGGCATCAAAAAGCGTCATTGAGGAAGGAAGTTCTTCCATTCTGGCCAACAGTTCCCGCAGCTTTTCGTGGTCAACCTCCACCCACTTTCCCTTCAGAAGTGCCAGTCCTTCCGTCTGCTCCAGAAGCCTGCGGATGTCTTCTTCCGTCAGTTCCATTCCGTCTACCACCAGTTTGGGCTGTACGGAAATCAGGGTATCAAAGCCCAGCATGGAAGGCCTGTCATCCCCCAGGCTGGCTTCCAGCGAGACAGAGGAAGCGCGCTTTTTCCACCAGTTGGGAATCCGGCACAGAATCCCCACGCTCTCGATGGCTTCCACATCTTTCAGGAAAACATAGGCTTCCTCCGCCGTCAGACGCAGAGGATGGAACATTTCCCCGCTCTCCACGAAGCCACTGACAAGCGCCGAAACCTCTGCAGCACGGTTCAGGCAGGCCAGGAGCTTCAGCAGCTTTTCCCTTTCATGGCCGTACTCTGTCAGGGCATATTTCAGGGGCACATGCCGGACTTTTCCATTAGCGGTTTTCGTGGCATAAGTGGCCAGAAAGGCAAAAGGAAAATCATTATCCTTATACTCCACCAGATGGAAAAAAATACGCTCCGGCACATGGAGATGCTGGTTCTTTTCCGTCAGATACATCTCCACAGTCCCGCTATAGATGGAAATCTCCCTGCGGAAAATCTCCAGCAGCCTGCGGAAGACGGCATTGATCCATTTCGCGTTTATATACTCTGCCCCGATGGCAAAAGGCACAGCTTTCAGCAACGCTTCCACATCCTCGGCGGGAGCTTTCAGTTCCACTTTCTCCCTGGCCAGTTCCAGCTCCGGCAGGCTGGTCAGACGTTTCAAAAATGTGTCCGACAGCAGATGGAGAAAGCCTTCCGCGGCAGTCAGATTCTCCCTCTTTTCCTCGAATCCCATCTGATAAAGGGCATGGTACTTGTCCGCTTCAAAGCGGCTCCGCCAACTCTCCTGACCGCCCTCCGGGCTGCCCTCCTCCTGGCGGGACTGTGCATCCAGGCAAAAATCTTTTTCTGTAAAAATGAACTGCAGCATCTCTGTACCGCTTTTCGTCTGATTCATATCCTTCTCTCTTCTTCCTTCGTGTTCTGGGCAAACTTGCCGGCCGCGCGCTCTCTGCCGCGGAATGCTCCATGTACCGTATCGGCTGCCGTAATTCCTCCGGCAGCTCCCCTTTTGTCCCCTTCCTATAACAGGAATATCCTATTGAATATCACTATCACATTCCGCAATGCGCCGTAGTCATCTCCCTGCGCCGTACACTCCTGCCTTACATTAATATTGGGGTTCTAAAGCATAGCGTTACCGAATCAGATTCAGATGGCTTAAAGCCCATATATGGATATTCCAGAAATTAATACGATTTATAAAATAAGGATAACATAATATCCGGTATTGTCAAGAGTTAACCGCAGATTCCCAGGCAATCCGAGCCAAAATGGCGTAACAGTTCAGACAGCCCCCTCTCGCGAAGTCAAAATTGCGCTCTATGCAATTTTGCGAGACTTGCGGGCGCCAAAACGCATTCTTTTCACGTTTTGTGTGCATTCTCGTAACAGTTCAGCGCCCTGTCTGAACTGTTACAATATGGCTTCCGTCTGCGCCGGGCGAAAAACATCTGAAAGAACACGGCGTATGGATTGCCTTTTTGACACAAACAGCTTAGAATATGTCTTATCGGAAGCAATTTCTTCGCTTCCGATAAAAGGCGCATCCTTTGCGCCGCATTCAACTACAGGAAGCTTCACTTGCTTCCGATAAGTATACAGCAGAAACCATACTTCAACTGCCGGACTGAATGCAAAAGCAAATGCGGCATGAAAAAATTAAAAAAATTATCCAAAAAAGTTAAACCATTTCTTTTTTCTGGCACTATAAAGATAGAAGCTTCTAAAAACCATGGGAAATATGTAAAAAGGAACAGGATTAAAATGAAACAGAAATACACGGAATACGGACTGCAGGAGCAGGAACAGTTGAAACCGGAACAGCCGGAAGCCATCCCGGCGGATCTCCTGAACGCAAAAATTGCCGACGCTTCAAAAACCATCTTTTCCTATTGTATGTCGAAAACAGCTAACCGCCTGGAAGCGGAGGATTTATGTCAGGACATCCTCCTGGAACTTGTCAGGTCTTCGGAAAGTATCCGCGACATCAGAGCCTTTTATGGCTTTATGTGGGCGGTTGCCGGAAATGTTTACAAGCATTGGTGCAGAAATAAGGCAAAGCCACAGACCTGCGAGCTGACGGAAGATATCCCGGAAAAAGAATCCGCCCTTGACAAAGTGCTGGCCGACGAGGAAAACAGCGATCTGCATCTGCTCCGGAGAGAACTGACACTGCTTTCCGAAAAGTACCGCCAGGCAGTGATCCTGTACTATATCAAGCGGAAATCCTGTTCCGAAATTGCGCAAAGTCTCTCTGTCACGGAAAGCAAAGTGAAATATTTGCTTTTTAAATCAAGAAAAATATTGAAAGAAGGAATGATTATGGAACGCAAACTCGGCACACTGAGCTATAACCCTAAAACCCTTATCCCCATGTATCACGGCAGCGGCACCAACCGCTTCTGGGAATTTATGCAGAGCAAGGTTCGGCAGAATATCGTGAACGCCTGCTATAACGATTCTCTGACTCCGGAGCAGATCAGCCTGGAAACCGGCATCCCCTTGCCCTATCTGGACAGTGAGATCAACGCTCTGTCAGAAAGAGAAATCCTGATAAAAGATGGCTCACACTACAAGGCTAATGTAATAATTCTCACAACCGAATGCACCGATGAGATTGACCGGAGCGTAAATCCCTGTCACCAGGAAATAGCCGGCCTTGTGGCCGAATTTCTGGAAAAAGGCGTCCCCGCGCTCAGGCAGATCGGGTTTTCCGGCGGAGACTTTTCAGATGATACGCTGCGCTGGCAATTGATAACCTTTTACCTCAGAGAATGCGCGCTATCCGGCGCAAAATATGGCGATGATATATTCCCGCTTACCGCCTGGGGAGACCATGCTTACCTGTGGCTTGAGGAAAAGAGCAGCTCATTAAGCAGCAAGCACCCGTTTAACTATTGTACTGTGGAAAGCCGCCATGGAGATCTGATTCATTTTATCGATTATCTGCCATCTCCCAAAAGCGACCACCACGATTTTTACGGAAATGACCATGCAATAAACACACTGTGTGATATTGCGCATAACGACTATCGCAATTTCAATGAATATGATCTCGAAACGGTTGCGGAATTAATCCAAAAGGGATACGTACTGAAAAAAGAGGAGACCTACAGCGTTGCCATGCCCTTGTTTACCCAGGAGCAGTATGCTGCCGTATGCAGGCTTGTAAACGATTTTGCCAGGGAAAAACTGGAAAAAATCATAAACGCTATTAACCAGATTTCCGCCAAAGTCGTAAACAACCATACCCCCAGACATTTGCAAAGCCAGGTTCCCGGCATCGCCGGCTCAGGCAGATTTGTCAATGTGGGCAGCATTCCCTTAAGTATCCTGATCGACAAAAAAATTCTGAATCCCGATTGGAATCCCATGGAAATGCCTACTATGCAGATCCGGCTGAACAAATAATCTACAGTCGGAGCGCACTTTCGGATTTGCCTGTCGAAAACAATCGCATTTCGAAAAGTTTTCGGCTTGCAAGTCCGAAATGCTGTTTGTTCCTCTCTAATTATAGTAAGGAAGTGTCTGCGAATAACTTTACCAGCTCCCCATGTTTCCCCTCAGAAGAATAAATGTTAATTCCCTCCACATCTGTGCTTCTGTTGCTGAATGCAGGGAACAGAAAACCCCAATTCGGCATTCCGGCTTCATAGTCTCCGCTCACAGGGCACACGGCACAAACCAGAAAGCTATATACTTCCTCGGACTCCCATTGTTCCGCTTTGTCGCTTCTTTTTACGGGAACGTCATAATTTCCCTGAAATACATAAATGCAATAGGGAAAACCTGGCTGATACCGTTCCCCTATGTACTCGTATAGTGAAAGCAGCAGGGCATCGTTCTTCAGTTCGCATTCCCGTAGCGCCATCATAAGCTGCCATATACTACCCGTTTTTCTGTCTTCGGACTGAAAGCGGTAATTTTTCAATTCCGCATTGGTATCGGAGAAGGGTATGGCTTTGGCTATTTTTAGATTTTTCTCCCTGTCTGCGGGCGATAATTTCAAAAAATGTGTGTTAAAGGTGCCGTCTACGAAGCCCTCCTCGTCCATATAGGCTCCCGCTATCCTGCCGAAGCAGTTTCTGGAAACCGTCATCCTTCTGGTAAGCTCAAGCATATCTTCCCGGTCTATGTGCATAATCCGCTGCCTCCCGTACTTTTAATCGCTTCATTATATTCATGGTTTCTCATGCCATTTTATTGTACAACAATCCCAATGAAATTACCATCAAATTTAAGGTTATTTTCCGCCTATTTCTGCCGCCGGATTTTTAACACTTGTAAATAGAATAATATGGCAGAAACCGCATAACTGCG
>CAJUFB010000068.1:0-3942 GCA_910585805.1 uncultured Acetatifactor sp.
CGCACGTCCGGTTCCGTAGAGGGGTGTGGGGAGTAATCCCCACATCTACTCGACAGGGCAGGGATACCATGCGTCCTGGGTATGAACTGGCGGGAAAGAGGTCTTATGGCGGATCTGTCAGGAATATTCTGCCGTGTTTTTCATATATTTGAGAAAGGAGGACAGGTTAATGGATCATTCTATTTTACAGCTGTTTCCTCTGCAATACCGGACATTCTGGCAGAGGACGGCACAGGAGCAGGAGCATATCCAGGAAATTCGTCTGCGGGCAGGGAGGCCGGCTCTGCTGCATCGTGAGGGAAGGGAGATCTTTCTGGACGGAAAGGGAAGGTTTACAGATACAGCCAGGGATGCTTACGCGGTGACGGAGCGGGAACTGCAGGAGATCCTGGATCATATCTGCCACTATTCCCCCTATGCATTCGAGGAGGAGCTGCGCAGGGGATTTGTCACTGTGGCGGGTGGACACCGCGTGGGGGTGGCGGGACAAGCCGTAATGGAGGCAGACGGAAGCGTCAGGACGCTGAAAAATATTTCCTATTTAAATATCAGGATATCTCATCAGAAGAAAGGCGCCGCAGATGCTGTTTTGCCCGGCATGTACCGGAGGGGCTGCTTAAAGAGTACATTGATCATTTCGCCGCCCGGATGCGGCAAGACCACTCTGCTGAGGGATCTGATCCGGCAGGTTTCAGACGGCAATCCTTACGGCCGGGGCATGACCGTGGGGGTGGTGGACGAACGTTCCGAACTGGCCGGCTCTTTTCTTGGCAGGCCCCAGAATGATGTGGGGATGCGGACAGATGTGCTGGACGGCTGTCCCAAGGAAACCGGGATGCTGCTGCTGCTGCGTTCCATGTCTCCTGAAGTGATCGCCATTGATGAGCTGGGCAGTGACGGAGAGCTTCGGGCGCTGATGCAGGCGGCAGCCTGCGGATGCCGGATCCTTGCCACGGCCCATGGGGAGGACAGGCAGGATGTGGAACGCAGGTTCGGGGCGCAGGCGGTAATATGGGAGCGGATGTTTGACCTGTTTCTGCTTCTGGGGAAAGAAAACGGGAAGTGTGTGGTCAAGGCAGCGCAGGAAAGGGGAGAGGAAACATGCTGAGAGGACTGGGTTGCTGTATGATATTCGGAGGCTGTCTGGGACTGGGCCTGTGGTATCGGAGCCAGTTAAACGGCAGAATCGGCGCCCTGCGCAGCCTGCGGAATATTCTGGAACTGCTGGCAGGCGAAGTACGGTATGGGAGAGATACCCTGCCGGAATGCTGCGGGCATATTTCCAGGTATCTCACCCCGCCTTTTGACGGGGCATTCCGGAAGATCGGCAGCAGAATGGAAGAGAACACAGGGATATCCTTCGGTGAGGTGTTCCGGAAGGAAATGGACGGTATTCTGGGGGAATTGCCGCTGAAGGAGCAGGACAGGGAGAATTTTCTGAAGTTCACCCAGCAGACAGGTTTTGCGGACAGCCAGATGCAGCTGCGGAGCCTGGAGCAGGGAATGGAGCAGCTTGCCGCCACGGAAGAGCAGCTGGTCAGGGAAAATGAGGAAAAATGCAGGATGGCAGTGGGACTTGGAGCCATGGGAGGATTGCTGCTGATTCTGGTGCTGTGGTAGAAGCCGCACGGGAATGCTGCATCCGGAATGTGAGGGATTATGGGAGTAAGTCTGATATTTAAGATAGCGGCGGTTGGAATATTGGTAACCATATTGAGCCAGATCCTGAAGCACAGCGGCAGGGAGGAGCATGCGTTCCTGATCAGCCTGGCAGGATTGATCCTGGTCCTGACCTGGATCGTGCCCTACATATACGAGCTTTTCCAGACCATAGAGACCCTTTTTTCTCTCTGAACAGCGGAAAGACGGAAACAGCAGCCTGGTATGCACAGGGCGCAGCTTTCCGGCGGGGCAGAAGGTCAGGAGCAGGAAACAGAGACGTAACAGGGAAAAACGGTGCCGTGAGAGACCGGCGGAACAGAGGAGACTGGTATAAGAGTATGACAGAGCTGATAAAGATTGCGTTTTTAGGCATCGCGGGCGTGCTGCTTGCCATGCAGTTTAGGGCGGAAAAGCCGGAATATGCCGCTTACATCGGGCTGGCTGTCAGCCTTCTCATATTTTTCTTCTGCATAAGGCAGGTGGAAGCCGTGATGGGACAGCTTGACAGGATCAAAGCCTATCTGGACGGAACGGAAGCCTATCTGGGGATCTTGTTAAAAACAGTCGGAATTACGTATATATGTGAATTCAGTTCCGGTATCTGCAGGGACGCGGGATATCAAACGGTGGCAGGACAGATCGAGGTGCTGGGAAAGCTGACAGTCATGTTCGCGGGACTGCCTGTTCTCTTTGCCGTAATTGAGCAGATAGAGAGCTTTCTGTAGAGGAGGAAATCATGGATTTGAAGCTTTTATGGCATGATTACGGGCTGGATCAGCTGGAGGAGGGGATTGCCAGGCTGTTTCCGGAGCGGAAGCTGGATCTGGAGCAGCTTCTGGCGCTGGTGATGGAGGGAGATATCTTCGGGGCGGTCAAGGCTCTGTTTCAGGGGAGCATTGCGGATGTGGAGGGACAGATCGCCAGTGTGAGGAATGTCTTTGTGTGGCTGTTGGTCCTGGGGATTGTATCCAGCCTGATGACGCATTTTGTGGAAATATTCGACCGTCAGCAGGTGGCGGATATCGGGTTTTATTTTATGTACCTTCTGGTTACCACAGTGCTTCTGAAATGCTTTGCCCAGGCGGCGGACACTGCCCGGGACATTATGGAAAACACGGTGCTGTTCGCAAGGCTGCTGATCCCGGCATACCTGCTTTCCATCGGAGTTTCCTCAGGGGCGGTGACGGCGGGAGCTTCCAGGCAGCTGATGCTGCTGGCGATATACGGTGTGGAAGCCATATTGTCGGCAGTTCTTCTGCCCCTGATCTACAGTTTCTGTATGCTGTCCGTGATCAACGGTGTCTGGATAGAAGAAAAACTGGATTTCCTGATAGACCTGGTGGGACGTGTGATCGGTTGGGTGCTGAAGGGGGCATTGGGGATAGTGACCGGACTGGGCGTCTTTCAGCGGCTGATCACTCCCGTTGTGGACTCCGCCAGGAATTCTGCTCTTCAGAAGCTGATATCAGCCATACCGGGGGTGGGGGATGTGGCAGGAGGGGTGACGGAGCTGGTGCTGGGTTCTGCCATGGTGATCAGGAACAGTATCGGCGTGGTCCTGCTGCTGTTGTTGCTGTTCCTCTGCGTGATTCCTCTTCTGAAGATCGCCTTGATGGCGTTTCTGCTGAAGACTGCCGCGGCTTTTATGGGGATTGTCAGCGACCGCAGGCTCACGGCATGCGCCGACAGGACAGGAAATGCATGCCTGCTCTTATTTCGGGCGTCGGGAACGGCGATGCTTCTGTTTCTGATCGCCATTGCTGTGACAGGGTTGAAATAGGCACTGAAAGGGCGGTGCAGCACTCCGGGGTTCCGCCGATGGAAGGGCGGAAGTGGTATGCAGGCGGCAGGTTTGGAAATATGCCGGGAAAGGGCAGGGATGGCAATGCAGAATTCATTTTTTCAGGCAATATGCAGGATAGGGATTTTTATGATCTGTGTCAGGGCGGTCATCTATTTCAGGCCAAATGAATCATACGAGAAATACCTTCGGCTGCTGGCGGGCATTCTGATCATGATCCAGCTTTTTCTGCCGGTGGGCAGATTGCTTTTGGGAAGGGGCGGGCAGGAAGCGGCGCAGGTATTGCAGCAGTTCAGGCGGGAGCTTGAAAGGGGGATGGAGGAGGCTGCGGAAAGCGCTGCCGCGGCCGATGCTCTTCTGGAGCAGATGACGTTAGAGGAAATACAGCGCCGTATGGAGGAGCAGGCTTCCCGGGAGGACAGGGAATATGGGGAAGAAAATGCGCAGGACAGGGGAGAAGACCCGGAGTATGGGGAGGA
>CAJUFB010000068.1:4042-20257 GCA_910585805.1 uncultured Acetatifactor sp.
AAATGCGCAGGACAGAGGAGAAGACCAGGAGTATGGGGGGAAAAATGCGCAGGACAGGGGAGAAGACCCGGAATATGAGGAGGAAAATGCGCAGGACAGAGGAGAAGACCAGGAGTATGGGGGGAAAAATGCGCAGGACGGGGAAGAAAGATCGGAGAAACGGGAAGAAAACCCGGACGGGGAGGATGAGGGCGGAGAAGGCATAGCTGTCCGGGTGGAAGAGATCGAACCGATTTCCATAGGACCTTTGCCCTCAGAAGCGGAATAAGGAAAGTGAAATATGGAAAGCGAGATATGGAAAGAGGAATAAGAAAGGCGGAATAAAGAAAGAGGCAAAGCGCAGGAAGGACAGGAAAGGCATGGGATAATATGGGCAGGAACTGGAAGCAGTGGGCAGCAGACAAAGGAGTGCAGAAATGGTTCCGCAGGGATAATTTCATCGTATTGGTACTGACGGGGATCCTGCTGGTGATCATAGCGCTGCCAACCAAAGACGGCTCACCCCGGGAAGAGAGCGGGGAGGCGGAGGAGACAGGCGATATTTTTTCCTTTGCCGAACCGGGCAACGATGACGGCAGCGCCGACACATCCGCGGAAGACAACGGGGAGGAAGCCTATGCCGCATATCTGGAGGGACGGCTGACAGAGCTTCTGTCCCGGATGGCGGAGGTGGGGAAGGTGGAAGTGATGATCACCCTGAAGTCTTCCCGGGAGCTGGTGGTGGAAAAGGATCAGCCCGTGAGCCGCTCATCCACCACTGAAAACGATTCCCAGGGAGGAACCAGATCCGTCAGCCAGGTGGATTCCGAGGAAAATACGGTATACCGTACAGAAGGAAACGTAAGCGAACCCTACGTGATCAAGATGCTGTCCCCGGAGATCGAGGGAGTGCTGGTGGTGGCGGAGGGGGCAGGGAACGGTACTGTCAACAGGACCATAGTGGAGATCGTGCAGGCTCTGTTTGGCGTGGAGGCACATAAGGTGAAGGTGGTGAAAATGGAGCCGGAGACAACGGAAAAAAATGTTCCATAGAAGAAGTCCAATTATCTCAGGATTTTCGAAGCATATATCCGGATGAGGGCTCATACAATGAAGTAGTAAAACGCAAAGAGGGGAATGAATGTGAAAAGCCTAATCAAAAAAAATCAGCTAATGATAACCGCTCTGGCGATCATGATCGCAATCGCAGGCTATCTGCAGTTTGCGGGAACAGGACTGGAAGAGGAAATCGTGAAGACAGACGACAGCAATGTAGACGTGGGCAATGCCAGCCCGGTGGATTCCGGAGGCATTATCACGGAAAACTATACCGCGGAGGGACTGCTGGATCTGTCGGATGAGGATCTGCTGTCGGGCATGACGGACATAGAAAGTCTGGATTCCGACGGAGGAGAGATGGTGGAAAACTATCTGAGCACGGATATGACGATCCTGGATACCTCAGGAACGGCAGAGGGTGAAATGGAAGGCAATACGCCGGAAGAAGGGGAGATTCCCGGAGAAGCCGTATTTACATCCACGCCCGGGGTGACGGTTCTGTCGGATGCCAAGCTGTTGAAGGAGCAGACCCGCGCTAAGAATAAGGAGACGCTGCTGGAGATCATCAACAGCGCCGGGCTTACCGATGAGCAGAAGCAGGAGGCCGTGAACAGCATGGTAACAATGACCGCCATTGCAGAGAAAGAAGCTGCCGCAGAGATCCTTCTGGAGGCGAAGGGCTTTCAGGACGTGGTAGTCAGCATCAACGGGGACGCGGTGGATGTGGTAGTCAATGCCCCTGCGCTGGACGATATCATGAGAGCGCAGATTGAAGATATCGTAAAGAGAAAAACCGAAGTCCCTGCAGAGAATATCATTATCAGCACTGTAGCGCAGTAGTCCTGGAAAAATACATTTACGTCTTTCCGCAAAAATATGTTTGTATTACATAGGAGTTGTGGTATAATATGACCATATTCCTGGCAGAAAACGGCCGGGGATCGGGTCATAAGCCCGGGACTTATGGCAGATCAGGCGGAAAGGACAGGATGAGATATGAAAAGAGTATTTTTGATCGTTTTAGACAGTTTCGGAATCGGAGCGATGGAGGATTCGGCTTCCTATGGGGACATAGACGTGAATACCCTGAAGACCGTATCCTCCAGCCCATTCTTCCGGATGCCGCACATGGAAGAGATGGGTCTGTTCCAGATAGATGGTGTAGGCGAAGCCTTATCATACCGGGGTTCCGGCAAAGAGCACACTGCGGCCATAGCGCGTATGAGAGAGCGTTCCAGAGGAAAGGATACCACTATCGGACACTGGGAGATTGCCGGCGTCTATTCGCCAAAACCCCTGCCGACTTATCCGAACGGATTTCCGGAGAAGGTGCTGGAGGCTTTCCGGAAAAAGACCGGGCGGGGTGTGCTCTGCAATCTGCCATACTCCGGCACGGCGGTCATTCAGGAATACGGCGATGCACATATGAAGACGGGGGATCTGATCGTATATACCTCCGCCGACAGTGTCTTCCAGATCGCCGCCCATGAGGAGGTGGTGCCGCTGGAACAGCTCTATGAATACTGCAGGATGGCAAGGGAGATTCTCCAGGGAGAGCACGGGGTGGGTAGAGTCATCGCCCGTCCCTTTACCGGCCCATGCGGCGGAAGCTTTACCAGGACCCCTCACAGGCATGATTTTTCCATCCTGCCGCCGGCGGCTACCATGCTGGATCAGTTGTCGGAAGCCGGGAAGGATGTGATCGCGGTGGGTAAGATCAAGGATATCTTTGCGGGAAAGGGGATCACCGAATCCGTTTACACAGCCGGAAATGCGGAAGGGATAGACAGGACGCTGGAGTATCTGGATAAGGATTTCCAGGGACTGTGTTTTATCAATCTTGTGGATTATGATATGCTCTATGGGCACCGCAGGGATGTGGAAGGCTATGCGAAAGCCCTGAGTGTTTTCGACGATAAGCTCCCGGAGCTTCTGGGGAAAATGCGTGAGGGCGACATATTGATGATCACAGCGGACCATGGCTGCGACCCGGGTTATCTGGCCACCACCGACCACACCAGGGAGTATACGCCTTTTCTGATGTACGGCCCGAAAGTAAGGCCGGTAAATCTGGGAACCAGGAACACCTTCGCGGACATAGCCGCCACGGTTTTGCATTATTTTGGTATTGCGCCGGTGTTTGAGGGGGATACTATGCTCACAGACGCAGACGGTTCCTGTCTTCTGACGCCGCCTTAGAGGGAACACTGATCCGGAGGCGATGCGATAAGGAAGCTCTGAGTGACAAAGAGAGATCCGTGTCACCGGTGCGCAGTATATACTGCTTAACAGTTATAATTTCCGAGTAACCCGACTGCATAACGCCAGCCATATGCGTTTAACCAGTGCAGTACGGTAAATTCTGGCGTTATGCAGTATAAATAGCCTGCAGATTTTGTGGCGGGGAGATTGATAGACGGAGGAACGTTGAAAAATGAACGATTATACAGAAGAAATTAACCGCCGCCGTACGTTTGCGATCATTTCGCATCCTGACGCGGGAAAGACGACTCTCACAGAGAAGTTCCTGCTGTACGGCGGCGCCATCAATCTGGCGGGGAGCGTCAAGGGCAAAGCCACCGCAAGACACGCGGTTTCCGACTGGATGGAGATAGAGAAGGAGAGAGGTATCTCAGTTACCTCCTCCGTGCTGCAGTTCGAATATGACGGCTACTGCATCAATATCCTGGATACGCCGGGGCATCAGGACTTCTCGGAGGATACCTACCGCACCCTGATGGCGGCGGATTCCGCAGTGATGGTGATCGATGCGTCAAAGGGTGTGGAGGCCCAGACCAGGAAGCTTTTCAAGGTATGTGTCATGCGCAAGATCCCCATCTTTACTTTTATCAACAAGTTGGACAGGGATGCCAACGATACCTTTGACCTGCTGGATGATATCGAGAAGGAACTGGGCATTGCCACCTGTCCTCTGAACTGGCCCATCGGGTCGGGGAAAGAGTTTAAAGGCGTCTACGACAGGGAAAATAAATGTGTGATATCCTATTCCGATACCCAGAAGGGAACGAAGGAGGGGATTGCCACGGAGATTCCCATCCGGGAGGAAGCACGTCTGCGTGAGGTTATCGGCCATGGAGCGGTGGACAGGCTTTTGGAGGAAATGGAGCTTCTGGACGGAGCGGGGGCTGATCTTGACCCGGAGGCGGTGCAGGCCGGGGAGCTGACGCCGGTGTGTTTCGGTTCGGCTCTGACGAACTTCGGCGTGGAGATCTTCTTAAGGCATTTCCTGAATATGACGCAGGCTCCCCTTCCGAGAAAGTCGGACATGGGCATGATAGAGCCCACGGAGAAAGAATTCAGCGCCTTTGTGTTTAAGATCCAGGCGAACATGAACAAGGCGCACCGCGACCGTATCGCTTTCATGCGCATCTGTTCCGGGAAATTTGATGCCCAGATGGAGGTGCGCCATGTGCAGGGCGGCAGGGTCATGAGGCTGTCTCAGCCCCAGCAGATCATGGCGGACGAGCGCAGGATCCTCAGCGAAGCCTATGCCGGAGATATCATCGGCGTGTTTGACCCCGGGATCTTCTCCATCGGCGACACGCTGTGTGTGCCGAAGGAGAAATTCTGTTACGAGGGGATCCCGACCTTTGCGCCGGAGCATTTCGCCAGGGTGCGCCAGATGGATACCATGAAGAGGAAGCAGTTCGTCAAGGGAATCGAGCAGATTGCCCAGGAGGGCGCCATCCAGATCTTCCAGGAGTTCAATACGGGACTGGAGGAGATCATAGTGGGGGTGGTGGGTGTGCTGCAGTTTGACGTGCTGAAGTACCGCCTGGAAAATGAATATAATGTGGAGATACGCCTGGACAACCTTCCCTATGAGCATATACGCTGGATTGAGAATAAGGAGGAAGTGGATATCGCCAAACTTACCGGAACCTCGGACATGAAGAAAGTGAAGGATATGAAGGGCAATCCGCTGCTGCTGTTTGTCAATTCCTGGAGCATCGGCATGACACTGGAGCGGAACAAGGGATTGGTCCTGGCGGAATTTGGCAGGAACTGACCGCTGTGTCAGCATGTGGGGGCCTTTGACGGCAACAGATGTCGGGGAAGCTCCTGGAGATATGCTGTAAGAGCCGGGATGTTCCGGAATCCGGCAATTCCTGAAGGAGAACGAAAATGAAGAAAAAAATATATGTTTTTACGTTCTCCCTGTGGATGGTACTTCTGTGTATCCGCCTTACAGGGTGTGCGGACGGACTTTTGGATGAGATACCCCGGGATCTGACGGTAGCGTGGGATGAGACGGAAGAGGCCGAGGAAGACCTGGTTTCTCCCCAGCCGTCTCCGGAGGAGGAGAAAGCCCCCCAGGTGGATTTTCTGATGGAGGAAGCATTCTCCTATGCCTACGCGAGTCTGAATGAGACGGAGCAGATCTGGTATCGTGACATAGAGCAGATCCTGGGAGGCTTTGGCACAGAGAGGAAGCTGGACCAGTCCGGACTTGCGGGAGGGCTGGATGATACGGATATTGACAGGATATTTCAGTGTGTCTTAAGCGATCACCCGGAGCTTTTCTATGTGGAAGGTTATTCCTATGTCAGGTATGCCAGAGGTGAGAAGATCAACGCCATCGAATTTTCGGGAACCTACAATGTGGATCTGGAGACTGCCCTGTCACGCAGGGAAGAGATAGAGACTGCCGTGGATGGTCTTCTGGCCGGCATCGCAGCGGATGCATCCGAGTATGAAAAGGTGAAATATGTATACGACACCCTGATCCGAAATACGGATTACGATCTGGGGGCGCCTGATAATCAGAATATCTATTCGGTGTTCGTAAGGCATTTTTCAGTGTGTCAGGGATATGCCAAGGCTACACAATACCTGCTGAACCGCCTGGGAGTGGAGAGTACGCTGGTACTGGGAACGGTGGAGACAGGGGAGGGACATGCCTGGAATCTGGTGAAGGTGGACGGGGAGTATTACTATCTGGACACAACCTGGGGGGATGTATCCTACCGAACGGAGGATACGGCTTCCCAACCTGAGGCGTCTTTGGAGGAGGGGCTGAGGATCTCCATGCCGGAGATCAATTATGATTATCTCAATGTGACCACCGAGGAGCTTCTGCGTACCCATTCCATTGGCGGAGAAGTTCCCATGCCGCTCTGTACTGCCACGGCGGCCAATTATTACGTTATGGAGGGCGCGCTGTTTACCGTTTATGACAGGGCGCAGATGGAAGCGCTTTTTCAGAAAGCCGTGGAGAGCGGCCAGAGTGACATTACCATAAAATGCGCGGATGCTGCCTGCTATGAGGAAGTCCTGACGGAATTGATCGAAGAACAGGAAATATTCGATTATCTGTCCGACGAGGAGAGCAGTATAGCCTATGCCCAGAATGAAAAACAGCACTCTCTGACATTTTGGGTGACAAATGAGTAGAAGGTGTGGTATAATGTGAACACACAGGAGCATTGTGTCAACCTGGCATCATGTTGACATATCGTCAATGATCGGTTCCGTCGGCGCCTGCGGCCCGGGAAAGTATGGCATGTTGAGAAGGATGCGGCAAAGATTCGCGGGATTACGGATGCGGAACTGAAACAAGGAGGTTATTTTATGGAGAAGGAAACGGCTAATGCCACAGTGCTGAAAGAAGAAGACAAGGTAGGCGTGGTTCAGATCGCTGACGATGTGGTGGCGATGATCGCTGCCCTGGCGGCTACGGAAGCAGAGGGCGTCAGCTGCATGGCCGGGAATATTACCAACGAGCTGATCAGCCGGGTGGGCGTGAAGAAACTGTCCAAGTCCGTGCGTGTGGCTGTGGCGGAGCGCAGGGTAAAGGTGGATCTGGCGCTGACCATGGAATATGGCTACAGCATTCCCGCTACCTGTCATCAGGTACAGGCGAAGGTAAAAGCCGCCATTGAGAATATGACAGGTTTAAACTGCAGTGATGTAAACATCCGAATTGCCGGAGTAAAGGTCAGGTAAAAAGATACAATGGGACGACATGAACAGAGGGAACAGGTTTTCAGGCTTTTATTTCAGGTGGAATTTCACATGCCGGAAGAAATGCCCAGGCAGATGAGACTGTTTTTGGAGGACAATGAGGACATAAGCTCTCAGAAGGATGCCGATTATATTGAGGCGCGCTGTCAGCGCATCAGAGAGAAGATACCGGAGATAGACAGGCTTATTGACGACAATACTGTAGGCTGGGAGACGGCGCGTATGGGAAAGGTGGAGCTGGCATTGCTTCGCCTTGCTGTCTATGAGATGCGCTTTGACGAAGAGATTCCCGAGGGAGTGGCCATCGACGAGGCTGTGGAGATCGCGAAGCAGTATGGGCAGGAGAACTCTGGCGGCTTTGTGAACGCCATTCTGGGGAAGATCGCAAAATTAAAATAGCAGGGTGATTGACATTCGGAATATTTATACGGTAGGACAACTGAATTCTTATATCAGAAATATGTTTACGCAGGATTATCTGTTGCGGGGCCTTTACGTGAAGGGAGAGGTGAGCAACTGTAAATACCATTCCTCCGGACATATTTATTTTACGTTGAAAGATGCGAAAGGGACCATTGGGTGCGTGATGTTTGCGGGCAACCGTGGGGGCCTTTCTTTTCGTATGTCCGAAGGGCAGCAGGTGGTAGTGGGCGGAACCGTGGATGTATATGAGCGGGACGGGAAATATCAGCTTTATGCAAAGGAGATCATCCTGGCGGGAAGCGGGCTTTTGTATGAGCGGTTTGAGCGGCTGAAACAGGAGCTGCTGGAATCCGGCATGTTTGATCAGGAATATAAGCAGCTCATTCCAAGGTATATCCGGACGCTGGGAGTGGTGACTGCGGATACCGGGGCGGCAGTCAGGGATATCATTCAGATCGCAGGGCGAAGGAATCCGTATGTCCAGATTATCCTGTATCCGGCCATTGTGCAGGGGGAGGCGGCTGCGGCCAGCATCGTGAAGGGCATACGCACCCTGGAAGCCATGGGTGTGGATGTGATGATCGTGGGACGGGGAGGCGGCTCCATAGAGGATCTCTGGGCTTTCAACGAGCGGGAAGTGGCACAGGCGGTGTTTGACTGTTCCGTGCCCGTCATCTCGGCAGTGGGGCATGAGACGGATACCACGATCATCGATTATGTGGCAGATCTGCGGGCTCCCACGCCTTCCGCGGCGGCAGAGCTGGCTGTGACGGATGTACGTGAGATATTGAGGACGGTTTCGGCGTACAGGGATACTCTATGGCGGCTGATGCAGCGAAAGATCGAAGGGAAGCAGAGTCAGCTGCGGCATCTGAGCCTGCGCATGAAGGTTGTGAGTCCCGGCTACAGGCTCAGCCAGAAGAAGATGGATGTGATCTCAGCGGAAAGCCGGCTGCGGGAAGGAATGCAGCGTCTGCTGGAGAAACGGCGTCATTTGCTGGAGCTCTATGTGGAGCGGATGAGAGGGCTTTCGCCCCTGGACCGTCTCAGCAGCGGATATTCTTATGTGCAGGACGCTGAGGGGAAAAACATCCGTTCCGTGAGACAGGCGCAGGCGGGACAGGAGATTCATATCATGGTGTCGGACGGAGTGATCGACGCCAGAGTGACGGCAGCCCGGGCGTTGGAGCCGGAGGCGGAGGACAGCTGAGAGACAGGAAGATCGGCAGCGGCTGTCGGTTATTTTCCGGCAATTTCCAAGAATAAGAGAAGGAAGCTGAGACAAATGGGACAGACTATGGACGAGGAGAAAAAGGAACTGACTCTGGAGGAGAATTTTGCCAGGCTGGAGGAGATCATAGGCAGGCTGGAGGATGAAGGACTTCCGCTGGAGAAGGCATTTCAGGCTTACACGGAAGGAATGCTTCTGCTGGGACAGTGCAGTGAGCAGATTGACAGAGTGGAAAAACAGGTGCTGAAGCTTGGCATGGATGGGCAGCTGGAGGAATTTGCGGATGGAGAAGATATGTTTTGACAGAGAACTGGAAGAAGCGACAAAGGCTGCGGAGCGGATACTGGTCCGTCATATGCCCAAGGAGAAGGGACGGCAGAAAGAAGTCATCCAGGCCATGAATTACAGCCTGACGGCGGGAGGAAAGCGCCTGAGGCCGGTGCTGATGCGGGAGACCTTCCGGATGTGCGGCGGCGCGGGAGAGGAGATCATAGGCTGCTTTATGGCTGCCATTGAAATGATCCACACCTATTCCCTGGTGCATGATGATCTGCCTGCCATGGACAATGACAGATACCGCAGGGGCAGAGAGACTACCTGGTATGTGTACGGTGATGCCATGGGGATTCTGGCAGGGGACGGGCTTTTGAACCTTGCTTTTGAAACAGCCCTGAAGGCGATTGAATATTGTGTAAAAGATAACGAAAATTCGGATAAAAACACTTCGGATACAGAAAAACTCAGAAGGATGCAGCGTGTGTGGCAGGCACTTTCTGTGCTGGCGAAGAAGGCGGGCATCCATGGCATGATCGGCGGGCAGGCAGTGGATATCATGGCAGAGGGGAATGCCGGGATGGCGGATGGCAGGGCGGATAAGCCTGACCGCCGGGGAGAGGAAGTTCCCGGAAACACAGGGGACGGCGTACGGGCTGCAGGGGAAAGCGCGGGTGCTGCCGGGGTACAGGACGCTGAAAAAGAAGCGGAACAGCAGCTCATGTTCATTCACGGGCACAAGACGGCGGCGCTGATCCAGGCAGCCATGATGGTGGGAGCCATTCTTGCAGGGGCTTCGCAGGAGCAGGTCGGCAGGATAGAGAGATGCGCATATAATATCGGTATTGCTTTTCAGATCCAGGATGATATTCTGGATGTGGTGGGTGACAGCAAAGAGCTGGGGAAGGCCACAGGCAGCGATGCCATGAACCATAAGCAGACCTATGTGACACTGAAAGGTCTGGAACAGGCCGGAGCGGATGTGGAATCACTTTCCAGAGAAGCCGCTGATATTCTGGACGGATTTGAGGGGGAGCATGAATTTCTGAGGACTTTGATTTTAAATCTGATATACAGGCGCAAATGATGTGGCAGATTAGGATGCAGTTTATACACATCGGAAAGGGTATGGCTGGGTATGCTGCTGGAAACCATAGAAAAGGCAAATGATATTAAGAAGATAAGAAAAGAAGATCTGAGTGTCCTTGCGCAGGAGATTCGTGAATTCCTGATCCGGACCATCAGTGTCACAGGCGGGCATCTGGGCTCCAATCTGGGAGCGGTGGAACTGACCATGGCGCTGCATCTGGCATTGACCCTGCCCGAAGACAAGATCATCTGGGACGTGGGGCATCAATCCTACACTCACAAAATTCTTACCGGACGAAAGGACGGTTTCGAATCTCTGCGCCAGTTTCATGGACTCAGCGGTTTTCCAAAGCGAAAAGAAAGTGATTGCGATGTCTTTGATACAGGACACAGTTCCACATCTATCTCTGCGGGACTGGGACTGGTGAAGGCCAGGGATATCACAGGCGGAAAGCATACGATCGTCTCGGTGATCGGGGACGGTTCCCTGACAGGCGGCATGGCCTATGAGGCTCTGAATAATGCGGCAAAGCAGGAGACCAATTTTATTATTATCCTGAATGACAATAAAATGTCCATCTCCGAAAATGTGGGCGGCGTATCCAAATATCTGAACAACATCCGCACCGCCTCCGGCTACCTGGATCTGAAAAAGGGAATCTACAATGCCCTTCAGGGCACAAAGCGGGGGGACAGCACCATCAGCCGCATCCGCAGAGCGAAGAGCAGCTTCAAACAGCTGGTGATTCCCGGCATGTTGTTCGAGGACATGGGGATCACTTATTTGGGGCCAGTGGACGGGCATGATATTTCTTCCATGGTATCCGTCATCAACGATGCAAAAAGGATAGAAGGGCCGGTGATGATCCATGTCCTGACCCTCAAGGGCAAGGGATATGAACCGGCAGAGCGGCATCCGGCAAGGTTCCACGGGGCGGAGCCTTTTGACATCGGGACAGGGATCCCGTCTCACCCAAGGACGGCGGCGAATTACACGGATATTTTTTCTACCGTGATGTGCAAGCTGGGGCAGCGGGATGGGAAGATTGTGGCGATTACGGCTGCCATGCCTGACGGGACGGGATTGAAGCGTTTTCACAATATGTATCCGGAGCGTTTTTTCGATGTGGGAATCGCGGAGGAGCATGCGGTGACTTTTGCGGCGGGACTGGCAGCAGGCGGGCTGAAGCCTGTTGTGGCAGTGTATTCGTCTTTCCTTCAGAGAGCCTATGACCAGATTCTTCATGATGTCTGTATCCAGGATCTGCCCGTGGTATTCGCCATAGACAGAGCGGGACTGGTGGGCAGTGACGGGGAGACCCATCAGGGAATTTTTGACTATACATATCTGTCCGGAATTCCGAATATGCATGTCTGCGCGCCCAAGAACAAATGGGAGCTTTCGGATATGATGAAATTTGCCGTGAGCCTGGGGCGCCCCATAGCGGTGCGGTATCCCCGGGGAACGGCTTATGTAGGGCTGAAGGATCACAGAGCGCCCATCGAACTGGGAAAAGCGGAATGGATCTACCGGGAGAAAGAGATCGCGCTTCTGGCGGTGGGCAGCATGGTGAAAACGGCGGAGGAAGTACGGAGCTTGCTGAAAGAAAAGGGGTACGGGGTCAGCCTTGTGAATGCGCGCTTTGTAAAACCCCTGGATGAAGAAGCGGTGCGGGAGGCCTGTGAGGGGCATGAACTGATCGTTACCATGGAAGAAAATGTGGCATGCGGCGGCTACGGCGAAAAGGTGCTGGATTATATGAACCGGAGCGGATATCGGAACCGTCTGGTGAATATCGCGATACCGGATGCCTATGTGGAGCATGGAAATGTAGAATTGCTGAAGCAGGAGATCGGCATTGATGCCGGGAGCATTGTGAAGCGGATTTGGGAGGTTTTGGACGGAAAATGAAGGAAAGGCTGGATGTAATCCTGACGTCTCTCGGTCTTGCCGAGTCCCGGGAGAAAGCAAAGGCCATCATCATGTCCGGCAATGTCTATGTGGACGGACAGCGGGAAGACAAGGCCGGGGCCATGTTTGACCGGGAGAAGCAGGTGATTGAGGTAAAGGGGAACACACTGAAATATGTGAGCCGGGGCGGACTGAAGCTGGAGAAGGCGGTTGATGTGTGGGCGCTTTCCCTGGAGGGGAAGATCTGTATGGACATAGGGGCTTCCACAGGAGGTTTTACGGATTGTATGCTGCAGAACGGCGCGGTGAAGGTGTATGCCGTGGATGTGGGGCACGGACAGCTGGCATGGAAGCTGCGGAATGACGACAGAGTTGTCTGTATGGAGCAGACAAATTTCCGGTATATGCGCAGGGAGGAGATTCCGGAAGAGCTGGATTTTGCCAGTGTGGATGTGTCCTTTATCTCGCTGACGAAGATACTGATCCCGGCGAGGGAGCTTTTGAGGTCCGGCGGACAGATGGTGTGCCTGATCAAACCCCAGTTTGAAGCCGGCAGAGACAAGGTTGGGAAAAAGGGCGTGGTCCGGGAAGCTTCGACTCACAGAGAAGTCATTGCCAGGATCGCGGACTATGCGGATATGATCGGCTTTGGCGTACTGCATCTGGAATACTCTCCTATCCGGGGGCCGGAGGGAAATATTGAATATCTGCTGCATCTGGAGAAGCGGGAGGAGATACCGGAGGAAGTCCGGACGCTGACGGAACATGACGCGGAAGAGGCTTTGAAGGCACTGATCGCGGAGAGGGCCGGGCTGTCCTGTTCGCCCCGGTGGGAGGCGCTGATCGCCGAAATGACGGCGGAGGCGGCTTTATCAGCAAGGCAGGGGAGATGACTGGAGGGCTTATGAGGCATTTTCTGGTGTATACCAATCGATATAAGGACAGGAAGCTGCTGATCACGAAACGTATCTGCGATTTTCTGAAGCTGAAAGGGCAGCATGTGGATGTGAAGGTAGTGGGAAAAGATGAGGAATCGTTATCCCATATCCCTTGGGACACTGACTGCATTATAGTCCTTGGCGGAGACGGTACGGTACTGCAGGCGGCCAGGGAGGCAAAGCAGCAGCATACTCCGATCATCGGCGTGAACCTGGGGACTCTGGGCTACATGACGGAGATAGAACCCTCCGGGCTGGAGGAGGCTCTGGAGCGGCTGATCACAGGAGACTATACCCAGGAGAGCCGTATGATGCTAAACGGAAAAGCGCATCTTTCGGATGGAAGCATTCAGGAGGACTGGGCGCTGAATGATATTACGCTTTCCCGCAGCGGGCCGCTGCAGATCATCAGGTTCAATATCCGGGTAAACGGCCGGTTCCTGAATCATTATAAAGCGGACGGCATGATTGTCACTACGCCTACCGGTTCCACCGGTTATAATCTGTCTGCGGGCGGGCCTCTGGTGGAGCCTGGTGCCAGACTGATCATGCTGACTCCCATCTGTCCCCATTCTCTGAATCAGAGGAGCATCATTCTGTCTCCGGAGGATATCATAGAGATTGAGATACCGGAGTGTCAGGAGGGAAGAACCCAGACTGTGGAAGTGAATTTTGACGCAAGTCACATGATCCCGTTGCGGACAGGGGATATGATCCGGATTGCCAGATCCGAAAAAGTGACGGAATTTATCAGGCTGAACCAGGTAAGCTTTCTGGATGTGCTGCACAGGAAGATGCAGGAGAGTGTGTAAGGCTGTTTTCCTTGTATTTCCGGGCTTTTTTCTAAAGAAGCTGTATCAGTTATTTTTCGACAATTCCTATACTGCAGACCGCCAGGATTTACAGTGATGTCTCCGGGAAAATTCCTTGCTGGCGGTCTGCAGTCGGGGGGTACTGCAAATTCAACCGGTGCGCAGTATAAGTAACAAAAAGGCATGGTGACAATTGTGAAGAAGAGAAGACAGGGGAAGATCATTGAGATTATCCAGAGACATGATGTGGGAACACAGGAGGAACTGGCGGAACGGCTGAAGGAAGAGGGCTTTGCTGTGACCCAGGCCACTGTTTCCAGAGATATCAGGGAGATGAAGCTTTCCAAAATGCCTACGGAGAACGGCGGACAGAAGTACATATTTCTGGAGCAGGGCAGAAGGATGGAGAACAAGTATGTCCATGTGCTGCGGGAAGCTTACACGGCTGCGGAGGCGGCCCAGAATATCCTGGTGGTCAGAACCGTGTCGGGCATGGCCATGGCGGTGGCGGCGGCGCTGGACGCTTTGAAATTCTCCGAGATCGTGGGTTGTATCGCGGGGGATGACACGATTTTTGTGGCGGCGCATACCGCGGAAGAGGCGGAGGCTCTGGGGGATAAGATACGCCTGACCATCGCCCAGGAAGAGGCGATGGAACTGGCTCAGAGGAAGGTATAAACAGATGGCTGTAAAGGCGGCATAATATAGAGCGGGCAGCAGGACGGAGAAGGTATATTCTGGCAGAAGCCGGGGAGGAGAGAGAAAATGCTGCAGAGTTTACATGTGAAAAATCTGGCTTTGATGGAGGAGACAGAGGTAGAATTCGGCAGAGGGCTGAATATCCTTACAGGGGAGACAGGAGCGGGAAAATCCCTGCTGATCGGAAGCGTCAATCTGGCGCTGGGAGGGAAATTCGAGAAAGAGATGCTGCGGAAGGGCAAGGAAAACGCCCTGGTGGAGCTGGTCTTTGTCAGCGGGGACGACAGAGTGCGCAGAAAGCTGCTTCAGCTGGAACTGGAACCGGAGGAAGACGGAACAGTAATCATCAGCCGCAGGATGCAGGTGGGGAAAAGCGTTTACAGAATCAACGGTGAAACGGTAACTGCCAGACAGGTAAA
The DNA here is from genome assembly GCA_910585805.1 of uncultured Acetatifactor sp. GTDB lineage: Bacteria > Bacillota > Clostridia > Lachnospirales > Lachnospiraceae > Acetatifactor. The sequence continues at coordinate 18,862 of CAJUFB010000068.1, forward strand.
AGAGTTGGCAGAGCTTTTGATTGACATCCACGGCCAGCATGAACACCAGTCCCTTCTGAATAAAAAGAAGCATATGGAAATCCTGGACGCTTACTGCGGAGAGGAATTCCTGGAGGCGGAAAAGGCTGTGGAAGCGGCCTATAAGGAATGCAGAGAGATCGGCAGGGCGCTGGAAGAGGAGGCGATGGATGAGGATACCAAAACCAGGGAACAGACCCTTGCCGAGTTTGAACTACAGGAGATTGAAGAGGCGAAACTGGTGCCGGGCGAAGACGAAGAACTGGAGAGACGTTACCGTCTGATGGTCAACGGCAAAAAAATTATCGAAAATCTAACGGAAAGTTATCAATATACAGGTAATGATTCCGAGAGCGGGGCAGGGGCTTCGCTGACCCGGGCGCTGCGGGGGCTGCGGGGGGTATCCGGGCTGGACGAGCGTCTGGGGGATCTGGAGGCACAGCTTTCCGAGATTGATAACCTGCTGGCCGATTATAATCGTGACCTGGCGGAATACCTGGCGGATATGGAATTTGACGGTGAGGATTTCACGGCTGTGGAGGAGCGTCTCAATCTCCTGAACCGCCTGAAGGAGAAATATGGCCAGACCATAGAGGACGTGATCGCCTATGGGGAGGAGCGTGCCCGGCTTTTGGAGAAGATCAGTGATTATGATGCTTATATGCAGCTGATGGAGGAGAAGCTGGCAGCCGCCAGAAAGAAACTGGAGGCTGCATGTGCCGTGTTGTCCGGGATCCGTAAGAAAAATGCGGCAGTGCTTACAAAGCTGTTGAAGGAGGCGTTGGTGCACCTGAATTTCCTGACGGTGGAATTCGAGATAGCGGTGCGCCGGGCTTCCGGCATTACGTCGAAGGGTTATGACGACGTGGAATTCCTGATCTCCACCAATCCGGGGGAGACGTTAAAGCCTCTGGGCCAGGTGGCCAGCGGAGGTGAGCTTTCCCGTGTCATGCTGGCCATCAAGACCGTGCTGGCAGGGCGGGATGCCATTGACACTTTGATCTTCGATGAAATTGACACCGGTATCAGCGGCAGGACGGCCTGGCGGGTATCCGAGCAGCTTGACACCGTTGCCCATGCGCATCAGGTGCTCTGCATCACCCATCTGCCTCAGATTGCGGCCATGGCAGACAGGCATTTCGTGATCGAGAAAAGCAGCAGCCAGGAGAGCACCATTACGGATATCCGTGTACTGGAAGAGGAGGAGAGCCTGGGAGAACTGGCAAGGCTTCTGGGCAGCGATGCACTGACGGAAGCGGCGCTTTCCAACGCAAGGGAGATGCGTGTCCAGGCGGCCGCCCATAAGAAACGATGAAATGATGCAAATATTTCCACCTGTGCGGTTGTAACCCAATGACTTGTCTGCATGCAGGCTATT
>CAJUFB010000069.1 GCA_910585805.1 uncultured Acetatifactor sp.
GCTTATTTTTAAAAATCTTTCTTTTAAGTGCAGTTATTGCGAGTCAATATCATAACTACCTTCCTATGAGCGGTCTGGTACTGGCGTTTAAAAAATACAATGTCCAGGACGGGATATGGGGCAGCGACTGGGCGGGAATGTCAAACTTCACTTTTCTGCTGAAGAACAGGGAACTTCTCATACTGTTCCGCAATACTTTGGGGTATAATATCTGTTTTATTTTGGTGAATCTGGTTCTGGGAGTGACTCTGGCCATTCTGATCACGGAGATTCGCAGTCAGAGATTCCGCAAACTGGCACAGAGCAGCGTCCTGTTTCCCTTTGTGGTATCCATTATTATCGTATCCTACATGGTGAGAGGATTCCTGGACCCGGAGGCGGGGCTTTTAAACCATCTGCTGCAGAGCTTCGGGGGAAAGCGGATTTCCTGGTATGACAGGGAGCAGTACTGGCCCTTTATTCTGATCTTTGTGAACACCTGGAAGAGCGTGGGATACGGATGCATTCTGTATATATCCGCGATCATGGGGATTGACATGTCGCTCTACGAGTCGGCTTCACTGGACGGAGCAGGAAAATTTCAGAAGATACGTTACATCACCCTCCCCTTTTTGAAGCCCACCATGATCACGGTGGTACTGCTGGCGGTGGGAAGAATCTTCAACAGCGACTTTGGATTATTCTATCAGGTGCCCCAGGGATCCGGGCTGATTACCAATGCCACACAGACCATAGACACATTCGTATATAAGGCGCTGACGAGCCAGAGCAATATCGGCATGTCGGCAGCGGCAAGTTTTTTTCAATCGGTAATCGGTTTTACACTGATATTGCTCTTTAATACCGTGACAAGAAAGTTAAGCAAAGAAAATGCGCTGTTTTAGGAGGTACAGATTATGATCAGATCAAAACAGGACAAATATTTCGAAGCCGCGGCCTGCATCATTATGACGGTTGTGATGATTCTGGTGCTGTTCCCCTTCCTATTGCTGTTCATGTCCTCCATTACGGAGGAGAGCTCCCTGCTCATCAACGGCTACTCCATTTTTCCGAAAGAATTCAGCCTGGGGGCATATTCCTATATCTGGCAGTCCAGAGATACCATATTCCGGGCATACATTACCACCATATGTATTACGGCGGCGGGAACCTGCCTGAATGTACTGATCACCGCACTGGTGGCGTATCCCCTCTCTCTGGACTATCTGCCGGGAAAAAAGCTTTTTTCCTTCCTGCTGCTGTTTACCATGCTGTTCAACGGCGGCCTGGTGCCCACTTATATGGTTTATACCACGGTGCTGCATATCAAGAATACTTACTTTGCCCTGCTGATGCCCAATCTGCTTTTCAGCGCCTTTAATGCCATCATTGTGAGAACCTACCTGCGCTGCAATATTCCGCAGGAGCTGTACGAATCGGCCAGGATAGACGGGGCCTCCGAACTGTGCATTTTCAGAAAACTGGTGCTTCCCCTGGGAAAATCCATATTTGTGACCATCGGAATCTTCTCCGGACTGGGATATTGGAATGACTGGATGAATGGGTTATACTATGTGAGTGAATCATCAAAATACTCCATTCAGCAGCTGCTGAATGTGATGGTAAAGAATATCCAGTATCTCACACAGTACGGCAAGAGTGTGGCGGGGGAGGGAATTCCCAGTATCAGCCTGCGGATGGCCATTGCCTTTGTGGCCATGGTCCCGGTTCTGATATTGTATCCCTTTCTCCAGAAATATTTTGAGAAAGGCATTACCCTGGGAGCGGTGAAGGGGTAACGGGGAACGGTATGCAGCGCAGCTTATATAAGGGAAATATGAGATGGATTCTGTTTGGCAGTATTTGGGTGCAGATACTCTGTGTCTGCCTGCTGATCTATGCCCACACCAGGATATCCAGGGTGGCGCAGAACAATATCCGGCAGTATGCGGACCGGTATGTGGAGCGGGTGGAGGCTGATTTAAACAGAAACAACACTTATATGAGCCAGAATACCGTACTGGTGAAAGACTACAGGACAATGTTCGAACAGTCCAGTCTGGAACTGGTGAACAGGATTGAAGAGCTGCAGAAAATGTATAAACTGCTCAGTGCGCTCTCGGAGAGCGAGTATAATTTCTTTATCTTTGACAGAAACGACGAAAAGTTCGTGGAACTCACAGCCGTCCATCTCTCTTTCTCAAGCTACCGCCAAATCAGGCCGTGCATCATAGACTGGCTGTGGGAGGAACCCCGGAACGGAAGCCTGCATCTTCTGGATACGCCCGAACAGCGGATATTGGCCACTGCCTGGATTTACGGGGACTTCGTGGTTGGCTCGTGGATCGGTGAGGAAAGCTTTCTCTCGGGCATGAGCATGTTGGACTGCGGACCGGGCGGCGGAATCAGCTTAGTCCGCCGGGAGGCGGTTGACAGGGACGCGGGGGCGGGGTTTGGAACCAGTGTGCTGTGGTATCGCCTGGAGAATATAGAGGCGGATTTTGAGATACGTGTGGCTGTGTCTGGCCAGGGTGAAATCTACCAGATTATGCTGCTGCAGATCGCGCAGTTTCTTCTCACCTCCCAGCTTATGGTGATGATGCTTCTGCTTATCCGTCAGGTGAGACGCAGGCTGATTGTGCCGGTGAAAAATCTCTCCCGGGTACTGGACAGGTACCGGGGCAGCCTGGCGGAAGAAGAGGAGGAGCACGCCGGGAGCAGGATCCCCGCGGCTGTGGAGGACGCCTATGAAATCCTGGACAGACTGGGCAAAAAGGCGGAAAAACTCTCCGTGGAGCTGTATGAAACGGAACTGGCAAAAAAACAATTGGAAATCAACTTCCGCCAGTTCCAGATCAGACCCCATTTCTTTGTCAACTGTCTGGCCATGATTTTCGGCATGGCGCAGGTGCAGGACACGGGGAAAATACAGGAGGTGACAGTGTGCCTGTCGGAGTATTACCGCTACCTGCTTCACGACTGCATGGATATGATGCCGCTGTGGAGGGAAATCCACCATATGGAGACCATTATCCGGGTCAATTTCGAGTGGAACAGCCAGGGGCTTTCCTTTGACTATGACATGGAGGATGAGGTAAGAGAATGGGAGATTCCTGTGCTGATGGTCAGCACTTTTCTGGAAAACTCCCTGAAGCATGCGGTGGGACCGGGCGGAACCCTGGCAATCCGGCTGACTGCGCGCAGAGAGACACAGGCAGGAAAAGAGGCGCTTTATCTGAAGATTACGGACAACGGGGAGGGCTTTCCCGAGGAAATGCTCCGGAGACTGAACAGCGGAACCTGGGATATGGAACAGGAGGGACGGCATATCGGCATCAGTAATGTGCTCCAGAGACTGAAGCTGATTTACAATGAGGAGGCAAGGGTTCTGTTTTCCAACCCGGAGGAAGGCGGCGCATGCGTGGAGATCTATATTCCACGAGAGGTGAAATAGCGGATGAAATTACTGGTGGTGGACGACAACAAATATGTGGTGGAGGGGATAAAAAGACAGTTGGATTGGGAAGAACTGGGAATAGACTGTGTCTATGGATGCTACAGTGTCCCCCAGGCCGTGGAAATCCTGAAGGAGCATGTCATTGACTTTCTGATTACGGACATTGAGATGCCTGGGCAGGACGGATTCGAGCTGCTCAAATGGCTCAGGGAGCGCGAAATGGAGGTGGACACGGTCCTTCTCACCAGTTATGCGGATTTTTCCTATGCCCGGGCGGCAGTGAGCTTCCAGTGCTTTGAATATCTCTTAAAGCCTGTGGAGACAGCGGTTCTCAGGGAAGTCATGGAGAAACTGGTGGAGCGGAGAAACCAGAGGGAACGGGACCGCCGGCTCATGGAGTACGGAAATCACTGTCTGCTGCGCCGGGACGGGGAGGAAACGGAGGGAGAAAAAGAGACAGAGGGGGAGACAGACGAACAGGAGCAGGAGGGACAGGAAAAACAGCTGATTCAGGAGATTCAGAAATATATCAGGGAGCATCTGGACGATGTCTCCAGGAGCCAGTTGGCGGAAGTTTTTTTCCTGTCTCCGAATTATCTGTCCAAGCTGTTCCGAAAAGAGACAGGGGACGCCTTAAGCAAATTTATTCAGCAGGAGAGAATGGGGAAGGCAAAGCGCCTGCTCAGGCAGAACAAAATGAGCATCAGCAGGATTGCGGAGGAGACGGGATACCCGAGTTTTGCCCATTTTTCGAAACAATTCAAAAAATTTGTGGGGATGAGCCCCAATGAATACAGAAGAAAGGGAGAGGAAGAGAATGGAATATCATAAACTGGGAAAAAGCGGGGTGAAAGTGTCGCCGGTGGTTCTGGGCTGCTGGTCCATGGGAGGCGATTACTTCGGCAGTGTGGAGGACCGGGACAGCATCGCCTGCATTGAGACTTATCTGGAACATGGAATCCAGACCTTTGACACGGCGGAGATCTACGGTATGGGCCGGGCGGAGAAAGTACTGGGACAGGCGCTGAAGGGACGGAAGAGAGAAGAATGTACGATAATTTCCAAGGTATGGCCCTCCCATTATGCCCCGGAGGACATAGAAAAAGCCTGCGACGCGTCCCTGGAGCGGCTCGGAACGGACTATCTGGATGTGTATTTCCTGCATTATCCGCCCCAGGGAATGTCCGTGGGACAGGCCATGGAAAATATGGGGCGTCTGAAGGAGAAGGGGAAAATACGCAGCATCGGCGTGTCCAATTTCTCCGCGGAACAGCTCCGGGAAGCCGTGCAGAGCGGGCCGGTGGATGTGATTCAGCCCTGCTATAATCTGCTGTGGCGCTACGCGGACAGAGATTTGCTGCCCTACTGCAGGGAACAGGGAATCAGCGTGATCCCCTACAGCACCCTGGCCCAGGGGCTCTTGACGGGAAAATTTAAAAAAGATACGCCCATAACGGGAGGCCGGGCAAAAGCGGCGCTGTTTCAGCCGGGGGTTTATGAGCAATGCCTTGAGGTTACGGAGGAGCTGACCGGGATAGGAGAAAAATACGGCCGGAGCGCCGCGCAGATCTGCGTCAACTGGCTGGTGCACAACGACAGCCTCACGGCCCCCATAGTGGGCGGGGCAGACAGGGAACACGCCCTGGAAAATATCCGGGCCATAGAACTGGAACTGGAGCCGGAGGAATACCTGCGGATAGACCGGGTGAGCCGGGCATTCTGTGAGAAAATGCCGGAGTATCAATTGTTTTTTGATTCAAAAGTAAAAGGAGAATAAATATGTCTTTGGTAAAAGTAAACGAGATTCTGCAGCATGCCTGGAAACACAAATACGGCGTGGCGGCGATAAATACACTGAATTACGAGACAATCAAATGCGCGGTGGCGGCCGCCGAGGCGGAACGGGTACCGGTGATTCTGCAGTTTTTTCCGGGACTGGACAAGTACATTCCCCTGAAATATATCGCGGACATGGCCGTGGATATGGCCCGGAAGGCATCGGTGCCTGTGGCCGTGCATCTGGACCATTCCGCCTCCTACGAGATTGCCCTGGGCGGAATACGGGACGGCTTTCCCTCCGTCATGGTGGACGGCTCCGCTCTTCCCTTTGAGGAGAATGTGGCGCTGACAAAAGAGGTGGCCAGAGCCGCAGGCGTGTTCGGGGTGGACGTGGAAGCGGAACTGGGACATGTGGGGATCGGAATGAAACTGGAGGATATCTCCAACAGTGATCTGTTCACCGACGCGGACCAGGCGGCAGAGTTCGTGGAGCGGACGGGATGCGGCTCCCTGGCGATTGCGGTGGGCAATGCCCACGGAGATTACATACAGGAGCCGAACCTGGATTTTGACCGAATCGCCAAAATCAGACAGGCGGTGTCCGTGCCCCTGGTGCTCCACGGATGCTCCGGAATCCCGGACTGGCAGATGCAGCGGGCGGTGAACCTGGGCATGAGCAAATTCAATATCGCCACGGAGTATTTTGCGGCCATGTACCGTTCCCTGGATGAGGTGATACAGGCCACCGAACACAAGGCGGACGGTATCCGGCTGATGTCTGGGGCGGCAAAGGGCATGACGGAATTCGTGGTGAATAAAATCCGCCTGCTGAACCCCAATAAATATACCATGTAAGCGGTAATGCGTTCCTGCCGAAATGCGTGTTTCGGCGGAGGCAGGATTGGACAGAGGTGCGCCCAGGCGCGCAGGAGTACGAAGATGAAAAAATATGACATATTTGGACTGGATTTTCCGTGTATGGATTTAAATGTAAATATTGACGGTATGCCGGAACCGAATCATGGGACAAGAATTCAGGAGATGAGCTGGCAGGGGGGCGGCAAGGTGTCCAGCGGTATGGTGGCGGCGGCCAGACTGGGAGCGAAATGCGCCATGGCGGCAGCCCTGGGGGACGATATCTACGGAAAATTCTGCCGTCGGGATTTTGCAGAGCACGGAATCAATGTAGACCGGGTATTGATCCGCAGGGGAGAGACTTCCCATCTGTCAGTGGTACTCAGCGACAGAAAGACCCGGACCAGGACCATACTGTTCCGGGCAGGCTCCGTGAAGCCCCTGGAGGAAGCCGAGTTAGACATGAGCGCGGTGGCGGATTCCCGATATCTGTTTCTGGCCGACGCCGGACCTCTCTCCGGGAAAGCGGCGAGGGCGGCCCGGGCAGCGGGAACGGAGGTGTTCATTGACGCAGATTATTACACGGAGGCGCTGCGGGAGATGATTCCCCTCATTGACGTGTTTGTTGGCTCGGAATTTGTGTTTGACGGACTTTTCCCGGGGAAGAAGGAGCAGGGAGACCAGGCTCTGGAGGAGGCCTGCAGGGAAATTCTGGGCAGGGGGCCGAAGCTGTGCGTGTTTACCTTCGGGGAGAAGGGGTGCGTGGGAGTCAGCGGGGAAGGATTCTTCACCCTGCCGGCCTTTTCCGTGGAGGTGAAGGACACAGTGGGCGCAGGAGATGTGTTCCACGGAGCCTTTCTGGCGGCGCTGCTGAAGGGAAAAAGCCACAGGGAGTGCGCCAGGTATGCCAGTGCCGCGTCGGCCATCAAATGCACCAGAATCGGAGGCAGGGCGGGAATTCCGGACGAGGCCGTACTGGAGCGTTTTCTGGAGACGGGGGAGATTGATTATGAGGAAATTGACCGGAGAGTAGAATATTACAGGAGGGGACTGGAACATGTATAAAGCGGAGATTACTTTGGGCGTGATGCCTACCAGGAGAGGAATGTTGGATTTGGAAACGGCGGCTGCGGAGAAGGAAAAATGCATGGCCGTCATCCGGGAAATCCATCCGGACAAGGTGAGACTGGTGGATATAGACGATATCTGCGTCAGGGGAATCATAGAATCGGAGAGCCATGCGCCTGCGGTTGCGGATAAATTCGCCAGGGAGAAGGTGGACGCTGTCTTCGTACCCTTCTGCGACTTCGGCGAGGAGGGAGCCGTGGCGGATGTGGTCAGCAAATTCCGGGTTCCCGTGCTGATCTGGGGCAGCAGGGACGAAGCCCCCAACTCTCCGGAGAAGCGGGGGAGGGATACCCAGTGCGGTATGTTCGCGGCTACAAAGGTGCTGCGGCGATACGGCGTTACCTACAGCTATATTTACAATGTGCCCGCGGATTCGGAGGAGTTCAGGAAAGGATTTGACCGCTTTTTAAGAGTGGCCTGTGTGGTGAAGGACATGAGAGGGCTGCGGATTGCCAAGATAGGCGAACGTCCCTCCCCTTTCCGCAGCGTGATGACCAACGAAGCCAGACTGATGCAGCGCTTCGGAATTCAGACTGTGGCAGTGGCTCCTGTGATGCTGCAGATGGCAGTACAGAAGCTGATCGACCAGGGCGGCGGGGAACTGAAGAGACAGATGGAAGATATCCGCAGCAGAATGGACTGCTCCGCCCTGAAGGAGGAGCAGCTGGAACGACTGGCAGCGCTGAAACTGGCCATGCTTGCGCAGATGGAGAAAAGCAGCTGTACCGTGGCGGCCATTGAGTGCTGGCCCAGCGGAGCGCTGATGCAGCTTCCCTCCTGCGCCATGATCGGAGAGCTGACGGATATGGGGATTCCGGTGGCCTGTGAGACGGATATCAACGGAGCCATTACCCTGGCAATCCTTCGGGCCGCCATGTTGGGGGAGGGTGCGCAGTTCCTGGCAGATCTGACCATACGCCATCCGGAAAATGACAACGGGGAGCTTTTGTGGCACTGCGGTCCCTTTCCCTATTCCCTGAAGTCTCCGGAGTCGAAAGCCTGCCTGGCAGGGGGACAGCAGCAGTTTGAGCTGAAGCAGGGACATCTCACGCTCTGCAGATTCGACGACGGGGAGGACGACTATTATCTCTTTGCGGGAGAGGCGGAGACCACCACAGGGCCTGCCACTACCGGCACCTATGTATGGGTGGAGGTAAAGGACTGGAAGGCCTGGGAGGAAAAACTGATGTTCGGTCCCTACATCCATCATCTGGGCGGGGGATATGCTTCCCTGTATCCGGTGCTGCGGGAGGCGGCGAGATACCTTGGACTGAAGTTTGACACTGTGGAAGAGGAGGGAGCGAAATGTCTGTGAAAGAAAATGAGATAAAAACGAAAGTAATCAGAATTAAGAAACTGGACGAAAAAGCATTTGCAAAATACGGGCAGTTCCAGAATCTGTTGGACGATGAGGCATTGGCGGCCCGGTCCATATTTCCCTACGGTTTTTTTGCGGATGTGGTAAAACTGGATTTGGGAAGTACCACACTGCCCACGGTGTCCGTGTGCCAGGCCAAAAAGCAGGAGGAGAAGCGGATTACCATGTTGGAGGCCCATCAGTTTACCTGCGAGGGACTGCTGCCATTAGATGACGATGTTGTCATTTTTGTGGGCACGCCCCTGCCGGGCAGAAAATTCAGCGTGGATACGGTGGAAGCTTTCCATGTACCCCAGGGGACTTTTGTGAGACTGGACCCCATGATTCTCCACGGCACCCAGTTTGCGGTGAACAGGGAGACTGCCCATGTGGCCTGCTTCCTGCCGGGACGGACCTTCAAAAACGATATGCTCGCGGAGTTTCTGCCGGAGGAAGGGCAGGCGGTACTGGCAGACGAATAGGAGGGGTGATTTCCTTAGCCGTTCATCGAATATCCGGATAAAGTTTATCTAATGTCGGCCCTCTGTGTTTCAATTTATTGCCGCGCCGTATGGCGGCGGTCATGAAACAGATTTGCACTGCTGTTTCGTGTATGGGCAATATAAGAAAGACCGAATATTGTTTACCTTCGGGCAGCAGATTATCTTAACGGAAAATCTGCTGCCTTATGGCTTGCCATGTTTTCCCGTTGATGTTAGAATAGATTTTGCGGGTGAGAGCAGACCCGGTTTCTTTACTCGTGAGCGCATTCATTTGCCATTTTCTGTTCTACATCCCGGAAGCGCTCACTGGTTATACAATTTCAACTGGCAAATGTTTTCGCTCGTGAGTATAAAATAGCGGAAGCAGGAAAAGGAGATGGCTGAAATGAACTTATGCAAGCCTGTGTGCATCGCGGAAAACAAAAAGGCCAATGTGGTTATCGTGTCCAGGGCGTATCAGCGGGGGGCGGAGATTCTGGCGGAATACTTGGGGAAAATCACGGATGCGGTGTTCCGGATTCAGGAGACCTCCACTATTGATCCCAGTATTGTATTGAAATACGGGGAGCATGGAAAAGACGGTTTTTCCTATCGGATTTTCGACAAAGATATCGTAATAGAGGCAGAGAATGAACAGTCTATGGTGTATGCCGTATATGACTGGCTGGAGAGAGTGGCGGGGTGCCGATATTATTCCCGGGCCTGTGAATTTGTCCCCTTTGATGCCAATTTGACCGTATGCTTTGAGGAATACCGGTTTTCGCCCGTTCTGGAATACCGGGAAATTCTTTACCGGGATTACGGGGATCCGGCATTTGCGGAAAAGCATAAGATCACGCCCGGCTCCAGACGGGATGAGAACTGGGGATTCTGGTGTCATTCCTTTTATACCCTCTGTCCGCCGGAGGAATATTTTGAGGAGCATCCGGAATATTTTTCCCTCCATGAGGGCAGGCGGGTGGGGGAGAAGGCGCAGCTGTGTCTCTCCAACCCGGAGGTCTTTGGGATTGTATTGGACAATCTGAAAAAACATATGGCCCGGAAGCCCGGCGCCAGATATTGGTCCGTGTCTCAGAATGACAACGGGGCGTATTGCCGGTGCGAAAAATGTCGGGAAATAGACGAGAGGGAAGGCTCGCCCATGGGGTCTGTCCTGCACTTTGTGAACCGCCTTGCCGCCCATTTTCCGGATAAGGTTATTTCCACACTGGCCTACTGGTACACCAGAAAGGCGCCCGCAACCATCCGCCCTGCCGGGAATGTTCACATCATGCTCTGCAATATTGAGGCGAACAGAGGGCTTCCCATTGAGAGGGACGAAAGAAGCGCAGGTTCCCGTCAGGAATTGCTGGATTGGAAAGAAATCTGTGAAAACTTGTTTTTGTGGGATTATTGTATTCAGTTCCGCAACCTGGTGAGTCCCTTTCCCAATCTGCGGGTACTGGGGCCGAATATCCGCTTTTTCACGGAAAACCATGTCCGTTCTCTGTTCAGCCAGTGTAACCGGGAGATCGGGGGAGAGTTCCACGAGCTGCGGGGGTATCTGCTGGCAAAGCTTATGTGGGATCCCCAGGCGGACGAGGAGGCGCTGCTGACTGATTTCCTCCAGGGCTATTACAGGCAGGCGGGTCCGCTGATCCGGCAGTATATTGACCTGATTCACCGGGAGATGGAGAATGCGGGCGGAGAGCTGAATATTTTTGGAGGGCCTCTGGATGCCCGGGATACCTGGATGCGGGAGGAGCTTTTCCGGCAGTACGAGGCCTTGTTTGAGGAGGCCGTTCGCGTCACGGAAGGGAATCCGGAGGTTCAGTTCAGGGTGAAAACAGCCGCCCTGCCTGTATACTATGCGGGAATCGTTCTGGAATACGGCAATTGGGAAGAAAAAGTACGGAAAATTGTAAAGTTTGCGGAACAGGCGCGGAAAACGGGTCTGGTTATGGTGGAAGAGTGGAAAATTACCGTAGATAAATTTGTCACGGATGCCATGGCAAATTTAGGAAATGTTCACAGGGAGGAGCAAGGATGAAAAAGTTTTGGAAAGTATTGGTATTGTTGGCTGTAACGGCTTCCGTTTCCGCCTGTAGCGGAAAGACGGGGGAAACAAAGGAAGGGGAGACTGACTCGGTTGGTTCGGAACAGGAAAACCAGGAGCAGGCCGGAGAAAACGGACAGGAGACTCAAAACGGGGGGACCGGAGGGGAGAGTGAAAGTCAGGAGCCGGAAAACACCTATACGAATTTAAATGAATTCCAGGCCACGGCTCTGGACGGAAGCACGTTTACCCAGGAGGATTTCGCGGATAAGGACCTGACATTGATCAATTTCTGGGCTTTGTCCTGCAGGCCCTGTATTGCGGAAATGCCGGATCTGGCGGAACTGGAAAAGGCCCTGCCGGACAATGTGCAGCTGATTACGGTGTGCCTGGACGGCGGAGGCAGCGAGGAACTGGTGGAATATGTGTTGGAGGAATCCGGATTTGAGGGGATCACTCTGGTGTGGGGAGACGGAGATCTGGTGACCTTGAGCAGTGAACTCCGCTATACGCCCACCACGGTATTTGTGGATGCAGAGGGGAATATGGCAGGAGATATCGTAGTGGGCGGAAAGGAGAACCTGTCAGAATTTTACACTCAGCGCATCAACGATATCCTGACGGGTATGGGAAAGGCGGAAATCAGCATTGGAACAGAAGAATGACGGCAGACAGATTAAAATAATACGGTTCTGCGTGCTTCTGGCCGCTTTGGTTCTGATAGGAATCGGACTGGGCAGGCAGGAACAGGCGGAAGTGCTGGGAAAGGCGGTGCGGATATGCCTGGAATGCATCGGAATCGGCTGAAAGGCAGGATTTCCAGACAGCGGGTTATTCAACTGGCGGCAGCGGCGCTGTTTAACGGGTATGTTACCGGCTTCGGGAAGGGGCGTATTTTCACGGGGAAGAGCAAGGCCATATGCGTTCCCGTGCTGAACTGTTATTCCTGTCCCGGGGCGCTGGGGGCCTGTCCCATCGGCGCGCTGCAGGCCTCCCTGGGGGGCATGAAGCATCATTTTCCCTTTTATGTACTGGGCATGCTGATGCTGTTCGGCATTGTCCTTGGGCGGGTGGTCTGCGGCCTGCTGTGCCCTTTCGGCCTGGTGCAGGATTTGCTGCATAAAATTCCCCTTCCCAAGTGGAAAGTGCCTAAAAAGATCGATCGACCCGCCAGATATCTGAAATATGTGATTCTGGCAGTCCTGGTGATTCTGCTTCCGGCCTTTGCGGTGACAAAGACAGGGGTGACGCCGCCTTATTTCTGCCAGTATCTCTGCCCGGCGGGAACCCTGGAGGGCGGCATTCCCCTGCTGCTTGCGGACCCTACGCTCCGGGAGATTGCAGGGGCGCTTTTTCAATGGAAACTGGGGGTGATGGCAGTGATTCTCGGGGCCTGTATGGTGATTCACCGCCCCTTTTGCAGATATCTCTGTCCCCTGGGAGCGTTTTATTCGGTGTTCAACCGGTTCAGCTTTTTTCAGATGAATCTGGATGCCTCCAAATGCGTGGGCTGCAAAAAGTGTGAAAAGGTCTGCCCCATGGCGGTGGAGGTGACAAAGAACTGCAATGATCCGGAATGTATCCGCTGCGGAAAGTGCAGGGAGGTATGTCCCGTTCAGGCCATATCCTCGGGATTTCGGCCGAAGGAAGCCTGCGGCAGTCTGGGAGGTACAGAGAAATGAGAAAACCAAAGATGATTCTGGAAGGGGGCTTACGGTGGAAAACTGGGCGGAATTGGAAAAGGTTTTGCAGGGCGCATTTATTTTTCGAAAAAAGAATGCGGTAGAACAGAGACTACTGGAGATATAGAATACAAAATGAGTATCTATAGAAAAATCAAAGGAGGAAGGGCATGTTGAAGTTCTGCTATGTAACAGATAAGAATTTCGAGGATATATTTGAGGTTTCCGCCAAATATGAGCAATGGGAATATGTAAAGCATCACATCTTTGATATGGTGAATAATTATGTGGCTGTGGTGAATGAAGCCTATCTTCCCATACCGTTCCTGGTGTATGAAGACAGCAAAGTGACAGGATATGTCCAGGTAAACTGCAATGGGGAAAGCTATGAGATCTGCAAGTTGATTGTGCATGAATCAGAGCAGAATAAGGGATACGGAACAAAAATTTTGTCAGAGATGATGAAGTGGATTTCTGTCCGGTTTGGCCGGGGAACGGTAACCGGGACCTATAAGGCTTCGAATCTGGCGGCGGATAAATTGTTCTTAAATGCCGGTTTTGACAGGGAGGTCACTGATGGGGAAGTGACGGCGTCCAGGAAACTGCACTGCTGTGAGACAGCGCTGTCGGACAGCGAATTTGAAAAGATACCATATGCTGCCGTTGGTGAATTTACCGCAAAGATAAGGGAAGCAAAAAAATATCCTGAAAGTATCATTGGAGATGAAAAAGGGATTCATTTCGAGAAGATCCATGGGGAACATGCCAGGAAGATCATCGCAATGGAGCTGCTGAAAACACAGGAGGGTTATGTGATGCCTTTTGTGGATTCCCTGGCGCAATCTTACAGTGATTTATTTGAAGAAGAAATTACGGTGACTTATGCTTTGTGCCATGGCCCGAATCCGGTTGGCCTGGTGGAAATACGCTATGTAAAAGGGGAAGGTTTTCCTGTTTTCCAGGAGAAGATGGTATATGAGCTGTTCCGGATATTGGTGGATAAAGAATATCAGAAAAAGGGATATGGCACTGGGGCGATTCAGCTGTTTCTGGATTATGTGAAAAGGAAGCCCTTGGGGGATGCGAACGCTGTGGTGGTCTCTGTGGTGGAAGGGAACGAAGTGGCATTGAAATTGTATGAACGATTTGGATTCCAAATCATCGGCCGGGATAAATATGAGCATATTGCTTTGGGGCAGGATCTGCGTATCCATTGATCCCTGGGGAAAAATGGTAACATTTCAGACAGCCCCTCTCGCGAAGCCAATAATTGCAATTTTGCGAGACTTACGAAAAACGGGGAGGATTGCCGGGAACAGGAGGACAGCCGTGAGAATCATCAACCTGATGGAGAATACAAAAGGGGCGGAAGGATGTGTGTGGGAACACGGACTAAGTTTCTATATTGAGACGAAAAAGCATAAACTTCTGGCAGATACCGGGGCATCGGAGGCCTTTCTCAAAAATGCTGTAGTTTTGGGCATTGATCTGCGCCGGGTGGACACGGTGATTCTAAGCCACGGACATTATGACCACGGGGGCGGTCTGGCGGCTTTCGCCGTGCTGAATCCCAGGGCAGGGATTTGGATGCACCGTGGGGCAGGGGAGGCCTATTACCATAAAACCGAGCAGATGGAAAAATACATCGGCATTTCCCCGGAGGCAGGGAGCCTTCCCGGGATAGAGTGGGTGGAGGGAGACAGGCGCATTGACGACGAGCTGTTCCTGTTTGGCCGGGTATCCGGAAGGCGGCTGTGGCCCGAAGGCAACCGGGAGCTGATGCGGAAAGCAGGAGACGTCTTCCGGCAGGACGAATTCCTCCATGAGCAATATCTGGTGGTGGAGGAGAACGGGAAAAGGGTTCTGGTTTCCGGCTGCGCCCACAACGGGATTCTGAATATTCTGGACAGATACCGGGAGATCTTCGGGGATATGCCGGAGGCGGTGGTCAGCGGCTTCCACATGAGCAGAAAGTCCGGCTATGGGGAGCGGGACCTGGCGCTGATTCGGGAGACCGCCAGAGAGCTGAAAACACTGGACACCAGGTTTTATACAGGGCACTGCACAGGGGAGATTCCCTTTCAGGTGATGAAGGAGGAGATGGGGGAGCAGTTGAGGTATGTGCACTGCGGGGAGGAAATCCGTCTGCCTTTCTGATTCCGTATTCGGCTGCCTTGACGGCGCTTTGGAGGCTGACTGACAGGGCTGCGGGAGGGCAGGCGGGCTTTGATTGATCCCAAACCGATTGAGGAAAAACCGGCTTTTTTCATTACATTTCGCATCGCAGCAGGAGCAAGAAACTATGTTAATTTTGCATGTGTTTTAATGGCACAGAATCACCGGCGGGTCCGGTCTGCCGCTTGAACTGCAAATGGTTAGACAGGAATGACAAGGGTAACAAGCAGCCTGGTGGGTGCTTTGCCGCTGTAAAAAGAAAAGAAGAATCCCCCGACAGTGGTGCAGCACGGTTGGGGGATTCGTTCTTTGTCTTCATGGGTGCGCAGGTGCAGACAGAGATTTTCCATTTTCCCATTAACCGCTGCGCCGGATCCGGTACTATATAAATGAAAGCTTTCAAAACAGAGCATTTTACCAATTTTACCATTTACGGAGGGGACTATGGAACAGGAAAAGATTTCGGCACTGGTGGAAGAGAACATGAAGACCATCTTCGCTTACGCGCTTTCGCGGGTGTCCCACAGGGAGGACGCGGAGGATCTGGCCGGGGACATTATCCTGGCCATCCTGAAAAGCGCCCCCAGGATACGGGATGACAACGCCTTCTTCGGCTATATCTGGGCCATTGCGGCCAACACCTACAAGAAATATCTGTACAAAAAGGGCCGCATCCGATGTGAGGAGCTTGACGAGGGGGCTGCGGACGAGAAGGATTTTGTCCAGGATATTCTGCAGACCGAACAGTTTTCTGCGCTCCGCCGGGAACTGGCCCTGCTGTCCAGGGAGTACCGGGAGTGTACCGTGGCCTACTATTTTGAGGGGCTTTCCTGTGGGGAGACGGCCGCCAGGCTCCATCTTTCTCTGGAGATGGTGAAATATTATCTGTTCAAGACACGGAAGCTATTGAAGGAGGGTATCGGCATGGAAAGAGAATTTGGAACAAAGAGCTATCAGCCGGCAAAATTTGAGTTTACCGTTATTTTTCAGGGAGCCGCCAACATGGAGTATCAGCGCCTGTTCGACAGAAAACTCCCGGGCAATATCCTGGTCAGCACCTATCATACGCCTATGACCATCCGGCAGCTTGCCATCGAACTGGGCGTGGCCAGTGTATATCTGGAGGACGAGATCGCCCTGTTGGAGCGCTACGGCCTGCTCACTGCCCTGACCGGGGGCAGGTATCAGGCACGCCTGGTAATCTTCACGGAAGAATATATGGAGGAGTTCTTCCGGACGGCGGAGAAATCCTATGTCCCGGTGGTAGGGGATATCCTGCGCAGCGGGGCGGAAAAGCTGCCGGAGCTGCGGAAGCTTGGGTTTCCGGGCGCGGACATGGAGGACGGCAGGCTTCTGTGGAATCTGCTGTTCTGGATGATGAACGAGGGCTGCAGGCTTTTTCGGGACAGACGGAAGAAGGCGGACCGGGAGGATGTGGGTGGTGATATCTGTTACGGAAGCACATTTGCCTTTCAGGAGGATCATCCCTGTTGGAGCAGTGCTTTTGCGGGTTACTGCGGCTTACATTCCGGCTATGCCGCCTGCTATGCGGATTACGGCATTTTGCCCGCAAAGAACCGCTATTCATCCCATGGGGACGAAATCGCCCGCAGCCTGGAGGCAGTATTGGAGGGGAAAGCCGGAGCTATGGTTCCGGTGTTGGCCCAAGGGCAGAAGGAGAGGCTGACTGCCGTTTTCCGGGAAGAGATTGCCTCCTTTGCCGGGCTGTATGAATCGCTGTACGACTGCGGCCTTGCCGTTATGGGGGTACATGCCCCGAAGAATGTGGGGCAGATTCTGGAGCCGGTGATGTCGAAGGTGCTGCTGTTCCACACGGTGGGCCTGATCGGGAGTCTGGCAGTCAGGTCAGGTGCCCTGGCGGTTCCCGAAGACAATGGACCACTGGGAGGATTCGTGTACCGGATTTCGTAGCCGGGAGGGCACAGGGCAGGGGAGCGGTCATTACTTGAAAGCATTTCGGCATTTGAGCGCCTTCGGGCAGGTCGGCGTAGGACGGAGGAACGGATGCAGGCATTGGAGGAACAGATAGAGGAAAAGCTTTCCCGTGTGCTGCAGGAAATAGAACTGGGGGAGATATCCTGCATGGAATCTGCAGTGCGCATGGCGCTGTACCGAACCGCAGTGGGCAGCGCGCTGTGGAGTCTTGAGGAAATGGAAGCCTGCCAGGAAAGGGAGAAAGAATCCTGCCTGAAAAGATTCCTGGTTTGGAAAATCTTTTCCCATCCGGAATGCACGCCGGAGAGGGCGGAACGGTACCTTTGGGACACATCCTCGCAGGTTCGGAGGATGGCGGTGGAATATCGTTATGAGCGGCTGAAATCGGGGTGGCCGGGACTGGACAGGATGCTGTTGGACAAGAGCAGGGGCGTCAGGGAATATGTGGTTTATATTCTGGAAAAGCATGGCGGACCGGATTACATGGAGGAGCATCTGCTGGAAGACATTGGCGCGCAGGAAGTGGTGGACGCAGTGTATCTTTCCCCTTTTTATTTCCAGAAGTGCTTTAAAATCATTACGGGATATTCCATCGGAGAGTATTTGAGGAACCGCAGGCTGTATCTGGCAGGCCTGGAGGTGCTGAAATCCAATACTTCCGGGAATGAAGCCCGGGGCGGCGGGAAAGAGAAGGTCATAGATCTGGCGTACAAGTACCGGTACGATACACCGGAGAGCTTTACCAGGGCTTTCACCCGCTTCCATGGGGTGTCTCCCATGCAGCTTCGGACACAGCCGCATCGCATCAGATCAAGGTATTTCTTCCGTTGACAGTGGAGATTTCAGTAAAAGGAGGCAGCAGGATGGAGTACAGGATTGAAAAGAGAGAAGCCATGAAGATGATCGGGTTTGAAAGGGTGTTGTCCTATGAAAACTCCTACCAGGAGATTCCCAAATTCTGGCAGGAATTCTGCGGGAAACACTGCGGACAGGGTGCATCCGGGGGGCCGGCAGAGGAAGGCATCCGGCAGGTGGTTGCGGAGTGCGCAGTGGGAGAATTCGGCGTCTGCGTGGAGGACGAAGGCGATGCGGAACATTTCCGTTATTATATCGCGGGAGCCTATCAGGGCGGTGAAGTGCCGGAAGGGATGAAGGTTTTCGAGATTCCAGCCAGTGAATGGGCGAAATTCAGATGCACCGGCGCCATGCCCAACGCGCTGCAGACGGTTAATACGCGGATATTCAGGGAGTGGCTTCCCGGAAACAGGGAGTATGAGCTGGCGTTCCATGTTAATATTGAGTGGTATTCCGGCAGCGATACAGACAGCGAGAATTACGAAAGCGCCATCTGGATACCGGTGAAACGTCTGGGATAAGGGACCTGCGGCAGTATCCCTTCCGGGGCAGCCCCTGATTTTGGCTGCCCCTCTTTTATGCGCAGGCCCGCGTAATGTAAATTTGCCGCTAAAGCGGCGCACGGGCCGCGCGGCGAGTAGGGGTATAATCACCCCTACTCGATTTCTGGTCTCTTCGCGAGTGCTTTCGTCTTTTTCCAAACCGATCTTTTTTCAGCAGGAAACACCCGAAATAACATGGTTCCTGCCTTTTCCATTTTCTATAAATTTCTTTTCACGTTGAAAAACAGCAGAAACCGGGATCTGTCAAAGATATTTTTGATCTTTACGGGTGTTGCAGATGTCTGGTTTATGAGTAAGAGCGAAGCCAGTTGTGGTGGGATGTGCCTGTGACGGACAGCTTTGATCTGATCCGGGACATCTACCGGGTGGACGGAAATACCTACCGGAGGAATGTGTAGGAGCTGACAGAACTTCTGGATCTGGGAGAAATCCTGCAGACGCCTGTGAGGACCTTAAGCAACGGATAAGCGGAGTGGATGATTTTACTTACGGACAGGTGCTGCTGTGCTTTTCCGTGATTATGATGAGCTTTGCCATCGGAGAGATGTTTGGGGGCGGCCTGGCGGTGTTCCCGGAGCTGATGCGGGAGGGGAGTCTGGACCGGATTCTGGTGCGGCCAAGGAGCGTTATCCTGCAGATCATTATGCCCAACATGGATTTCTCCAGTTTGGGGCTTCTGGTGCAGGCGGTGATTGTGCTGTGCATTGCCGTTCCGGTCAGCGGCGTGGTGGGGACGGGGAAGAAGGTCTTTGTATTTGCCATGATGGTGGTCTGCGGCAGCGTGCTCTTTTTCTGCCTGTTTCTGTTGGTGGCGGCAGTGTCCTTTTTTACCATACAGAATCTTAATTTTCTGGATATTTTTACCTACGGTATGCGGGATTTCGGGAAATATCCCTTTTCCGTCTACGGTGATATATGCTCTAAATGACTTCTTAATCACGAGATTTTCTCATGGTTAGTGAAGAACCCATTTAGAGCATATTTCATGTAAGGAGGCAGACGCTATGACGAAAACCAAGATTACCCCGCTGTACGAGAGGCTCTCCCGTGACGATGAACTCCAAGGTGAGAGTAACTCCATCAGCAACCAAGAGAGCATTTGTCAAGGGGGATTTCACCCAAAAGATGAAATCCCCCTAATAAACTGAAGGTTGTTTATTTGTCTGATTTTGCAAAAGCTCCCCATAGAGAAAGTATTACACCTGCTGCAAGTAAAACAGCACCTATAATCAGCACCGGAAGTAAACCCATATTAGATACTGTTTGCCAATATCTTCCCAACTCAGTATGCCACTCTGTTGTATTTTCCATGCCCAGACTTGCAATTATAGACGAGCACAACAGCATCAATACTCCCGTAAGTTCAAACCCTATTCCTGCAATTATTTTTTTCATAGCGCGGACCTCCGGCCGCAACCCAAAATAAAATAGAGCCAAAACT
>CAJUFB010000070.1 GCA_910585805.1 uncultured Acetatifactor sp.
CTTGACATTTTATACGTTATAATTTATACTAAACTACGTTAACTACATACGGCACTGATTGTATACAGGTATTCACAAGGAAACAAATACCTTTGTTATTCGGTCCTTTTTTTAATCTTGAATAAATAATCAGTGAGTAAGGAAGCGTCACGAAATAAATTTGCAGGATTCCGCACGGGAAGGCGCATATATACTGATGTTTCTCTCCCTAAAGTGCAAATTTATTTCCAGACAGTTCCTAACAGTATGTGAAACATGATTCCAAAAGGAGGATTAACAGCATTATGAAAAGAAAAAAGTTCCTTGCTCTTCTGCTGGCTTCCGCAATGGCTTTCAGTATGGCCGCCTGCGGAAATGACACCCCGGCAGACAGCAGCGCACCGTCCGGTTCAGAATCCGGCGATGCTTCATCCGAAGAAAACTCCGATGCAAATTCCGACGCTTCTTCCGAAGAAAACGAAAGCGGCAATAGTTCCGATGCAGGCGGCTCCGACGTTGCATACGAGAACAAAGTCATCATGGGCAATACCACCGACCTGACCGGCGATTTCCGTTTCCCCGGCTGGGGTACCAGCTCCGTGGGCGCTTCCGACCAGGATATCGGACGTCTGACCATCGGCTACGGTACACAGGAAGTGGCCGAGGACGGAAACCTTGTGTGGAATGATACTTCTGTAAAAAGCCACACCGAGACGGAGAACGAGGACGGCACCGCCACATTCACTGTAGAACTCAACGAAGACCTGACCTTCAGTGACGGCACGCCCATCACGGCGAAAAACTATCTTGCAGCCACCCTGTCCTTTGCCTCCCAGGTAAGTATGGAAGCCGGACGCCCCGGTACCAGCGGCATGGCATTTGTAGGTTATCAGGCATTCCACGACTATACCGGAGAAGAAGCGGAAGGCACTTCCAGGGAATTCGCAGGCATCCGTCTGCTGAGCGATTACAGCTACTCCGTTACAGTGTCCTCCGACTACTATCCTTACTACTTTGCATATACCTACGCCGGATTTGATCCCGCTCCGCTGGGCCTGGTGCTGGGCGAAGATGTGGATATCCTGGACGACGGCAACGGCGTGTACTTAAGCGAGAACTTCTATGAGAAGAACGGAGACAGCTATGTAAAGGCTGCCGAAATCGAGGCCAATCGTTATGACCTGACCAGGTATCCTTTCTCCGGCGCCTATGTAGTTTCCGACTGGGATGCCTCCACAAAGCAGGCTACCATGACCCTGAATCCCCAGTTCAAGGGCAACTATGAGGGACAGACCCCTTCCATCGAGACCATCGTATATGTGAAGCTGATCGCAGAAACCCAGCTGGAGGAGCTTACCAGCGGCGGTACCGATATTCTGGGCGGCGTAACCGGCGGCAAGGATACCACGGCTGCACTGGCAGTGGTAGACGGCGAGAACTTTACGGAAACTCACTATCAGAGAGCCGGCTACGGCAAGATTCAGTTTGACTGCGACTTCGGTCCTACCATGTTCCAGGAAGTGCGCCAGGCAATCGCATACCTGCTGAACCGTACCGAATTCTGCCAGACCTTCACCGGCGGCTACGGCGTCGTGGTAGACGGCCCTTACAGCCCTGACCTTGGTCCCTGGAAAGCGGTGCAGGATGATATCGAACTCATTGACTACGCTTTCTCTCCCGAGACAGCCAAGAAGGTCCTGGAGGACGGCGGCTGGGTTTACAACTCCAGGGGCGAAGAATTCGTGGAAGGCGCCGAAGGCGTTGACGCAGTGCGTTACAAGAAGCTGACCGCCGATGAGGCCAATGCCCTGGACGGCGCAAACAAGACCTACGCTTCCGTTTCCAATACAGACGGCGTGACCTACCAGACCGTAGAAATTAACGGCGAGTACTACATGCCCCTGGCAATCAACTGGTTCGGCTCTTCTCCCAACGAAGTCACCGACCTGATCTCCACCACCCTGGCCAACAGCTCCGACCTTGCGGCGGCAGGTATGGTGGTCCGCGCTACCACAGGCGATTTCAACAAGCTGCTGGGCGAAATTTACCGCGAGCCCACCTATGGCTACAACGGAATTCCTACCTATGGGATGTACAATCTGGCAACCGGATTTTCCGCATTGACCAACCTTGATACCTCCTACCAGTGGTCCCATGACCCTGCATGGTTTACCAATTCCTCCAACAAGCTGTATGATCCCTATGACATCGACTTCCCTTATGACCTGAAGGCTGAAAAGCTTTCCTATGAGGAGGCAGTGGAGGCATCCGGCGACAAGCTTGGTATGGATTACCTGTCCATGGCTATGGTTTACAATGCCTCTACCGAGGACGAATTCAACCAGTGGTACATGGGTTATGTGGAGAGATGGAACGAGCTGATGCCCGATATCCCGCTGTACTCCAACTACTACTACGATGTATACAATGCAAAGATTGAGAATTTCCATACCAGCCCCTTCCGCGGTCCTGCCGCAGCGCTTCTGTATGCGAATGTGAAGGGCTTCTAAACCGGAATTTCGGTTTCAATCTATGACAAGCAGGAGATGGGGCAGCCGTCAAAACGACTGCCCCATTTATTACAACGACACAAAACTGTATGCATGGCCGCTTTTATTTGCCGCTGTTTATCCTGTCACTGGTTTTTCATTCAGGTTGGCAGATGTATTCGGCCGTGCCTGTCAATATTGGGTATCAATAGCAGAAACGGAGTATGATATGGGCAAGTATATACTGAAAAGATTTGGCTATATGGTTGTAGTCCTTTTGATTCTCTCCTTTCTCATGTTTTTCGTATACTCTCTCATCCCCTATGACCGGGCGGTGGCAGAGGCGGAACCCTACAGGAAAGGACTGAAAACCACGGAAAACGCTGCCGAGCTCTATCAGGCAAGGGTGGATGAGCTGCGCAGGGAACTGGGAACGGATCAGAACGTGGTGGTGCGCTATCTGGGATGGATCGGTCTGGCGCCCATTAACGGCAAATACAACGGCATCCTCCAGGGAAATCCGGGCTACAGCTATGAATATGACCGGAGTGCCAGGGAAGTACTGGCGGCTCCGCTGAAAAACACTGTTTTTATCAATATCTTTGCAACCTTTCTGGGTCTGGGGATCACCATACCCTTAGGGATATTCTGCGCTGTCCACAGAGGCAGCAAAAGGGATACCGCCATCCAGGTGGGAACCATCGTCGGCTACAGTATCCCGGGCTTCATCATCGCCATCGTATTCATCTGGATTTTTGCCATCATGTTAAAATGGTTCCCTGTCTCGGGCATGAAGACACCCGGCTCCAGTTTCACCGGTCTTACCGAATTGAAGGACAGGCTGTACTATATGGCGCTTCCTCTGATCGTCATGACCTTCTCCTCTCTGGGCGGCATGACACGCTATGTGAGGGCTTCCATGTCGGAAGCGCTTTCCCTGGACTGTATCCGGACTGCCCGGGCAAAAGGCCTGGCGGAGAAGACGGTCATTTACAGCCACGCCTTCCGAAATGCGCTGATTCCCATTATTACACTGGTAATCGGATGGTTTATCGGTATTTTTTCCGGCTCCATTGTAATCGAAAATATATTCGGCCTCAACGGTGTGGGCCGTATTTACATACTCAGCCTGAACAGCAAGGATTTTGAGGTAGTGCTGCTGCTTCAGATGTTCTATGTCATCCTGGGTCTTCTCGGCAACCTGATCGTAGATATCGCTTACGGCCTGGCAGACCCAAGAGTCCGTGTAGACTCGTGAGCACATTTATTTTACCTTCTCTGTCCTGCATTTGCAGAAGCGCTCACTCATTATATACCGCAGACCGCCGGGATTTACATTGATGCCTCCGGGAAAATACCTGGCTGGCGGTCTGCAGTCGGTTAGTACTGCAAATTCAACCGGTATACAGTATATATTCAGGTTTGCAAATATTTTTGGATGTAAGTATTAACAAGCAGACGGACCCGCTTTCCCATGTCCCCCGGAATTGACTGCTGTCCCCGGCTTCGCCGCTCACAGCATGATACACGCATTCGATAAAATTCAAGTGCAGAATTCTATTGACCGGAATGGAACGGCACAATCTACCCACAGCCGAAAATTCCATACCGCAGAGGGATTGGGGCGCGGATACGGAACAAATTGTCGCAAACGACAATTGGTATAAGGAGAAATAGATAAATGAGTAATAATAGTAAAAAGGGCTTCGCTCCTTTCCGCTGGCTGCGCAGAATGTTCTTCGGCGGCTCCAGGGAACTGACCATAGCCGACGAGCGTTTTGACAGCCCCGGCAAACTGGCAGTCAAACGATTCTTCCGCAAACCCCTTGCCACGGGAGCGGTAATCATTCTGGCAGGGATGTTTCTCTTTGTGTTCATCGGCTCCGCCATCTCACCGGTGGATCTGACGGAGACAGGCAGCGAGATGCTGCACACCAATATGGCTCCCACTCTGAGCCTGATGGAACTGCCCGAAGGTATGAAGGACGGCGTGGTGGATATTTCCTCCAGAGGTACCTTTACCATAGGCGTGGATACGGAAGGAAAAGTCTCCATGTGGGGACAGTATGTGAATATATCCGGAGACCCGGCCAGAGATGTCATGAATATCCCGGAAGAAGTGAAAAACAGCAAAATCGTCCATGTGGCCGCAGGCTCCGACCACTGCGTGGCCATTTCGGAGGACGGCCGGGTCCATGCCTGGGGCGAATATGACAACGGCCAGTACGGCCACGACGGTTCCATGATCGCCGCTGCCCGCAGGCAGCCGGACGAACTGATGAACGGCGGAACCATCGATGCCTCCCAGGTCCGCCAGCTGATCTGCGGCAACCAGGTAACCGCCATCCTCATGGAAGACGGCACCATCTACGCCTGGGGCAATGACGGACTGGCCGCCACCAATCTTTCCTCCGTAATCAGGCACGGCAGGAATGAAAGCCCCATCGTCAAGCTGGCCTTTACCAACGACGGTATCTACGGCATAGACGAAAACGGCACCTTTGTCTGCGGCAAGAGCACCAAGTACAACCTGATCAGCGTACCGGACGAAAACGGACGCAATGTCAGCACGGACCTGTTTGAATACATCGGAGAGCGCAAAGTGGTGGACATCGCCGCCTCCGGCAACGCGCTGGCTCTGGTTCTTGATGACGGCGAGATCGTGGTAAGCGGAATGAAGGAGCCTCTGCCTAAGCTTCTGGAGGGAGAAAATGCCCTCACCGTCTCCGGCGGCACCAGGCATTTCGTTCTGACCACCGACCAAGGCAGGGTATATGCCTGGGGCCAGAACTACCGCAGCCAGTGTAAAATCCCCGAGGCGCTGACGCAGGAAGGCGCCGTGGACAAGGTATACGCCAGCGGTTTCCAGAACTATGCCTTCAGGGACGGCAGATTTGTGGACTGCTGGGGCCTGAAGGGATATATCATGGGCACCGACGACATGGGACGGGATGTCTTTAACCGGATCATGAACGGCGGAAAGATGACCATGACCGTAGGAGCGGTAGCCGTCATCGTGTCCACTGTCATCGGCATCATCATCGGCTGTATCTCCGGTTACTTCGGGGGCGCAGTGGATATGCTCCTGATGCGTCTGACGGAAATCGTGGGCGCCATCCCCTTCCTGCCCTTCGCCCTGTGCCTGTCTGCCATCTTCCAGGCATCGGACATCCATGAGGACACCCGTATCGTGATCATCATGCTGATCCTGGGCGTACTCTCCTGGACCGGGCTGGCCAGACTGGTGAGAGGCCAGATTCTGGCAGAACGCGAGAAAGAATTTGTCACAGCTGCCCGCTCCATGGGGGTAAAGGAGAAACGGATCGCCTTCCGCCATATCCTCCCCAACATTATATCCGTCATACTGGTTACTATTACACTGGATTTCGCCAGCTGTATGCTGACCGAGTCCTCCCTCTCCTACCTGGGCTTCGGCGTCCAACTCCCCCGCCCTACCTGGGGCAACATGCTTGACGGCTCCAGAAGCGCCCTGGTCATCCAGTCCTTCTGGTGGCGATGGGTATTCCCGGCGCTGTTCCTTTCCATTGTGGTAATCTGTATCAATATCATCGGAGATACGCTGCGGGATGTGCTCGACCCGAAATCAGAGGTAAAAGCGTGAGAAGAATTTCCAAGCGGTCTGCTGAACGGCGTTCAGCATAGTACGCCCGCTAAGAAGTTCCAGGTTCGCGCAGCGAACTTTTCTCACGCGGAAGAATGCCCAAGCGAATCCTATTCGCTTTGTGCAGGCATTCTTCCGGACCTGCGGCATTTGAAATAGTTGGAGGTATATATATATGTCAGAACCCTTACTTGAAGTGAAAAACCTTCGCACCTTTTTTAAGACAAGAAACGGCACGGTAAAGGCCGTAAACGATGTCTCCTATTCTATCTATCCGGGCCGCACCCTGGGAATCGTGGGGGAGTCCGGTTCCGGAAAAAGCGTCACAGCCATGAGCGTGCTGCGCCTTCTGGACGCCAATGGCTACATTGCAGGGGGCACGGTTACCTTCGCCGGCCAGGACCTGGCCAGGGTATCCACCCAGGAGATGTACCATATCCGGGGCAACCGGATCTCCGTGATCTTCCAGGAGCCCATGACAAGCCTGAATC
Organism: uncultured Acetatifactor sp.; assembly: GCA_910585805.1. Taxonomy (GTDB): domain Bacteria; phylum Bacillota; class Clostridia; order Lachnospirales; family Lachnospiraceae; genus Acetatifactor. Next base: position 6,582 of record CAJUFB010000070.1, read on the forward strand.
CGGTATTTTCCATCAAGCGGCAGCTGTCGGAGCCTTTTATGACTCATCAAAATATGAGCAGAAAGGAGGCCGCGGAAAAAAGCGTCGAAATGCTTCGGGCCGTACAGATCCCCAATCCGGAAGCCGTGGCGCGCCAGTATCCCCATCAGCTCTCCGGCGGAATGCGGCAGCGTGTGATGATCGCCATGGCCCTGGCCTGCAAACCGGATATTCTCATCGCCGACGAACCCACCACAGCGCTGGACGTAACCATCCAGGCACAGATCCTGCGGCTGATGAACGACCTTCAGAAGGAAAACGGCACTGCCATCATGTTTATCACCCATGATCTGGGCGTCATCAACGAGATGGCTGACGACGTTGTAGTCATGTACTGCGGCCAGGTGGTGGAGCAGGCTCCGGCCAGGCTGATCTTTACGGACTGCAGACAGAGCCATCCCTACACCGAGGGGCTGATGTTTTCCATTCCCCGGCTGAATGACGACCGGGCAAAACTGGATCCCATCCCCGGCGTGGTACCCCATCCTCTGGATTTGCCCAGGGGCTGTAAATTTGCCCCTCGCTGCAAATATTGTACTCAGAAATGCATTGACGAAGAGCCCACCCTGGAAAAAGTGACCGAAGGGCAGCTGATCCGCTGCTTCTATCCGGATAAGGCAGAAAGGAAGAGTGAAGCACATGGAAAAATCACAGTCCACCACCAGAACGCAGCCGGCTGACACAGCCCGCCCCGGCAGCGGCACACAGCATGACGCCAGAAGCCGGACCGCTGACAGCGCCCGGAACCCGAAGGGAAGTCCTGCGGACCGCGAAACAGCGTCCCCGGTACAGGCACAGCAGAAAAACAGGCTGCTGTCCATCACCAACCTGAAAAAATATTTCCCGGTGGCCAAGTCATCTTTCTTCGCAAAGCAGATGTACGTCCGGGCCAACGAAGATATCTCCATCGACATCTATCAGGGAGAAACCTTCGGCCTGGTGGGCGAGTCCGGCTGTGGCAAGTCCACTCTGGGCCGCGTCCTTCTGCAGTTATATGAACAGACTGCCGGAAGTACCATGTATTACGGCCGTACCCTGGAGGAAGTGGCCCCCAGTTATGTGATGGATACCCTCACCCACGCTGAGAAATATATCGAGAAATATCACAAGGCCGCCGCCTATGCGGAAGAAATAACCCAAAAGTGCGATGCGCTGGGGGATAATGCCACTTTCTTCGACCTGCAAAGCAAGAACCTGGCTCTCTGCGATGCCCGGACGGCACTGGACTACTGTGCCAGGATTCTGGGCGGCTTCCTGGTGAAAGAAACCCGTCAGGGCGCTTCTCTTCTGACCGATAAATACAGGCTTACTTTTCAGGCTGCCGCCCTGTCTTCCAAAGCGGATGACATTACAGTGGAGATAGACGCACAGGAGGGGCTGTTGGAGGACTCTCCCGCAAAGGCCCAAAGCATTCGGGCAAAAATCGCTACTCTGGAGCAAAAACGGAATAAGTTGAACGCCCAAAAGGAAGCGCTTCTGGCTTCCGCCGCTGAAATTGACGGAAAGATCAACCAACTGAAGGCTCCTTATCTGAACGATTCCGAATTTGCAAAATATGAAGCCATGCTGGATGACGGAGTGGATCTGAAACGCCTGAAATATAATGAAATGCGTCATCTGAGGAAGGATCTGCAGATTATTTTCCAGGATCCCTACTCCTCCCTGAATCCCCGTATGACCGTGGGGCGCATCATTGAAGAAGGCCTGGTAACCCACAAATTTTTCAAAGCCGGTTCTAAGAAGATGCAGGAATATGTGTTCAAAATCATGAATTCCTGCGGCCTGCAGAACTATATGTACAACCGCTATCCCCATCAGTTTTCCGGCGGACAGCGGCAGAGAATCTGTATCGCCCGCTCCCTGGCCGTGAAGCCGAAATTTGTGGTCTGCGATGAGTGTGTGTCTGCACTGGACGTTTCCATCCAGTCCCAGATCATCAATCTGCTGCAGGAACTGAAGGAGAAGGAGGGACTGACATACCTGTTCATTTCCCACAATCTGTCCGTGGTGCGCTACATTTCGGACCGGATAGGCGTCATGTACCTGGGCAATATGGTGGAGGCAGCCGAGACCGACGAGATATTCAGCGACCCAAGACATCCTTACACCATCGCGCTGCTGTCCTCCATCCCCACCACGGACCCGGACAGCCTGACGAAGGAACGCATCATACTGGAAGGCAATATTCCCAGTCCCATCAAACCGCCCTCCGGATGCAAGTTCCACACACGCTGCTTTATGGCGTGCGACAAATGTAAAGTAGTTCCGCCTGCTTTGACGGAAGTAAAGCCCGGACACTTTGTTGCCTGCCACTTTGCGGAACAGCGGAAAGTAGACGAAAACGGAAATTATCTGTTCGAAATGAAGCCTGGGGATTCTGCGGACAGAACAGGCGGACTGCAGCAGTAGAAAAACGCAGCCCGGGACATGTATCCGTTATTTATACTCGCGCCCAAAACATTTGCCAACGGAAATGTATAACAATGTCACTGTAACGACAATGACTTTATGAGCGTTTCTGCAAACAGAAGACAATGAACGGTAAAGAAACGCGCTCACGAGTATACCGACATATCCATACTGCCAGGCCTTGGCTGCGGCTGTGGCCTGGCGGTATTTATGGAATATTTTTCTGTAAACCTCACAGGTATACTCGTGGGCGTATTCCTATGCCGCCTGCTTATCCTGCATCACAGAAACGCTCATAAAGGGACCGTCGGGAAATGAAATTCGTTCACAATATATATCTGTGATTTCCAACATATCACAATACATATTGTGGGAACGCAGTTATTTCCCGACAGCCCCCTTGTTATACATTCACATTGGCAAATATTTCAAAATTTTCCCGTCAGCGGGAACAGGAGAGAATATGAGAAAAGCATGGAGAAACATACCTAAGACAACCGATTCCGAAAAAGAAGAACAGATAAAACAGGAGCCTCTGGAAAAGGGCGACGTGCCCGCCATGCTGCTGGCAGCGTTTCTGTCACTTTTCCTTCCGACTCTCCTGATACTGCTGCTGTTGGCCGGAATCTGTTATCTGTTGTTTGTGGGGTTATGAGAATCTCCTTTCCTTCTCTCTGTCTAAGGAAATGTCTACAGTTCCTTAGACATAAAGCCTGCAGTTCTCAATCAAAGCCCGGAGCGTGGGGCGGAAGAAAATACCTTGCTCCTGAATTTTACCCAAATCCATGCTTATATTCCTGGGTTCCCCCGCAAAGCTCTCCTCATTTTTCACAAGCCCTACAGTATCCCATTCCAGGGCTTCAAACAGTGCCCGGACCGTTTCGTAAGTATTCCTGTCATTGGGGGAACTGAAATTATAGACACCGCCTCTCAGCACGAATGCTTTTTCCAGATTGCCCACTACCTCATTGACGTCGGTAATCCCGCGCCTGTCATATACCGGATATTTAAGCGGCTCCAGAGCCTTTCTCTTTAATGCAAGTGTCCTGAAAAAATCACCGTGCTCCTTCTCCCTTACTGTCCGCACATCATACATCCAGGATAACCGCAGCAGGACACATTCCGGATTCACATCCAGGCATTCCTCCTCGGCTCTCAGCTTTTCCCTGCCGTATACATTCTGCGGGTACAGCGCCTCATCTTCCCTGTGAGGTTCCTTTTTATGGCTGCCGAAATATACCTGATCAGAGCTGGCAATCAGACATTTGGCATGATACCTGGCAGACGCCTCCGCAATATTCCGGCTCCCGTCCACATTAATCTTCCGCGAACGCTCCGGCTCCTTCTCACAGGCTTCCACATCGGAGACTGCGGCGCAGTGAGCCACATAATCAGGGCGGAAACGACAAAATGCCTGCTCTACGCTCTCCCTGTCCGTTATCTCCATCTCCTTATGGGACGGAGCGTACACATCATATCTGTCCCTGTAATGTGCCTTACAGGAAGCAATCTCTTCGCTTCCTATAAAAGGCGCGTTCTCTGCTCCGTTTTCATCTGTGGGAAGCCGCACTTGTCTCCTATAGAATGCCACAATTCTGCTGCCCAGAAACCCTGACGCACCTGTAACCAGGAGCCGCTTCCTCTGCTCTCCCATCATCTTCTCCTTCCTGTCTGTACCCGGCAATTCCATCCGCTTGAAGGTTAATCTTCCTCTGCACTGACAACGTCTGACCCGGAATTCTGTCCGAACAATCCATCTACCTTCCGGTTGTGCCCCAGAATCTCATCACATCCTGTCTGCCACCAATTTACCACATGACCGGATGAAAATGCAACCTATTTATTTCCGACTTTTCTCTTGCCTTCCTTAACCTCAATGGTTTTTCCCAAATATTTTAAAAATGTATTGAAGCAATTCCGTTTTTACCGTATAATCAGTATCAAAATGGGGGACATACAATGAGTAGTCTTTATCCCCATCGAAACCATTGAGAACATCATTGACACGAAATAAAACACTGAAGAGATGACAATGACCGGAACCTTCTTCGGTCTTCAGATTCATTAGAAATCAAAGGAAAGGAAGGAATTACTATGGCCTTAGCACAAGAAAGAATTTATACAATAGATGATATCTATGCCCTGCCAGATGGCCAGAGAGCAGAACTGATTGATGGACAGATGTATATGATGGCTCCGCCAAACCGAATCCACCAAAAACTGGTCAACCGTCTTTCGCAGACGATTACAAACTACATTGACTCCAGGCATGGAAGCTGTGAAGTTTACCCCGCCCCTTTCGCGGTCTTCCTGTATAAAGATGATAAGACTTATGTTGAACCAGATATTTCCATCATCTGTGACAGCAGTAAACTGGATGAAAATGGCTGCAACGGAGCTCCGGACTGGGTGATAGAAATCACCTCCCCCTCCAATCCCCAAAACGACTATGGTATAAAACTGTTCAAATACCGTACTGCAGGTGTCAGGGAATACTGGATCGTAAATCCGCAGGTGAAATCTGTTATGGTATATGACCTGGAAAATGAGAAGAAGTCGAACCAATATACATTTGATACTGATGTCCCTGTATGTATTTATGATGACTTAAGTATCCGGATTTCTGATTTGCTTTAAAAAGTTGCCACATCGCAACAGAGGAGGGTGTAATGCCCTTTTTAATCAGGGCAAGCCTGAACAAAAAGCCGCAAACCTTTAATTTTACTGGAAAATCTTTGAGTTTGCGGCTTTCAATAGAAAATGGAAGCAAAGGGGCTCGAACCCTTGGCCTCCCGCTAGTCAGGCGAGCGCTCATCCCAGCTGAGCTATGCTTCCATGACCCTAAGTATAGCACAAATATGCCGGATTGGGAAGATGTTTTTTCACATATTGAAATTTTTTTGAAATTTTATCTGCTCAGTTTTATTCCATCTGATTCGGAATATTCTTTCCGTGTTTTTCCGTGCATTCTCTGCCAGTATCTCCTCCGATACCTTCATATATTTAGCAAAATTCCTGACAACATACCTGATATTCTGCGGCACATTCGTCCGTTCCAGTCCCGGCACATTTTTCGGCGTTATACTCGTGAACGCATTTAATTGCCGCTTTCAGCTCCGGATTGTCACAATGCGTTCACTCGTTATATTCTGCAGACGGCAATTATTTGCGTTTGTGGGTATAAATAGGGCGCGTCCGTCTCTACCAGAATCCTGTCCAGAGGAATGATATGCACTGCATCGCGCAGTTCCCTTCCCCGACGGTCATCGCAAATCCATCCGGTAATACCGATGGAGTATGTATTCCATCAGCAATACAGCTCATCACCCGAAACAAAGTTCAGAATCTCCTCATTCAGAGTCACTCCGAAATTCCTGCCGATATCCCGCAGATTGTCATCCGTAATCACCTGCCTGGGAGGCTTTCCCCCGGTGGCTGCCAACGCTATGGAAGCAATCTGCGCAGCCTTCTCAATGGTATGCATCAGCCCAAACGCCGTATCAAAATCCGGGCCGGATACAAACAATCCGTGGAACGACCAGACAGCCGCGTCAAACTTCTCCATCAGCACGCAGGTAGCCTTCGCAATTTCAGGACCGCCGGGCACCATCCAGGGTACCACGCCCACGCCGCCCGGAAATACCACGCAGCACTCCGTAGCGCTCTTCCAGAGCATCCTGGTAAACACTTCAGATTTCAGAGGAAGCACATAGGTCAAAGCAATCACATAAGGCGTATGGGCATGATAAATCACCCTGTTTGCACCATTCGTCACACGCTTCCTCACGAAATGATTCATAAAATGAGTCGGAAACTCGCTTGTGGGCTTTCCTCCGTTCTCCAATCCCCAGACAATGCGGTAAGCATCTCCCGCCTCGTTAATCTCCACGATACAGATGCTGTTCTGAGGCTCCAGCCCCACATTCTGCAGGAATTTTCCGCTTCCTGTGGAAATAAAGTATTCATTCTTCAGGTTGTCGGCCTCCACTCCCAGCTTCACCCAGGGACCCGGCTCCGCCCTGAAATAAGGCCTGCATTCCGTCACCTCTTCCTCTTTCATGCGGTAGGTCAGGTTTCCGCCGTTCCTCTCATGCCAGCCCTGTCTCACACCGTCATGGCACATACGGATATAATCTTCCATTACCTTTACGCCAAATATATTATTCATCGATGCTCCCTTCCTCTGCCGCCGGCGGAAAGCCGATCTTTGTAATGCATTCTGCCCTGAATGCCTCCTCTTATATCAGCCCGTTTCTAATCAAATCAAATTTCCGCCCGGACAGTTTCCTGTAAACATTTTCCCATACAAAAGCAGCCGGAGTACCGAACAGGCACCCGGCTGCAGCCATTTTCTGAAAGAATGCCTCTTTCCCGTCAGACGTGGTATTTTGCTTTACCTGATCATCTCTTTAACTGAACTTCGTCCTCATACTTCTTGACTTCACTGAAGAAGTCCCTGTCGGACACCACGCCGCAGCGCTCGCAGTACTCATTCCACACGTCGCCGAAAGGCAGCGTCTTTACCGCCTCCTGCTGCACCATCAACTCCGTCATCCTGTTCTCATCCTGCAGCTTCTTCAACTCGGCATTGGGCGTGCACATAGCGGAAAGCAGCGCTTTCTGCCAGCTGCGGAATCCCATGGCCCATGCGGATACACGGTTGATGCTGGCATCAAAGTAATCCAACGCCATGTAAACCCTGTCAAGGCCGTCGCATCTGACGATTTCCTTCGCCATCTCTTTTGTTTCATCGTCAAAGAGAACCACATGGTCGCTGTCCCAACGGATGGGTCTGGTAATGTGCAGAGCGATTTCCGGATAGAAGCACAGCAGCGCAGGAATCTTGTCCGATACTACTTCAGTAGGATGGTAATGTCCGTTGTCCATCAAAGGCAGGCAGCCGTCATGGGTAGCTGCAAAGCTTAATGTAAATTCCGCGCTTCCCGCTGTAAATGCCTCCACGCCGATGCCGAATACCTTGGACTCTACGCAGGGTTTCACCTTATTTTTGTCAAAGGGCTCGGACAAAATCGCCTCGATGGACTCCTTATATCTCATTCTGGGCCCCATGCGGTCAGCCGGGATATCCTTATAGCCGTCACCGGTCCAGATATTCATGACGCAGGGAACACCGGTCTCCTCTGCAAAATACTGGGAAATACGCACACACGCCCTGCCGTGCTCAATCCAGAACTTCCTGGTCTCCTCATCGGGGCTGGACAGGGTCAGGCCGTCCTTTACCTTATCATGGGAAAAGAAAGTGGGATTAAAATCGATACCCATGTTCCTTTCCTTTGCGAACTCCACCCACTTTGCAAAATGCTTCGGCTCAATTTTATCACGGTCCACAAACTCGCCGGGTTCAAAAATTGCATAGCTTGCATGGAGATTCAGCTTTTTCTTACCGGGCATCAGGCTCAGTGCCTTATCCATATCCTGCATCAGCTCTTCCGGTGTCTTCGCCTTTCCGGGGTAATCACCGGTGGTCTGGATGCCTCCGGTCAGAGGCCCGTCATGGTCAAATCCTGTCACATCATCCCCCTGCCAGCAGTGTAGGGCTACGGGCGCCTCCATGCATCTGGCGATGGCCGCCTCCACGTCCACGCCGTAGGATGCGTATATCTCTTTTGCAGATTCAAATCTTTCCTTTGCTGTCATTTTCTCTTTCCTTTCTTATTTTGATTCCAAATCGCTGTATTCAATTCCATCTTCTGTCTTTATCTGCAGAATATATCCGTCTGCCGTCTTCTGACTTACCATACCGGCATTTGTCCCGACGCTTAGCATCCTTTCCAATCCCTGCTTTCTTTCGTAAAACCGTTTTTCTATTGATAAATATGGATCGGGAAAGAACGGAACACACATGCCCTGGCATCCTTCAGCCCTGCCAGTTCCCCGGCCGTAATCATCTGCGCCGCCACATTGCCGATGGCCGTAGCCTCCGCAGGCCCCGCATACACCGGGATTCCTGTAGCCTTTGCCGTCAGCTGATTTAAGTATTCCGCGTTGGAGCCGCCGCCCACGATATGAACACGGTCATATTTGATCCCTGTCATGCTCTCCAGTTCCACTATGGTCTCCGCATAGCATTTCGCCAGGCTGTTGTAGATAACGGATGCCACCTCCGCAAGCCCTTCCGGCACCTGCTGCCCGGATTCTGCACAGGCTTTACGCACTTCTTCTGTCATATTGGCCGGTGCCAGAAACCGATCGTCATTACAGTCTACAATGGAAGGAATATTACATCCGGAAGCCATCTCGCAGATTTCTCCAAAGCCCAGACCCCCGCCGATTTCTTTCTTCACGGACTGGATCATCCACAAGCCCATGATATTTTTCAGATAGCGGAAACGGTAGTCATATCCGCCTTCATTGGTCAGGTTATTGGCCCTGCTCTCCGGGGAGCAGTCCGCCTTCATCAGTTCGGTTCCCATAAGGGACCAGGTTCCCGAACTGATGTACAATGCATCGTCACTGTCTGTGGGCACCGCAAGCACCGCGGAACCGGTATCATGGGTGGCTGGTACTACCACCTTACAGTCAAATCCCACTTCCTCCCTGACACTGTCCGCCAGACTGCCGATCTCGGTGCCGGGAGCCACAATCTTTCGGAAGATACGTTTCGGATATCCCAGTTTCTCAATCAGCTCCATATCCCATTCTTTGGTATCCGGCGTAATCAGCTGGCCGGTGGTGGCTTCCGTATATTCCGTCACCGCCACGCCGGAAAGCAAGTAGTGAAAATAATCCGGCATCATCAGCAGTGTCTCCGCCTTCTCCAGGTACTCCGGTTTCTTTGTCTTCAAAGCCATCAGCTGATAGACCGTGTTAAATATCGCCTTCTGGATCCCGGTGCGGGCATACAGCTCATCCTCCGGGATCAGCTTATACACTTCCTCATCCATTCCTTTCGTGCGCCCGTCACGATATGCCACCGCATTGCCGATCCGGCTGCCCTCCCTGTCCAACAGCACAAAATCCACGCCCCAGGTATCCACACCCACGCTGACAGGAATCTTCCCCAGCTCTGCGCACTTCTTCATGCCAAGCTTAATCTGCGCAAAAAGCTCCTCCACATCCCAGACCAGCTCGCCGTCCTTCTCCACCATTCCGTTGGGGAAACGATGTACCTCTTCCAGTACCATTTTGCCCTCTTCCAGATGAGCCAGTATATGGCGTCCGCTGGATGCTCCGATATCAATCGCCAGATAATACCCGGTTTCCGGTTTTGCGGCGCAGTTCTTATCTGTCCCGTTCATTGCCATCCCTCTCCTTTCTTCGGGAACCATCCATAAACACCCTGACCGTACCTGAAAGCGCCTGCATACGGCGCTGGACAGAATACGCTTTTTTTGCACTTATTGTACATTTCTGCATCCAATCTGCGGTCTGCCCGCTCTGTTCCGAAATCTCACTGTCAAACGGCAGGTTATGCTCAAGACCGCCAGACTTTCATACACTATGGCGCAGCAAACCTGTCCTGCAGGCTTTTTGCATGAGGTATTGTAAATTTCATCAACGCGCAGTATATTTTATGCCGGTTCCTTATTTTCAGGAATTGTCGGAAATTAAATGCTGCAACTTCTGTAGGAAAAAGCCTTGAAATACGGGGAGAACGGCTTAAACCCGCAGCAGTTATTTCCTTTCGATTACAGAGTTCGCGAAGCGGTTCCTGTAATTTGTATACACTTCCTTATGATACAAAAATTGTACCACATTTTGAGAAACAAAAAAAGGGATTTTTTCATTTTCTCCAAAACAGGGATTTTTTCAGCTGAAAATGATGTAAGATTTATCTAAAAATCGGTATTATTTTTTGTAAGCGGTACCATTCCACTTCAACTGCCGTCAAATCCCCTCCAATCCCCAGTCCACACCCGCGCTGAAAACATGTCTGTTCCATTTTTATTATAAAGGCAGGAGAACCCGCAACGAGTCCTCCTGCTTCTGTCTGTTTCAGCATTGCCCTCATCTATTTCCAGCAGCCCTGATCTCTCCCAGTTCAAAACGAATCTCTCCCTGGCTTTCCAAAAGGATCAGCTCTGCCTCCAGCGCGGACATCTCCTCCGGATATTCCGCAATGGGACTGCCCTCCGGAAAATACCCGGGTTCCAGGACAAGCCGGATCGTGTCTCCCAGAAGGAAGTGTGAAATACTGCCCAGTTCGAGGCTTTCCACCCTATCCTCCCCGATCTGCCCACAGGCCAGTTCCTTCTGGTTCCTGGTATCATACAGGGTCAGCAGCCCTGTCTCTTCGTCAATGGAATGATCAATCCTTTCCTGAAGCATGTCCTCATAATCATTGAGATCCAGTACATGATCCGACAGAGTACCCGTATCATAGCGCTGCAGCACATGCAGTTCCTGGGCGCTGCCCCCGGTTCCCGTATAAATATGCAGCGCCACCTGCAGCTGCCCGTCCGCCCCGTTCCAGTAGCAGGCCGGAAAAATCGCATGAGAGGATGTATAAAACCAGTCAAAATAATTCACATCGTCGCCGATCTCAACTGCCACGCCCTGTCCGCTGCACTCCGCATCCCCGTAACCGTAAATCCTGATATCAGCCTCCGGGATCTCCGCGATACAGACGATTCCGTCCACCCGGTCCAGCCCGTCTCTGTCAACATGCAGATCCCTGCTCCTAACCTCGTTCCAGTCCATTTTCATAAACCGCGCCAAAGGGTCTATCCGGTAATCCTTCGGAATCCAGATCCCGATATCTCCATATGGCTGCACCATGGTAATCCGGACAGGCAGCCCCTCCTCATCCTCCAAAAAGGTAATCTCCAGGTTCACACTGCCGCTTTCTTCATAAAGGCGCTCCATCTTCACTTCGGAAGAATCATCCGACAGATTCAGCAGCAGCGCGGCAGCGCTCTCCGGCTCAAACAGGCCCCGATACAGCATCGTGGAACTCAACAGCCCATTGTCATTCAGCGCCTTCCCTGCTCCGTTGCTCTCGTAATCCATGGGGGAACCATCTATGGAACACTCTCCGTATGCCATTCCAAATGCCTCGCCCGTGGAAATATCATCCAACCAGAGCATTTCTTCCCCGGTAATTACATACTTCCCGTCCTGCAGCTCATAGAAGAGTCTCTCTCCCGCCGCCTTCCTTGCCTGCCCCTGCAGATGCCGCCTCTCCGAAACCCTCCGTTTCTTTTACCGGATCTGTCATAAAACAGGCCGCGGCAGCCCCACAGGCAATCACGGCAGCGGCCATGACCCAGAATGCAGGCTTTCTGTAATTGAGCACGGAGCGGATCCTTTCCCTGACTCCCACTTCCCCGAAAGCCAGCGGGCATACCGGCGCGAACCGCCTGCCCTGGCTGCATGCCAGCAGCGCCTCCGAATATACCTTCTTCTGGCGCATATCGAAGTCTTTGATGACACTTTCGTCACAGGCCAGTTCCACATCTCTGCAGAAAAGGATATACGCCGTCCAGACAAGCGGGTGGAACCAGTAAAGCGCCAACAGGACATATCCATCCGCCTTCCATAAATGATCCAGCCGCTTTAAGTGCGCCAGTTCGTGAGCTACCACAGACGTTTTCAATTCCTCCGCCATGCCGAATGGCAGATAGACGCGGGGACAAAACAGCCCAAGGATAAAAGGGGTGTCCACAAACTCGCTCACCATGATCCGCCCCTCCAGACGCACGGCCGTCCGCAGCCGCAGCCGCAGCCGGATATAGCTTACAAGCGCATACAAAAGCAGGATACACGCTCCCGCGATCCACACCGCACTGCCAATGAAAAGCCAGATCTGCAGCGGGTCGGCACTTGCCGCAGGCGTGGGCGCAGCCGACTCCCGGATCACCGGATTCACCGCGTTGTCCACAAAGCGGATGCCGCTGTCAATCAGAGTCCCGGCGGAAGTATCCGTCACATGCCGCACCGTCTCTTTACTCGGTATCAGACTGAATATACTTTCCATGGTAAAGGGACATGCCAGTCTGACTGCCGCCATTCCCCACAGCAGACAGGAAATCCACTTCGGCGCACGTTTCAGCAGAAGTCTCAGCGCCATAACCGCCAGAATCATCCACCCGGCAACTATGCTTCTGTTCAAGAAATCCAAAAAAATCCTCTCCATATCCTATACCCCCATGTCCGCTTTCGGGCGGATCCTGATCATACTCTCCTGCTTCCCTCCTGCCACGCACGCTTCCCGTCTTCCCCGTGCATGGCCTCTTTCTACCCTCTCATTCATACCGGTCCAGCATCTGCCGTATCTCTGCCACTTCCTCTCTGGACAGGTTTTTGCGTTTCGTGAAGGCAGCAATAAAGGCAGGCATGGATCCCTCAAATGTCTTCTCCACCAACTCGTCAATCTCCGCCGCCTGCACCTGATCCTTGGATATCAGGGACGTGACGGTGGCATTCTCGTTCTTGATAACGCCTCTGTCGCAGAGCCTTCGGATGACAGTGTAAGTGGTGGTGCGGCTCCAGCCAAGTTTCTCATTGCACAGCTTTGCCAGCCTGGTGCTGTTGATCGGTTCGTTTTCCCACAGGATCAGGCAGAAACGATACTCGCTCTCAAATACTTTCGGTATCTCCATAAACATTCTCCTCGCTTTCAAGACTAATGCATTAGACTGATTATAGTCTAACGCGTTAGACCAGTTTTGTCAAGAGATTTTGAAAAAGAAGTTACTGTTCACTGGCCCCATTAGGCCATTGTGAAAAGTGCTGAAATTTATTTTT
>CAJUFB010000071.1 GCA_910585805.1 uncultured Acetatifactor sp.
ATTTTTTTATTGCCGCTCTTAACCACTCGCAACCGCACAGGTGGAAAAAATTTGCGGCGAAACAGTCTGTTGTGTCGGTCAACTGTTCCGGGGAACATGGGGGATTTATTTGTGCAAAATGTCCTGAAATTTCCAGGCGTCTGAAATAAAAGTAGCTTATAAACGAAAAAGAAACCAGGATATCCACATATAAAAGTCCTGCAAAGGCTGTATATTACATTTGTACACCAGGTTATCCACATTTTCCACAGGAAAAACAGGCCATAGGGTAGTGACAACAACAGAAAGAAACGGAAACATATGTTTTGTGCAAAACAAATAAACAGATCATATGTTATGCGGAAGCTGCAAATTATTGTTGACAAATATAGATAGAAAAAGATTGAAATAATCGGTTAAGTTGTTGCAAAACCATACCTTGTCATGCTATAATGTTTATACAATAAATGTCTGTAATAAAACGCAGATATTTTACCCTTGAGGCAGCAGCGGCCGGAACCGTTTCGGGAAGGTGACCACGGGTAATCGTCATTCCGGCTCGGAGATAGTTGTTTCAGGAAACGTGCTGTCTATGGGAATAAACAATGGAAAGGGATGAATCGTATGAAATTTATTATCGTAGGCAGAAATTTAGAGGTAACGCCCGGACTGAAATCAGCTGTAGAGGATAAGATCGGCAAGCTGGAGAAATATTTTAACCCTGATACGGAAGTGCATGTAACCCTGAGCGTTGAGAAGGAGCGCCAGAAGATAGAGGTGACCATTCCTGTGAAAGGGAATATTATCCGTTCCGAGCAGGTCAGCAATGATATGTATGTTTCCATTGACCTGGTGGAAGAAATCATTGAGCGTCAGCTGAAGAAATATAAGACCAAGATAGTGGACAGGAAACAGGCGGCAGGAGACTTCAGCAGGATGTATGTCGAGAATGACTATATGGATGACGAGGAGGTCAAGATCGTTCGCACCAAGAAGTTTGATATCAAGCCCATGTATCCGGAGGACGCCTGCATTCAGATGGAGCTTCTGGGACATAATTTCTATGTCTTTATCAATGCGGAGACAGATCAGGTAAATGTGGTGTATAAGCGGAAGGGCGATACTTACGGACTTATCGAGCCGGAAACATAAGCGGTGAATTACAGTTGGCTCCCGTTCCTGAAACAGGGAAGAAAGCGCGGGATAAAGAGAATTGCAGGAGGTCCCGGTGTATCGGGCCGGTTATGCGCGCATGTGCTGTAATGTGCCTTGGGGCTGTGAGAATCTTTGAGATTGGCAGAAAAGAGTTTGTGTGGCAGTGTTGAGAAACGGAATATGGAATATGGAAGCCGGGGTGTGAGGCAGGATAGCCAAACAGTCCGGTTTTCCGTTAAGGGCGGGAATCGGCTTTTGTGATCGGCATATACTTTTAAGTACCAATGGGCCCTGTCCGTAGGGTTTGAGATGAAAATTAAGGCTTGATGGCATAATATATACTCGCGCTCAGAGACATTTGCCAACGTAAAATGTATAACGAGTGAGCGCTTCCGCGACACAGGACAAAAGAGCGGCAAAGGAAAGCGCTCACGAGTATAAGGAAGTGTCTACAAATAACTGCTGCAAGTTTATGGCAATTTTTATTGTATTTCCGGGCTTTTGCCTGAAGCAATTGCAGCAGTTATTTTCCGACAATTCCTAAGAGGATTACGGAAATCTATCCGGCTTGTAATTGGCTGACAGGACAAAAGAATAGAGATGTTTGGAGAAAAGCAGGGACTTTTGCGGTAAGACGGGACTGTTTCCCAAGGAAACTGCTTAGATCAAGGTGCTGATTCGGAAAGGAGAAGAAGTTCGGAATGATTACATTACAAAAACCGCCTATGGGCTGGAACAGCTGGGATTGCTACGGAGCAGCGGTGAATGAGGAGCAGGTAAGGGAAAATGCCAGGTATATGGCAAAGAATTTAAAGACATATGGATGGGAATATATAGTGGTTGATATCCAATGGTATGAACCCAATGCCGTAAGCCACGAGTACAACCGGAATGCGGATCTGGTTATGGATGAGTTCGGAAGGCTGATGCCAACCGCAAACCGTTTTCCATCGGCTGCGGGAGGCAGTGGCTTCAGACCTTTGGCAGAATACATCCATTCTTTGGGGCTGAAGTTTGGGATTCATATTTTACGGGGAATTCCCAGGCAGGCCGTGCGCCGAAACACCGTGGTGAAAGGAACGGACTGTCGGGCGGCGGAAATTGTGGATTTTGGAGATGTATGCTGTTGGAATGGAGATATGTGTGGTATCGATATGAGTCGTAGGGGTGCACAGGCGTATTACGACTCCATTTTTCAATTGTATGCCGAATGGGGGGTGGATTATGTAAAGGTTGATGACATTGCACGCCCCTATCACAGGGAAGAGGTGGAAGCGATTGCCGGAGCGATAGAAAACAGCGGCCGGGAAATGGTGCTGTCTCTGTCGCCGGGAGCCGCGCCGATAGCGGAAGCGGAGCATCTTTCGAAATGGGCGAATATGTGGCGTATGACCGATGATTTTTGGGATGACTGGGGATTGCTTAAAAAGATGTTCGATTACTGCAGAGATTGGTTTCCTTATGTGGGTTCTGGTCACTTCCCTGACTGTGATATGCTTCCGTTGGGATGTATCAGAGTGTGCAATAAAGAGAATGGAGAAAAGACTCGTTTCACGGTGGAGGAACAAAAGCTGCTGCTTTCTCTGTGGGCAATCTTCCGTTCGCCTCTGATGTTTGGCGGGGATATGACGAGAAATGACGAATTTACACTGTCGCTTATGCAGAACCGTCAGATTCTGGATATCAATCAGAACGGAAGCGGCGGGCGGGAGGTATACCGCAAGGGAAATGAAATCGTTTGGGCGGCGAACGGTGCGGAAGATACAGTATATCTGGCACATTTTAATGTGGGGGATGAAGAGCTTGCCGCTGAATTCGACCCGGCATTTATTGGCGGGAGAGAGACATTTCATATACGTGAGATATGGAGTGGAGAAGAGCAAAACGGTGTGTCCAGGATAAAATCCGTAATACCGCCCCATGGCGTTAAATTGTATCAGATAAAATAAAAAGGAAGATTCGATTTCAGGGACAAATTGTCGCATGGCCATTCGCGGTGGGCATTATCTGGGAATTGTCGGAAAATAACAGCTGCAATTTCCCTTTGATTACAGGGTTCGCGAAGCGGTTCCTTTAATATGTTCAGGAAAACGCCCGGAAATACAATAAACATCGCTGCAAACTTGCAGCGGTTATTTGTAGACACTTCCTTATGCTGCGTAAAAGATATTCTGCATGGATTTTTTCCCAGTACATATATTTTAGTGAGAAATGTTTCGGAATCAGAAATGGAAAGAGGGGAAGAAAAGGTTTGGTAAATTTCTTTCGGACAGAAAATCAATGCCGCAGGGGGCAGGCGGACAGGCAAAAGCATGCAGGTTGGTTGAAAAAGGGCATCCTGGCAGAATGTCTGCTTTTGGCCTCCCTGGCATTGATTGCTTTATATCGGGAGGGAGAGGCCGTATCCCGGGAAAGCGCCAGCAGCAAGGTCCTTTTGATCGAGGAGGATTACATAAAGTGGGTGGACTTCACAGTGTCCTATGAGGCGCTCTGTCAGGCCTATGAATGGGATGTGGAGACCCATGGTACGGAGCACGAGCTGGACTGGGTGGAGCTTTTGGCTTACACGGCGGCGAAGACTGGCGGAGATTTTGGGAAAGAAGCCCTGAAGACCATGGACAAAGCAGCGGAAAGGCTTTCGGAAGGGGAATGTACGATGGAAGAGCTGACAGAGGACTTGAAATACTATGCCTATTATCATGAGGCTTATGACGCGGCCATCGGAGGGCTGACAGGCGAATACAGGGAGGAAGACCCGGAGAAGGCGGGCATATATGTGGACCGGTATGGGCTGAAGGGATATTTCCCGCTGGCAAGGGGCTTTGAATATACGCACTATGATGATTTCGGTGCGGGACGCAGCTATGGGTACAAGAGGAAGCACCTGGGGTCTTATGTTATTATAGTGTCAAGTTGGTGAGAATACAGTAAAATCAAGGGTTTTCACTGATTTCGTCCAAAGTTTTCAATGCCGTGAATGCGGTGAAAAAGAATGGAAATGGACCTATTTTCATTCTGATTTGGGAAAAATCAGTAACTTGACACTAAAATAACATATGGGGTATCAGATTTGTCTGCAGTTTCATGTAATAATCTATATAATCTGTTATTAATTTCAATCCGTTCAAGATGTCAGCATGTTCTTAACTTGTATTGGACAAAGCCGGTTGATGGAACAGGTAACAGGTTTGTTGTTCGGACACTATTCAGATGATATTTCGCCACTGCTGTTTGAAGTACTGGAGCGGTCTGGTAAAAAATATAGCATTCCTGTGGCTTATTGTGATGATTTTGGTCATGGCTCAAATCATGCAATTTTTCCCATTGGCAGAGGGGCGGTTTTAGACACAAAAAATAAAACACTATTATTTCAATAGAGCATAATTCGTATGCGAAAGAATATTTGCTTAATTTTCCCCTGGTTATAAGAGATATAGTATTAGCACCATGTAATAATAGACCTGTCTTTGCTGATTGAATTTTTGGATACAATCGGTATTTGAGGAGGACATTACATTGATAATAAAGGACGATAGAGGGAATGAACTTTACAGGAATAAAAATTTCCGATGAAAATGGATTTCTGATTACAAGAGTTATCAGAACGTTCCGATAATAAGTGCTGAAAGAAAAGACTGATTGATGAAGAAATATTTGCGGACATGAGGCAGAAAAGCTAAAGTGATTCGTGACAAAAAACGTGTGATGGTGATATATAGATCGCAGAGGTTCTGGTACGATCTGTATATCACTTTTTTACTTTATAGGAAACTGTGCCGTCAGGCGCATGCATTCACGAGTTTGCGAAGCAAATCTTGTAAGAGTGCGCAACACTCTTTTTTATTATCATAAGATGCGGGAGAATGATAAATGATGGATACGATGCAGCGATTGCTGAAAAACCAACAGAACAACTATATATTCCCATTTTTATGGATGCACGGGGAAAGCGAAGAGACATTGCGGGAATACATGGGAGCCATAGAGAGTGCAGGTATGGGGGCAGTCTGTGTGGAAAGCCGTCCCCACCCCGATTTTATGGGTGTAAAGTGGTGGAAAGATATGGATGTCATATTGGACGAAGCAAAGAAGCGCCATATGAAGGTCTGGATTCTGGATGACAGCCATTTTCCTACGGGATACGCAAACGGTGCATTGGAATATGCGGATGAAAAACTGTGCTGGCAGAGTCTGACATATCGGGTAACAGACTGCCCGGAGCCGGGACAAAGGATGTCGTTTTCTGCCGGACAGTATGAAAAGCCGGATGACTGGGTGACGAATCTGAATGAATCCTATACCATGAACTTAGATCAGGTGCGTCGTTTTGAGGATGACAGGTTTCTGGGAGCCGTTGCTTTGCGCACAGGTGGGGGATCGGTGGAAGAGATGCAGGAAATTATGCCGGAGGGAGACGAGAAGCGAACGGGCCATACGGCATTATGGGGGAAATGAGAAACGGGGAGTTTTATCATTTTGTGTTAGGCAGGCTGGCAGCTTCTCTTGCGGCCATAGACCCGAAAAAGAAAAATTGCTCACTGTGTGAGATTTTTGGAAATTACGGGTGGGAAGAAGGGGTGCGGCTGGAAAAATATCTGCTGGACCATTTCCTGGTCAGGGGGATCAACCATTTTGTCCCTCATGCGTTCAGCCCGAAGGAATATCCTGATCCGGACTGTCCGCCGCATTTTTATGCCCATGGTCATAATCCACAGTACCGACATTTTGGAGAATTAATGCGGTATGCCAACAGAGTATGTACCCTGTTGGACGGAGGAAAGCATGTGTCGCCCGTGGCTATCCTGTACAATGCGGAGGCGGAATGGACCGGGGACTATATGGATTTGGAGAAGCCGGCCAGGCTTCTGGCAGAGCGGCAGATAGAATATGATTTTATTCCGGCGGATGTTTTCGAAGACAGGGAGTATTTCGGTACAGAGATTGAGAGCAGACTTCATATAAACGGGAGGGAATATAAAATTCTGCTGATTCCCAGGTCACAGTTTATCAGCAGCGCCCTGGCGGAGGCATTGGAAGCCATGGGGCAGGAAGGATTTCCCGTTATATTTATAGATGCGCTGCCGGAGGGAATCTGCGGAGAATTTCTGTCGCCGGAGGGAATCTGCGGCGAGATATTGCCGCAGGAGGGAATTTGCGGAGAACTCCTGCCGCAGGAGGGAATTTGCGGAGAACTCCTGCCGCCGGAGGGAGCTTGTGGAGAGATGCTGCCGCCGGAGGGAACCTGCGGAGAGATGCTGTCGTTGGAGAGTGGGGAAAAAGTATGCAGCTTAAAAAATCAGACCGGAATGGAAGTATGTCCGCTTGCAAATCTGCCCCAAATGCTGGAAGACTATGGAATACTGGAGATAGTGCTGAATCCTGCATGTTCCGGCATCCGCTGCCTGCGATATGCGGCGGACAGGGAAATCTATTTCTTCGTGAATGAGGGCGTGGAGTGCTATACAGGGCAGGTCAGAGTGCCGACAAGGGGAAAAAATTACCGCTATGACGCATGGAACAATGCAATAGAGGCAATTGCATCCGCCGAGTGTGAAGAGGGAACCTGGCTTTCGCTAAAGATAGAACCTCTGAAAAGCTGTATTATCGTGTTTGATGAGCCGGAGGATGAACCATCTAAGATATATCAGATAGTTCGGCAGGAATCGCAGGAAGACTGGATCAGAAAACCGTGGAATGAAGGATGGACCAGAAGCTTTTGTAGTGCCGCGGCATATCCCGATTTTCATTCCCCCAGGCAAATAGCGCTGCCGGACCATATGGAGACAGAATACCCGGAGTTTTCCGGATTTATCAAGTATGAAAAAGAACTGTTCTGCGAGACTGGGGAGGGCGAATTGATATTGGAAATCACAGATGCCTATGAAGGCGTGGAGGTTTTTGTGAATGACGTCAGCCTGGGAATCCAGATTGCGCCGCCTTTTTCTTATTGTCTGACCGGGAAGCTGCGGAGAGGAAACAATGCGGTAAGGATTGAAGTGGCGACCACTCTGGAGCGGGAGAATGCGAAACTTCCGGATCCGATTCGGATGTATATGGGGCTGGGGGAAAAGATACCGGAATGTCCCTCGGGAATCAACGGAACCGTGAACTTATATTGTCGGGAACAAAAGGGGTAAATTTTTACAGGGATATGATATTACATAAGCAGAAAGAGCCGAGGAGAAATGATGAAAGGATATGTTGAAAAACAGATTGTGGATCTGGGAGATCATGGGGAGCAGATTGAACAATACGGCATTTTTGAGAGCACGGAGAGAGCGGAAGGGAATGTAATCGGTATCTTTAGCTGTGAGGAAACCCGGATCAGGGTAAAGGCGTTTGTGCTGGACGAGGGGGAGGTAATGGTGCGTTTCAGGCCGGAGCGCACAGGGATATGGGAGTACCGCATCCAGGCCGGAGAGAGGATTTTGAGAGAAGGAAGCTTTTTATGCATTCAGGCAGGGGAGGGAAACCATGGGCCGGTATCCGCAGCCGGATTTGGAGTACGGGATAGAGAAGGGAATCTGTGCAGAATTCACAAGGAGGCGGCTGACCCGTCCATGATTTTTTTCAAAGGGAGCTATTATCTGTTTCCCTCCATGTCTGCCGGCTTTTATACCAGCGGGGATCTTATCAGCTGGGAGCGGCATGATTTTCTGGGTAATATACCCATATATGATTATGCGCCGGATGTGAGGATGATTGGGGAGTACCTGTATGTCTGCGCTTCCTCCACAGGGGACTGTTCTTTCTACAGGACGAGGGATCCCCTGACAGAGCCATTTGAGGAAATCAGGGGAGAAATTCCTTTTTGGGATCCTGCTCTGTTTCAGGATGAAGACGGACGGATTTATCTGTACTGGGGCAGCTCCAACGCGGAGCCAATCTATGGCGTGGAGCTGGAGCCGGACACCATGCGTCCCGTTGGGGATAAGCTCGGACTGATAGAAGCCCGGGAAGAGGAATTGGGTTATGAGCGGATTGGAGAGGATCATGTGCCGCCCAGGACGGAAGAGGAAATTCAGGCATCTATTCAGGCGGTGATTCGGGAACATATGGAAGAGGGGAAAAATCCGGAAAACTATGGGGATCCTGAGGAAATGATGAAAAAGCTGCGCAGATGGTTTGGAAACAGCCCTTATCTGGAAGGCCCCTGGATGACAAAGTATCAGGGGAAATATTATCTACAGTATGCGGTTACCGGAACGGAATATAATGTATATTCGGATGGCGTATATGTGGCGGATTCCCCGTTGGGGCCGTTTACTGCGGCGAAAAACAATCCTTTTTCCTATAAGCCGGGAGGCTTTATAACAGGGGCGGGGCATGGCTCCACTTTCGAAGCCGGGCAGGGTAATTACTGGCATATCTCTACCATGCGGATTTCAAAAAACCACAGCTTTGAACGGAGACTGGGGTTCTTCCCAGAAGAAGGGATTTGTGGCCGCTGCAGCTGTTTATGCGGGAGATGCTGATTCAGAACGATACCTCAAAAATTGTTACTTCGGCGGGAGAGGCAAACGCACTGGTCAATATGACCGGCAATCTGGTGAAATACTGCGTTACCATTGTGGGCACGCTTCCGATTCTCTGCGCTTATCCTTTTGCTCAGAAATATTTTGTGACCGGCATTACGCTTGGAGGCGTGAAGGAATAAACGGATTGTCTGTACCTGATGGTACGGGAAAAAGCAGCCGGAGATTTGTGGCCGGTTAAGGGAGGAAAATTATATGGAGCAATTGAGAGGGGTGAATCTGGGAGGGTGGCTTGTGCTGGAAAAATGGATGAATCAGAACCTGTTTGCAGGCACGGATGCCATGGACGAAACCTATCTGTGCCTTCAGCTGGGAAGGGACAGGGCCAGGGAGCGGCTGACGGTTCACAGGGAAGAATTTATCGGCGAGAGGGATTTTGAGGACATTGCGGTCAAGGGCTTTAACGCAGTCCGCATTCCCGTCCCCTTTTTCCTGTTTGAGGATGTGGGGCCGTATATTCATTGTCATGAGTACCTGGATAAAGCATTTATCTGGGCACGGAAATATGGTTTGAAGGTTCTTGTGGATCTGCATACGGCTCCCGGCGGACATAACGGGACAGATAATTCGGGAATCTGCGGCGTATGCTTATGGTCCACCAGAAGCGAGTATATGGAGTATACCCTCAGCGTACTGGAGAGAATTGCACAGCGATATGGCAAAGAGGAAACCATGTGGGGAATCAGCGTGTTAAACGAGCCCATGTGCAGCGACACGGAGGCGGCGCAGGCGCTGAATATACATAATCTGACACAGGTGTATCCCCCGGCGGATCAGGCATTGGCTGCGGAAAACACCAATTGTTCTCTGGATTATCTGCGGCAGTTTTACAGGGATGCCTACCGGGTGATTCGAAAACATATGGGCAGTGAAAAATATGTGGTTTTCAGCGATGCCTTTGAGTTGGAGATCTGGGATGCGTTTTTGAACTGCGGCGATTTTGAGGGAGTGGTACTGGATACCCATAACTACCTGATGACGCCGGATCAGATGCTTTTTACGGAGAGGAATCTGCAGGTATATGTCAGGTACCTGCGCAGTCTGGGAGAAAAGGTAAATGCAGCGGCGAAGCGATTTCCGCTGATTGTGGGAGAATGGAATATTCAGAATCGGGCGGACGGCCTGGAACAGATGGGAAAAGAAGAGAAGGACAGGCTCTATACTGCTATAGCGGATGAATTTCTGGAGGGCATGAAGGATACTCTGGGTTGGTTCTACTGGAGTTATAAAATTTATCTGGAAGGGATTGACGCAGAGTGCGACGATGCGGGAAGGTGCGTGAACCATGGTTGGCTGCGGCCCGGGGAACGGCGGGTGCCTTGATGCCTGAACCGGGACAGGGCGGTAATCATTTTTGCGGGCAATGAGTCAAGTCCGCGAAGTTGACTTTGTGCTACTGTCTGCGCGGACAGCTGATGAATGCCGCCGGCGTTGCTGTGTATTTAGTCTGGCCCCGTCGGTTTGCGGCAGGGCATTGAGTCGGCGGAATATTCGTTTTGGGTGAAACAGAGCATTTTGCATACGACAGAAGTTTCTGGAAGGAGTAGAAAGTATGGCATATTGGGAAGGAATCCCTATGGGAAAGGAAGACAGGCCGGTTCTGGTTTACGATTCGTCCGCGCCGCTTGCCTATGATATCACCGACACCAATGGCGACTGGTATATGCTGAAGCCGGAGTTTTTGGGCTGTATGGTCCTGCCCTTCAGCAAGCGGATGAGCGGACAGGAGGGCCTGGTGGAATTTGAGGGAAAACCGGTGAATTATGTGCTGGAGACCATGGCCGTGCAGGGAATGGAGTCCTGGTGGCTGGGAGTCCGGCTGGGCGGCCACATCACAAGGTATGGGCAGGAAGGTACCCTGCGGATCAGCGGATTTACGGATACGGACGGAAACCGGATGGAGCCGGCGGAAATCAGGGTAAAGGCGGGAGAGCGGGTGCAGCCGCTGCCCGAGTATGCGGCGCGGGAAGCCGTCGCCCTACAGGCCGCCCGGGAAGGAATTGTACTGCTGAAAAACGACAGGGGGATATTACCACTCAAGAAGGATGCCAGGATTAATATTTTTGGCAAAGGAATTTATGAATTCCGGTTTTGCGCCGTAGGGGCGGGAAAGATCAATCCCCGGTATGAGGTGGGACTGCTGGAGGCTCTGCGGGAGCAATCCGATTTTCAATTGAACCGGGAGCTTCTGGAGTTTTATTCCCATGGAAGGGACAGCGTGCCGGGAGAAGCGCTTCTGGCCCGGGCGCGGGACTATGCTCCCAGGGCGTTAATTGTGCTGTCAAGGCCGTCCGGAGAGAACCACGATAATTCCTCCGGGGAAGGAGAGTTCTGCCTGACCGGGGAGGAAAGAGAGCTTCTGCATAAAGTGGGGGAGAGCTTTGCGGATGTGATCGTGGTGCTGAACGTGGGCTACCCGATAGAAACTGCCTTTCTCCGGGAAGAGAACATCGGCGCGGCGCTGTATACGGGTTTTGGCGGGATTCTGGGCGGAAAGGCGATCGTCGATGTGCTGTGCGGGGAGGAGAATCCCTCCGGCAGACTGACGGATAGCTGGTGCGAACGATATGAGGACAATCCGTCCGCGGCCAATTTCTATGATTGCAGGGACGGCAGGCGGCGGTTTGGCGCGGATGAGGACGTCTGGCTGGATACGGTATATGAAGAGGATATCTATGTGGGATATCGTTATTTCGAGACCTTCCACAGGAACGGGCAGGTGGCCTGGCCCTTTGGATATGGGCTGTCTTACACAGATTTTCGGACAGAGCCGGAGCAGTGCGTCTATGACAGGGAAAGCGGTCTTGGTATCTCATTTCTGGTAAAAAATGTGGGTGAAATTCCGGGGAAAGAAGTGGTGCAGGTATATCTGGCCAAGCCGGAGGGAACGTTAGAGAAGCCGGCAAGGGAGCTGGTGGAATTCGGGAAAACCAGACTTCTGAAGAAAGGGGGAGAGCCAGAAGCTTACCTTTCGGATTCCCGGGGACAGGCTGGGGGCATACAGTACGGCGGAGGCGGCATGGCTGCTGGAAGCCGGGATCTATCGGGTGTATGCCGGTGAAAACGTGAGAGAAGCGCAGGTCGGAGAGGTGATCGGGGAAGAGGCAAAGGAGCTGGGAATCAGCCTGATCTTGGCCCCGGCGCTTAACATACATCGCAATCCCCTGAACGGACGGCATCCGGAATACTTTTCGGAGGATCCCTATCTGGCGGGGCAGATGGCGGGGTATTACTGTCGGGGGCTGGAAGGTACCAGAACGGGAGGCTGCTATAAGCATCTGATTGCCAATAACGCCGAGACGTCCAGAAAGCGGAACCAGAGCGTGATAACGGAGCGGGCCATAAGGGAAATTTATTTCAGGGCATTTGAATATGCGCTTCAGGTACATCAGCCGGTAAGTGTGATGACGGCTTACAACGCCGTGAACGGCATCTTTACTTCCGAGGATTCCGATTTGATTCAGGGACTGCTGCGGGAGGAATGCGGGTGGCAGGGCTTCGTAATGACGGACTGGGACAGCTACAGCACGGCGGATGTGGTAAAAATGCAGAAGGCGGGTAATACCTGGATTACGCCGGGCAGCATGGACGATACCTATAACAGAAGAATTGTGGAAGCGGTAAAGAAGGGATGAGCTTATGGCCGGATTCGGCATCGGCGGATTGCAGTATGTAGAGGATGGTACGGTAAAATATGGTATTTCTCAGGATGCTTTTTATGATTACCTCACCAAGATGAAGGAATGGTATAGCCAGGGATACATCTACTCCGACTTTGCCAGCCGGACAGACGATATGTTCTTCCTTCCCAACACGGCATTGACTTACGGCGGTGCCGCAGGTGTATGGTATGGAATCACGGATAATATCGGGGACAGCATGTCCCTTCCGGAATACAATCTGTTCGTGAATGTGGAGCCCATTAATTCTCCCGCCAATGTTGCAGGAGGGGTACAGAAATCCCTGGGCATATACCTGGATTCCGGACGTGCCAGCAACAACAGCGGCTGGGCGATTTCCACGGCATGCGATGAGGAGAAGCTGCACAGACTTCTGGCTGCCTTCGATTACTTATACTCGCAGGAAGGCTCCAATACCAGATCCATGGGACTGTCTGCGGAGCAGGGAGCTGCAGATGTGGCGTCCTATGTGGAAAAAGGTGTGACCAACGGAACCAGAGAAAACGGCACCAAAACATGGACGGAAGAGATGGACAACTGCGCGGAGTATGGAGTGTACGCATTCTGCGCGAACCGGATGCCTGGCGTGGTGGTGGATTATGCTACCAGAACCTGTGACTTGAAGGATGGTGTGGATCGGGCCGTGGTTGCGGATGAAGCCTGGACAGCAAGCGGCAATGCCAACGTGTATCCGCTGACGGTAGGCTTTACGCCGGAAGAAACGGAGGAACTGAACAAGTTGGAGAGTGCTGTCTGGGATTATGCGAACTCCATGATTCCGAACTTCATTATGGGCAGGGAAGAATTGTCAGAGGTAAGTTTTGTGGCTTATCAAGAGCAGCTTGAATCTTTGGGTATGTCCAGAATACTGGAGATCAGGCAGGCAGCTTATGACAGGTATATGGAAAAAGCGAATAAATAATCAATAAATGTTAATGTGTGAGAAAAGGCTTGCCGGTATGTTTGGCAGGCCTTTTGCAGTGAAAACAGTCTGGAAAGGAATCAACAGTAAGTTGTATTTGCAGCTTGCCATGCTCTGGGAGATGACGGATTTCATATGCGCTGTGGCGGAGGAATTATTCTGCAGGGCGGAACGGATGAGGTTAACCGCAGGGGCCGGGCGGACTTCTCCACCAGCAGCGTGGCTCTGCGCTATGCCAGGGTGATTCTGGAGAAGTACAACGGGCAGTGGGGAGGGAGGAAGCTGCCGTACCGGTTTAAGGGATAAATGATTTGTTTTTGCTTGTCATAGGACGAGCAGATGAATTAATAAAATGGATTATGCAGGAAATAGGTGTATGGAGAGGGGGCGGCATCTTGGGACTGACGAGGGAAACGCTTGACCGGATGGCAGCGGTAGATATACGGACAGTGGATATTTCTACTCTGACGGATTTGAGAGACATAGAGATTGATACTTCTATGCCGGTGGAAAAGAAATTGGAATCTTTTGCCAGACAGACAGCTAATGTCTATGTCAACCGTATCGGGGACTATGTGGTAAAGGTTCGTTTTCAGGAGAGTGGAGCCAGTATAGATGATAAGATGTCAGAGTATCTGCGCCGTTTGTCGGAGATTTATGTATAAAGCCTGACTTGCTCAAAAAAATATTTTCTAAAGATAAAAAATATGCTTGCAATAAACAGGCGTCTATGCTGACTTGATATTGGGACGAAACAGTGGAACTCCTGATTTTTGGTAAAAGGCACTGACGGCTTCCTGAGAGCTTATTTCAAGGAACAGGGAGCGGAAAACCAATAACCGGAATCAGGGAGTGATACTATGAAAGAAAATAAGCACTTCTATACAGCCATGTACCTGCGGTTATCCAGAGATGACAAAATTGCTATGGACGATAATACAGTGCCGGACAATAGCGATTCTGGAGAAAATGCAGGTATAAGTGGTGTATTCAAAGCCGAGAGCAACAGCATAAGCAGTCAGAGAGAAATGATTCGCTCATTTATAAGAGAGCAGCCAGATATGGAGCTTTATGACAGCTATGTGGATGATGGCTTTTCCGGCAGCAATTACGACAGACCGGAATTTAAAAGAATGATGTGCGATATAGAGGCAGGAAAGGTGAATTGTGTTATTGTAAAAGACCTGTCTCGTTTCGGGCGCGATTATATTGAGACCGGGAGGTATCTTGAAAAGGTATTCCCGGCTCTTGGTGTGCGGTTTCTTGCCCTTACAGATCATTATGACAGTTTTTCCGCAGACTGGGGGGAGCGGACAATCGTATTGCCAGTGAAAAATTTCATTAACGACAGTTATTGCCGGGATATTTCTACAAAAGTAAAGAGCCAGCTTGCGGTAAAACGTAAAGCGGGAGAGTGCCTTGTCCCTTTTGCGGTATATGGTTACTTGAAGTCTTCAGAGGAAAAGAACAAGCTAGTGGTGGATGCTTACGCGGCGGATATTGTCAGAAAGATATTCCGGTGGAAGATAGAGGGAGTGTCCGTGGCGGCGATTGCGGGACGCCTGAATCGGCTTCAAATCCTTCCGCCAAAGGAATATAAGCAGTCGAGAGGATTGAATTACAATGGCGGTTTTCAGGGTGGCACCGGAAATGGGTGGAGCGGTGTGGCCGTGAAAAGGATTCTGACGAATGAGACTTATCTGGGACATTTACTGCAGGGGAAAACGGAAAAAGTCAATTATAAGGTAAAAAAGAATGTAGAGAAGCCAAAAGATGCCTGGGTGAGAGTGGAAAATACACATGAGTCTATTATATCGGGAAGTGATTTCCAGATCGTTCAGAATCTGTTGAAATGTGATGGACGGGTCAGTCCGGAAAGCGGTGAGATAAATCCATTCGCTGGACTGCTGTTTTGTGGGGATTGTGGGGAACAAATGGTGCGGCGCCGTGTCCGCTATGGAGGATCCGGCAAAGTATATTATATTTGTTCCACGAAAAATCGTGGAGACGGATGCAGTCGGCATAGCATTGAAGAAAATGTTTTGAAAGAGCTTGTATTGACTGCGGTACGTGAATATGCTAACAGGTTCCTGATGCAAGAGAAACTGTTGGAACAGATAAAGGAGCAGGAAGTTAATTTTGAAGCGGTGATAGGGGCCAATCAGGAGATTGCGCGCCTGAAACAGGAGCAGGAGAAATTTGATTGCTTCCGCACAGGGCTTTATGATGATTTGCATCGAGGTATTATCACCAAAGAGGAATTTGAGCGTTTTTACAAAGAATTCAGCCAGAAAGCGGCGAGCCTGGAACAGGCAAGGAAAGAGCAGGAAAAGCTGATTGGCGATATGTTACGCACAGGAAGTATTTATGCAGCGAAACTTGCCGTGTTCAAAGATTCTCTGGAGCTGCGGGAAATAGACCGGCACACGCTGACAAGTATGGTAGAGCGGATTCTGGTGTTTGAAGGGAAACGGATTGAGCTGAGATTCAGCTTCTGCGATCAGTATCGTGCCATGCAGGAATGTACAGCCGTTCTCTGTGAAAAGGCAACTGACGGGGAAAGGAGTGCGTGAGTATGGGAAGAAAATCAAAGAGGCTTCATGTTCCTGCAAACACGGAAGAAAAGATACAACATTTGCCCGGCAGATTTTATAAGGCGGGTATTTATGCCCGATTATCGGTAAAAAGGGACGAGAAGAATGATTCGATTGACGTGCAGGTGGAAATTGCAAAGAAATTCGTGGAGGATTGGAACGCGGATCATGCAGATAAGATTGAGGTGGTTGACTGCTACAAGGATCTGGGTAAAACAGGGACCAGTTTTGAGCGGGATGAGTTTAAGCGGCTGATGCAGGATGTGAGGCTGGGTGATGTAAATTGCGTTATTGTAAAAGATTTATCTCGTTTTGGACGAAATTATCTGGAAGCAGGGAATTATATTGACAAGATTTTTCCATTCCTGGGAGTGCGCTTTATTGCGGTGGCGGATGGCTATGATACGGGGATAGACGAAAGTCATGCCCATCAGATGGCGACGGAAATAAAAAACCTGGTGAATGATATGTACGCAAAAGATTTTTCGGCCAGGGCAAGGTTGTCTCTGGAGCAGCGCAGACAGGAAGGCTCTTATGTGGGAGGACCGCCGCCTTACGGATATAAGGCCGTCTGGGAGGGCAAAATCAGGAGACTGGAACCAGACGAAAAGACGGCGGAGATTGTGAAATCTATTTACAATAAATTTGTTGAGACAGAAAGCTATAAAGCCGTGGCGGATTATCTGAATGGGAACAGGATAAATCCTCCGTCTGTTTACCACAAAAGCGGAGAGGTTCTTTGTCCGCCCGATTTGTCCTTTAAGGGTTGGGATAAGGGGTATGTGGAAATCCTGTTGAAAAATGAAACTTACATAGGCAGATTAGTGCAGGGAAAGACAAGCATATCACCTGAAAAGGAAAGAAAGCAGACAGGAGAAGAACAGTGGATCATCAAGGAGCAGGCTCATATTCCTCTGGTTGAGATGGAATTATTTCGGAGGGCTGAAAGCATCTGGAAGAAAATACAGAAGAAATCCGCAAATCGGAAGCATTCCGTTACGAAATGTCCGATTGGAGAGAATATTTTTGAGGGTGTTCTGTTTTGCGGCGTATGTGGGCGCAAGATGACAAGGCATAGCCATGTCAGAAGCTATGCGGATGGCAGTGAAAGACGGGTGGAAGAATATTCCTGTCTCAATGCAACAAGTACAAAGACGAATATATGCCAATCGCCCAATTATACTCAAGACCGCCAGAATTTACCAATATGTTCGGGACAAGAATCTGGCTGGCGGTCTTTTGATATATTGCAGGGAGGCAATTTTATCCGACGTCCAGTATATATTGCAAAAAGTCAACTGACAGAAAACCTTTTTTCCCTGCTTGAAACAGAATTTGCGCTGTGTCTGAAAAGGCAAAGGGAATATGAAAAGGAGGGCAGAGAGATTCTGGCGGCAAAGAAAAGAGATTTGGAGTCGGAATTGCAGACCCTGCAGCGGGAAAAGAAGACGTTTGAAGGTCAGGACAGCCTGGCATATATGGCATATCGGAGGGGAGAGATGACTTCGGAAGAATTGGCTGCCAGGAGGCTGCAGAGAAAAACGAGGCTCCAGGAATTATCGGATAAGGAGGCAGAAATTCAGAGAACAATTCAGGAGTGGGAGAAAAAAGAAAAGGTGTTTTTAAGTGCAGTCCGTGCGCTTGTCCGGCTTAAGGGTGAGAAGGTATTTACAAAAGAACTGGTAGCTGCACTGATTGAGCGGATCTGTATTTTTCCCGGAAAGCGGATGGAAGTGGTATTTACTTTTGAAGATGCCTTTTGGAAAGTGGGGGCGGCAGAATGAAAAAGGAGTACATTGCAATTTATCTGCGGCTGTCATTGGAGGACCGAGTTCAGGAAGGGAGCTTAACTCAAGTTAAGGAGGAAAGCAACAGTATCACCAGCCAGAGGAAAATGCTGCGGGAATATATCCGAAAAGATACGGAATTGGCGACCTGTGAAGTTTTGGAGTTTTGTGATGACGGAGTGTCCGGGACAAGTATGGACAGGCCGGGGGTGCAGGAATTGCTGAAACAAGTGAAGCAGGGAAGGGTAAAATGTATTTTGGTAAAGGATATGTCCCGCTTTTCCAGGGATTATATTGAGTTAGGGATCTATTTAAATCAGATTTTTCCATTTATGGGGGTCCGCTTCATAGCGGTGAATGATCACTATGACAGCAGGGAACAGAATGGAAATACGATAGGAGTCGATACGGCTTTTCAGACTCTTTTGTATGACTTATACAGCAAAGATTTGTCTGTCAAGGTTAAGGCCTCTCATCAAAGTAAAAAAGCCAATGGAGAATATATAACGGGGGTGGTTCCCTTTGGGTATGAGAGAAGCCCGGAAAAGAAGAATGCTGTGATAGTCAACCAGAAAGAAGCGGAGATTGTAAAGTACATTTTTTCTTTGGCGGCAGACGGCTTTGGCAGTGCGCAAATTGCCAAAAGGCTTGTTGCGGAACAGATTCCCGCGCCTATGCGGATGCGCCATCCGGATCGGGCAGATATAAGAGAGCATTATAATTGGCTTGATAAGACGGTCAGACGCATTTTGAATAACCGCTTTTATCTGGGGGAGATGGCTTATGGGAAAACAGTCCGAAAGGCTGTGGGAAGTAAAAATGTAAAGGCAGTTCCCCGGGAGCAGTGGAAGATTATTCCAAACCATCATGAGCCCCTTGTCACAGAGGAAGTGTTTGCTTTTGTAAGCAAAAGTAATTCAGGACGTCCCTCAAAAAGAATTCGGAAAAAGTATTCTTTAACAGGGAAAATTTATTGCGGCGGCTGCGGGTATGCCATGTGTTACAGGGGGGAGACAAAGCAGTGTAAAACGCATTTTTTGTATTGCGAAAGATACGCACAGCTTCGGAGGAAGGACTGTTGTACCTATTTTAATGCAGCCATGCTGGAAGAACTTGTGCTGAAGGAGCTGTACGAGGAACTTAAACGGCGGGGGAATCCGGGCAGGGAGAAAGATAATCTGGAACAATTCCTGAAAAAAATGATTAACAGTTTGGAGCATATATGCCAGGATTGCGAAAGGCAGTATCAGGAGCTTGCTAATAAAAAAGGTGTATTGTACACTCGGTATGCTACAGGAAAAATCAGTGCGGAGGAATATCGCAGAGGGGCTGATTTGATGGATGAGCAGATGCAGGAACTGAAGCAGAAACAGGAAGAGGCAGAAGAAAAGTATGAGTGGGCTGAGGAAGCAGGCCGCAGGAATCAGGACGATATGAAACAGATTATCCGATTTTCGCATCTGGAAGACTTGACATCGGAAGCTGTCGATGCTTTTATTAAGAAAGTAATACTGTATGGGGATAAAAGGGTAGAAATTGAATGGAATTTTGCGGAAGCAGCCAATGCGTTTTTGGGCGAAACAACCTGACATTAATCTAACATGAATTTGGGCGAACCTGACACTAACGTAACATAAGCCTTGCGAAGTTATGCGGTTTGCGGGAGATTTTCCTGAAAAATCACTTAGCATTAACTTGACATAAGAGGGGCATGATATGATGGGGCTGGTGGGCACGCCAATCATTGCGGTGGAGTCCGGC
>CAJUFB010000072.1 GCA_910585805.1 uncultured Acetatifactor sp.
CATAGTCAGCATGGCCCGGGCAGTCAACGTGTGCATAGTGTCTGTTCTCGGTCTCGTACTCTACGTGTGCGGTAGAGATAGTGATTCCACGCTCTCTCTCTTCCGGAGCCTTATCAATCATGTCGAATGCAACAGCCTCACCGGTTCCAAGTCTGCTGTTCAGAGTCTTGGTGATAGCAGCGGTCAGCGTTGTCTTACCATGGTCAACGTGGCCAATGGTACCAATGTTACAATGGGGCTTAGTTCTTTCAAATTTAGCTTTTGCCATTATTAAAGTCCTCCTTCAATTAATGAAACTTCTTTTAGTGAAACTCTTTTCATTTTTCTCTTCGCCGAAGCGCATTCCGCACACTCGGCGCTTTTATCTCGGCTATCTCTGATTATAGTAAATAACCAAAGCTTTTTCAAGTGATTTTTTAATAATATTGACACTTTTTAACAATATTTCAAGTTTTCCACTGATTAAGGCGGTTTATACACTTTCCCGGCCGCCTTTTACAGTAAAAGTCTCCCCTGCAGAATAAGGCAAGATCCAGAGCACTCTCCGTAGGATAAGGCAAGATCCAGAGCACTCTCCGCAGGATAAGGCAAGATCCAGAATTCTCTCCGCAGGATAAGGTAATATCCAGAGTTTTCTCCGCAGGATAAGGTGACCACTGCGTTTTACTTTCCGGCTTTTGCAGCCAGAACCTTCTCCTGTACGTTCTTCGGCACCTGCTCATATTTCTCGAAGAACATGGAGTAGTTGCCACGGCCCTGGGTCCTGGAACGCAGATCGGTTGAGTAGCCGAACATCTCGGCAAGGGGCACGAATGCTTTCACCATCTTACCGCCGCCGATATCTTCCATGCCTTCCACACGTCCGCGGCGGGAGTTCAGATCGCCGATAACGTCTCCCATATACTCTTCCGGCATGGTAACCTCAACCTTCATGATAGGCTCAAGCAGCACCGGATTTGCCTTCTGCATTGCGTCCTTGAATGCCATGGAACCTGCAATGTGGAATGCCATCTCCGAAGAGTCAACCTCATGGTAGGAACCGTCAAATACATTTGCGTGAATACCCAGTACAGGGAATCCGCCAAGGATACCTGCCTGTGCCGCTTCCCGGATACCTCCGCCCACAGCGGGAATATATTCCTTCGGGATCGTGCCGCCTACAACGGTGCTCTCAAAGAGCAATGTGGGAGGCTCGTTGATCAGGATATTCGCCTTGGGATCAAACTCGAACTTCACGCAGTTTGCTTCCATGGGCTCGAACCTGACTTTACAATGTCCGTACTGTCCGCGTCCGCCGGACTGCCTTGCGTACTTGGAATCCACTTCCACAGCCTTGGTAAATGCTTCCTTGTAAGCAACCTGAGGTGCTCCTACATTGGCCTCTACCTTGAACTCACGCAACAGACGGTCTACAATGATCTCCAGATGGAGCTCGCCCATACCGGCAATGATAGTCTGGCCTGTCTCCTGATTGGTGTGAGCGCGGAAAGTCGGGTCTTCCTCTGCCAGCTTCGCCAGCGCCTCGCCCATCTTGCCCTGGCCGGCCTTGGTCTTCGGCTCGATGGCAAGCTCGATAACAGGCTCGGGGAATTCCATGGACTCCAGGATCACAGGATGCTGGTCATCACAGATGGTATCGCCTGTGGTGGTAAGCTTAAAGCCCACTGCCGCAGCGATATCTCCTGAATAAACCTTATCCAGCTCCGCACGCTTGTTGGCATGCATCTGCAGGATACGTCCCACACGCTCTTTTTTATCTTTTGTGGCATTCAATACGTAAGAACCGGAATTCATGGTACCGGAATATACGCGGAAGAATGCAAGCTTTCCTACGAAAGGATCCGTCATGATCTTAAACGCCAATGCAGAAAAAGGCTCCTCATCGGAAGAATGCCTTACAATCTCATTACCGTCCATATCCACACCCTTGATGGGAGGGATATCGGTGGGAGCAGGCATATACTCAAGGATTGCATCCAGAAGCTTCTGAACGCCCTTGTTGCGGTATGCGGAGCCGCAGCATACGGGAATTGCCGTACACTCGCAGGTTCCCTTGCGCAGAGCCTTCTTCATGTCCTCTACGGAGGGCTCCTCACCTTCCAGATACTGCATGGTCAGGTCGTCATCCAGCTCACATACCTTCTCCACCAGTTCGGCATGATACAGTTCCGCATCGTCTTTCATATCTCCAAGGTCATCTGTTACAGTGATATCGTCGCCCTTATCATCATTGTAGATATAGGCCTTCATCTCAAACAGATCGATGATTCCCTTGAACTCGTCTTCCTTGCCGATGGGCAGCTGGGTGATAATGGCATTCTTGCCAAGTCTCGTCCTGATCTGCTCTACAGCACCGTAAAAATCAGCCCCCATGATATCCATCTTGTTGATGAATGCCATACGGGGAACATTATAAGTGTCAGCCTGACGCCATACGTTTTCAGACTGGGGTTCTACACCGCCTTTTGCGCAGAAAACGCCGACTGCGCCGTCCAGTACACGCAGGGAACGCTCCACCTCCACGGTAAAGTCAACGTGTCCGGGTGTATCGATGATATTGATACGATGCTCGGGGGCATCCGGCATAGGTTTGGTCTCTTTTTCCAGGGTCCAATGGCAGGTCGTAGCCGCTGATGTGATAGTGATACCACGCTCCTGCTCCTGCTCCATCCAGTCCATGGTGGCAGTGCCTTCATGAGTATCACCGATCTTGTAGTTGACGCCAGTATAATACAGGATACGCTCTGTCAATGTGGTCTTGCCGGCATCGATATGAGCCATGATCCCGATATTCCTGGTTCTCTCTAACGGATATTCTCTTCCAGCCAAGATTTTTTCCTCCTATCTTATTTCTCAATACATGAAAATATGCTTTCGGCAGAATCGCTGCCGACAAATGCCAACAGCGTTTTGCCACATCAAACGCCGGGGCGTTTCCACTGTGATCATTAGAATCTGTAATGCGCAAACGCCTTGTTTGCCTCTGCCATCTTGTGCATATCTTCTTTTCTCTTGACAGCTGATCCGGTATTGTTGGACGCGTCAAGAATCTCGTTTGCCAGTCTGTCCTCCATGGTCTTCTCGCTTCTCTTGCGGGAGAACATGGTCAGCCAGCGAAGTCCCAGCGCCTGGCGCCTCTCCGCCCTTACCTCGATGGGCACCTGATAGGTAGCGCCGCCGATACGCCTGGCCTTTACTTCCAGAACAGGCATGATATTGTTCATGGCCGCTTCGAATACTTCCAGAGCGGGCTTGCCTGATTTAGCCTCTACTTTTGCAAATGCGCCGTATACAATCTTCTGTGCGACACTCTTCTTGCCGTCAAGCATGATATTGTTGATCAGCTTTGTCACCACTTTATTATTGTATAAGGGATCTGCCAATACATCTCTTTTCTGAATATGTCCTTTACGTGGCACGGTTCTTCCCTCCTTATTCATGAAGTGTACTCTGTATCCCTGATACGCCAGACGCTGCTGCGCGCACTGCATACAGGACACTCTGGCAGCAGATTATGCCGCCGATTAATAGATCATCGGTACTCACATGTGTTTCCCCAAGTGTTCGCGCTGTTTATCTATATGACGGAATTTCAAAATGCCTTTCCGCCATCATGCCTTACAGGAGCCGGAAAGAAACCTTCCTGTAAACATGCCTTACAGAATTCCAACACTTTCTTAGTTTCGTTTTTGTGGACCAAAATGACGCTGTCTGCAAGAAATCATTTCCGGGAAATTATTTCTTAGCTGCCTTGGGTCTCTTAGCGCCGTACTTGGAACGGGCCTGCTTCCTGTTGGCAACGCCTGCGGTATCAAGGGTACCACGGATAATATGGTATCTTGTACCGGGCAGATCCTTTACTCTGCCGCCGCGGATCAGGACAACGCTGTGCTCCTGCAGATTGTGCCCTTCACCGGGAATATAGCTTGTAACCTCGATTCCGTTGGAAAGACGTACTCTGGCAATTTTTCTAAGAGCTGAGTTCGGCTTCTTAGGGGTAGCTGTCTTAACAGCCGTGCACACACCGCGCTTCTG
This sequence comes from uncultured Acetatifactor sp., assembly GCA_910585805.1. Classification (GTDB taxonomy): domain Bacteria; phylum Bacillota; class Clostridia; order Lachnospirales; family Lachnospiraceae; genus Acetatifactor. The sequence goes on from CAJUFB010000072.1 coordinate 4,036, forward strand.
GGGAGCAGACGCGTCGGTAGCCTTCTTGTGAAGAGAATTGTATCCCTTCTGCAGAGCAGGCGCGGTAGACTTCTTTACAGATGTCTGACGTCCTTTTCTTACTAACTGGTTAAATGTTGGCATTCTGTTTCACCTCTTTCATAAATTGAATGTTTGATGTTCATCGCGCCGTGGCGTATTTCTGTCCTGAGAACCTCCCGTCGCTGAAAGCCGCTGCTTCCGCCTGTATTCTGAATGAAAGCTTACCTTAAGCCGAAACAGGCATCAGCGTCTGTTCCGCCTTCGCAGTTACTGTCTTTGTCAGGGATCCTTCAAATAAAATACATTCACACGCACGCTATATCATTATAGATGCTTGTGGATGTTCTGTCAATAAGTTTTTTCTGATTTTTAAAGAATTTTGCCGGGTTTCTGCCGCTTTTCCTGCCAGTTCTTTTATGTCCGCTGTCTCTCCGTGATTCTCTATAGACTCTATGATCAGCAGAAGAGAGCTGACCGTATATCCGTACTCTTTGATCAGGCAGTTTAAAATCTGACTCAATTTCGTATAGGAAATCAACTTCGGTATGATATTCTTTACCGTATAAGGATCCCCTCCGATTTTCGGTTTTGCCTCTGCCGCCCGCAAAATCAATCAACTATATGTGTACTATACTAAACAACTATAAGTTGTTTTTGTGCTTTCGATCTGACAACCGCCGCAGTTCATCCTGCGGCGGTTGTCATCATCCCCATACGATCATTATAGTCAATGCTTTTCTCTGCCCTTCAGTGGGTTCCTTCAGTTTACCGCTTTTCAAAAGCGCCTGGAGACAGTGCATCAAAAACCACCCGTCCGTACTGAATACCGACTGTAGTTCAAATTCTTCCACTTTCCTCAGATGAGAAGGAACGGCTTCCAGCGAGGCCTTCCTGTAAGGCTCCATAAATTCCTCAAACTCAAGCCGGTATTTCTCCCGAACGCGCTTTCCCACAGCCAGAAGCTTTTCCTGTATCTCCCTGTCTTCCAAAATGACAATCTGCCAGGCTGCCTTGAAATCCCCTTCATAATCGCCGTTGGTTTTCACATAGCCCTGTTCTGCCAGCCATGCATACTCGTCTTTGGACAGACGCTCCTTTGCCTCTCTTGCATAGAGCGAAAGAACCCTTCTGGCTTTCTCGGAATAGCGCACTCCCGGCGTCTCCCGGTCGGACCATTCACTGTCAATCTGCCACAGAATATGCCCACTGTCCTCCTTCCAGTTCCACATGGGGCCGGACCAGTTGTTCATATATATATAATCCTCCGGCAGCACCATATTATCAGGAACTATCGCTGCAGTCACAATATTATGCCCGCCGTCCGGACGGATGGTTGCAACCTCCTCAAAAGATATTCTTCCGGCCCCGGCTGCGCCTTCCCCCGTGGATATGCCCTCGTTCTCCGGCTCCCCGCCGGACCAGGCGGCAATGTACGGGATCAGAGACCACATAAGGAAATTGCGGTCAGCCTTGGGTGTCTCCGTCTGCAAGACAGGCCCGTCCGTCTGCCTGCACAAAATGGCCGGGTCGTCCAAAAGCCCTGACGCTATAAGCTCATCATACAGCGCATTGGCAAACAGTCCCGCTACCCTCTTATACATTTTATCCTGCATGGTGAGAAGTTCTGCCGTGGGTTCGCTGATAATGAAATTGACTATATACTTGTCTTTCTGCTGCCGCAAGAAACCGTATTCCTCCAGGTATGCCGCTTCCGTTTCCACATATACCGGGGATACGCCCAGATCGTCTGCAATCTCATTGATTGTCTTTGCCGTATTCCGCACACTGTAGCAGATATTCTGGGACAGGGCGGAGTGCAGAAAATCTTCCGTGGCCTTTGTCCCCGCGCGGCCGTTGGTTCCGATGGAATGGAATCGGATGGGATTAAATTTCAGTTCGCCGGATTTTCTCATAGTGTCCATACCTCTCTTCAACTCTTTTTTCGCCTCAAACAAGTGCCATTTGACGGTGCCGAGAGGGATGCCCAGTTCCCGGGCAATATCTGCCTGTCTGCGATTTTCAAAATAATACGCAATCACGATTCGCCGCTGCAGCCCGGAAAGATACGCAATCTCCCTCTGAAGGCTGCGAATGGAGTCCGCGCTGTCGTCTGGCCCAATCTCAGCCCCCGGGTCTGCCAGTACCTCCGCCACTTCATCAAGGGAGACTCCCGTCATGCCCTTCGCCGCATCCCGGTAGTAATTGCTGAGCGCATTGTGTGCCACTGTCCAGATAAACCTGCCCGCATCCCCGATATCGTCCCTCGCCAAAAGCGCCCGGAACGCCTTCATCACAATCTCCTGGGACAAATCTTCCGCATCGTGAATGTTTTTGCACCGCTTCAGTGCAAACCCGAAAACCTGTTTCAGATATTCCGTTATAATCCCCTCTGCATCCTGTCTGTTCACTTGTCTCTACCTCATTGCCAAATCTTATTGAAAGCTTTCACTTATATAGACACGAGAGATGAAAAAGGTTGGGAAAAATTTACGCTATCGTAATATTTTTATCCGCAAATCGGTTAAATTCCAGCCGGTGAGCTACGCTGAGCACCGTGGCCTTCCTCCGCTTCTGCTCTTCCCTGAGCAAAACCGCTATCCTGTCCTGGGTGGCCACATCCATCTGACTGGTAGCCTCGTCCAGCAGGATTACTTTCTTCTCATCCAGCAGGCACCTGGCAATGGCGATTCGCTGACGCTCCCCGCCGGACAAAGCCATTCCCTGCTCTCCCACTGCCCGGTCCAGCCCGCCTTCTATCTCGGACAGAATCCCTGTTTTCTCCGCCGCCCTTTCCAGCTGCTCCTCCGTGGCATCCGGTCTCACCAGCAACAGATTCTCCCGAATCGTCCCCTGTATCAGCACCGGCTCCTGAGGGACATAGGAAATAGATTTACGCAGGTCGTACAGATTGATTTCCTCAATGGGACGCCCGTCAACCCGGATACAACCTCCGTCAGCCTGGTAAAACCGCAGCAAAAGTTCGAGAACCGTACTCTTTCCTATGCCGCTTGCCCCTGCAATGCCCACCCAGTCGCCCTGCCTTATCCTCATATCCCTATGGAACAGGATATCCTTCTCCGTATTGGGATACCGGAACGTTACATCTTCAAATACAATCTCTTTTTCAAAATGCCAGCTTTCCTTACCTGCCTTTGCCCTCTCGTCCTCCAGCTCCAGATAATCCTGTATTGCGGCCACCTCGCCTTTGGCCTTCCTGTACCCATTATAGGTTGAAATCAGCTCCGTGAAAATAGTATGTATCCTGGAGGCATAGCTTACCGCCGCTGTCATATAGCCAATGGAGATGGCCTGCATGGCTGCCAGAACTGCCGCAATGATAAAGGTGGCCCCGTAGAAAAAGCCCGGCATGAGAGTGGATGATATTCCGCCCACGAAATTGTCAAAAAACGCCACTCTTCCCCATATTTTCAGCACACCGTTCTGCATTTCCTCCACCTGCCCGGTCACCCGCCTCTCCAACACCTGCGCCTTCACCAGCCTTATGGAGCGGAAAGCCTCCTGCATCTGTTTCCGGTATCCGGCATTGAATGCTACCACCTTCTCAATCAGAGCCTGAAGCCTGCTGCCCGCCAGTTTCATCAGCAGAAGGCTGACGGGAATATACAGCATCTGAAATACGGCGGCCAGAATATGAATTCTGCACAACAGTACGAAAACAATCGCTCCGCTCACCGCATTGGACAGCAGCCTGGGAAGGTCTATGGTCCACACCGCGATATAAGACACGATATCGGCAGAAGCTTTCTGCGCCAGCTCCGAGGAGTGGTTTATGTCAAAGAAAGCCATGGGCTGGTGTATGAGCTTGTCAAAGCACTCCAGGTTCACCTGCGCAATCAGTTTACGGCTCTGAAGCATCAAATAATACTGATACCAGTTGTAGCCGAAAGTCACCAGAACCGGAATGCCGCAGAATACCATAATACACAGAACCACCCTGGCAATCTCCCCGGCAGGGATATAGATATCGATGAGCGCCGGCATCAGCATCACCGGAATCAGGGATACCACCTGAATCAGCATCGACAGCACAAAAGACACCACGGCAATTACCGCCACTTTCCGTCGAAAAGGATTGATTGCTTTTTCCATAGAGGCCCCCTTCACCTGATACCGAACCGGGCGCAATATTCCAGTACGATATTACGAAAATGTTCATACTTGAAACCATTCTTTATGTCGGTAGGGTCTATATAGGCACCAGACTGCAGATTTTGAATGATGGCTTCCGCCACAAAACATTCAAAAATATAATCGTTGGTAAATCCTTCTTCGATATCTACGTCCATCCCCTCATTGATTCCGCGGACTGCATGACGGTAAATCGGATTCTGCTTTCCGAGAAGCTCTCCCATTTTTGCAAGGCATTTCAATCCTTCCGACATGTCGGAAAATGTTATTTTCCCTTTATATGTCAGCGCTTTCTCTCCACCGCTCAATATGAAATCTACCGTAGTTTCCAAAACACTTGCCAAGTCAGGCAATATGGCAGTATCAGGCAGAGCCTCCCCGCGCTCCCATTTACTGACCGACTGAAAGGTCACACCTAAACGCTCTCCTAAATCGTTCTGTGTCAACCCTTTCTCTTTTCGCAGTGCTGCTATCTGATTTCCCACCTTTTCCTTATTCATCCATATACCTCCCTGCCCTCTTCAATCGGCAATCATCCTTTGTAGACACTTCCCTAATTATCTTAAAACAACTGGCGGAATTGAGCAATAACGCGCTGATTGAATCTTTTGTACCGGATACTCAACCTGCGCGTGAGTATATGATGTAATGTGATCATATTACAGAAATCTCTTCGCGAACCCTGTAATCAAAAAGTTATCCCGGCAGGAAACGGCCGGATGGCCATCGTACCATGTGCGTTGCTATGCACATGGTATACTGCAGACCGCCAGGATTTACAGTGATGCCTCCGGGAAAATACCTGGCTGGCGGTCTGCAGTCGGGTTGTACTGCAAATTCAACCGGTGCGCAGTATAGTATAATTATATCTGGCGCTTCTCATGGGCATTGTCCGTTTTTACTGTTGTTCAGCAGACTCCAGGCATCTTCTGCCGTCTTCGCGTAATATTTCTGGAGTTTATCCGCAATGGCTTCCTCTTCTGTGCCATCATCACGATGTGACTGGATGAAAATGCGGATTCCCTCTTTCTGTTCCTCCTCTCGTCCGACCTTTTCTCCTTCTTTCCGGCCGGCCTTTTCTCCTTCTTTCCAACCAACCTTTTCTCCTTCCATTCTACTGTCTTCTATCATTTCTTGGATTGCCTGACACATATTATACCTATCTCCTTCCTTATATTTTTTCCTGTTTTCCATAAATCCCTTTACTCCCATCAATATGCCCACCGTGTTGGCGGTCTCCTCATCCATCTGTCTGTACACCGGATTCTTCTCCAATAAACTGCGCAAAGCTGCCTTATTCTTTCTGAGTGGAAGCAACGTAAACAGAATCCCCAGAGATGTCTGAAAGCCTGCACCGTCCACAGGCTCATTGGCGCAAACCAGACGCATGGGATAATCCGCAAACCACTTCTCCCATTCATGACGTTCTCCGCCGTGGCCTGCCGATCCAAAATCCATCATATCTTTCAGGCATCGCGGGCCATCCCATTCTTCCACACCATGATACAGGCATAATGTATAGACCGGCGCGATACGGTCTTCCTTCCGAAACTTTCCCAGCCGCTCTCCGGCATTGGCATAGACTTTCTTTTCGCCGGATAAGTCCGCCTCCTGATTTTTCCTCTGAATCCGCCGAATCTGCTGCCCGTACTCCCTGCAGTCATACTCCATGATGCGCCACGGCATACAGTACGCAATATCATGCTGCGCCTCCACAGCCAGAATCCTCAGCCATCCGCCCGACTCCAGCCTTTTCTTGATGTCACGTATCCTCTGTCCGCTTTCTCTGCCTTTTCCAGCCTGCACAGCCAGTCCGTCCTTTTCATCCTTTTCATCCGGAACCGCCACATATACTTCGGATGCTTCCCTGAGATCCTGCGGCTTTACCACCTGCATCCCCCCAAAATAGGAATAATTAAACAACTCGGCAAAGCGCGCATTGTCTTCCAGATAAGTCAGCAATGCATCATTTTTCTTCCCCATAATGCTTCCTCCTCTTTTTCAGCAGGAAACACTTTTAACAGCACTGTCCCTGCTTTTTTCTTGTTCTTTGTTCTTTCAAGCTTCCTCTCTTCTCAGCGAAAAACAGCAGAAACGCTATTAAACCTTAGAAATACTGAAATTGAGATTTTGTGAAACGCATTTTCCACATTGTTAGAATAACCCACATATCAGGGATTGTCAAGCAATATTTTCGGCATCAATGTTGCAAGTCAATAGTGCAGTCAAATCCCATGCATCTGTTTTTTCCAGGGAACTATTACTGTTTTTTACCCGGAAACTGTCACAAATATCACCCGGCAATTGTCTCAGACGCTTCCTCGCTATAATACTGCGCCTGGGCCGTCCACAGCTCATAATACTTCCCGTTCGTCTCCTGCATCAGAGACTCATGGCTGCCTCTCTGCACCACCTGCCCTTCATGGAACACCGCGATATCCCCGCAGAACCGGCAGGAAGACATACGATGGGAAATGTACACAGTAGTCCTGTCCGCCACCAGGTCATTGAACCGCTTGTAAATCTCATATTCCGCCCTGGGGTCCAGAGCCGCCGTAGGCTCATCCAACAGCACAAAGGGCGCTCCTTTGCACACAGCCCTGGCCAGAGCAATCTTCTGGGCTTCCCCGCCGGATACCTCCACGCCATCCTTATCGAAATCCCGATATAAAACAGTTGACAGACTGTTTCCATGATTCTCCAGAAATTCCTCCATTCCGGCCTTCCCCAGGGCATCCCGCACTGCCTCCTCCTGATAGTCTTCAGACACCGCCACATTTTCCCCCAATGTAAAGGAAAACAGCTGAAAGTTCTGAAACACCACGGAGAACAGGCTCATGTATTCCTGATAATCATAACGGCGGATATCGATTCCGTTCATGGTAATCGTCCCTTCCGTAGGGTCATACAGCCGGCACAAAAGCTTGATAAAGGTGGATTTGCCGCTGCCGTTCATCCCCACCACAGCCATCTTCTCACCGATCCGGAATTCCAGATTAATATCCTTCAGAGCATAGGTATCGCTGCCGGGATACCGGAAGGAAACATGGTCAAATATGATCTTATACTCACCGTCCGCCCGCTTCTCCACCGGCAGACAGCCCTTATTCATCTGACTGGGTGTATCCAGAAGTTCGAAATACCGTTCGAGATAATCCGCGTTAAACCACAGTGTCACCAGACATTCCCACACACCGCGGAAATTCTGGATTAAATTGGTAATACTCTGGGTATACTGAGTCATTCCGCCCAGAGTAATCTTCCCTGTAACCGCCGCAAATCCGGTGAGACACCAGTTCAGAACCACAGTGGCCTCCTCCGCAAAACCTGAAGCAACCTCGTAAGGAATTCCCCTGCGTGAACGCCTGTCCAACGCCCTGTCATTATAATGATGTGTAGCCATCAGCCTGCCGATCATCAATTTTCCCAGCTGATAGATACGTATCTCCTTTCCCCTTTCGTACTGATTAAAGTAGTCCAGATACCCGTCCCTCTGAGTACAGTTTTCGCTGATGGAACGATTACACTCCAGCCAGACCCGGTTTACGGCCGTCCCGCTCCCCACTCTCTTGCCGACTGAAGGCAATTCCTCACTAACTGCTCCGCCAGTCCCTTTCTTCGGTATTGCGGTAATGTATACTGCACGCCGATTGAATTTGCAGTGCAACCCGACTGCAGACCGCCAGCCAGGTACTTTCCCTGAAGCATCAATGTAAATCCTGGCGGTCTGCAGTATATATACATTGTGCAGGTATCCTATTCTGCCGCTTAAATTTGCCAATACCGGCATTTCTTCAACGCAGGAAAGCATTGCACAGGAGACTATCTGTCCGACCTCTTCCGCAATCCATACTACGGCAGTATCGTCTGCCAGATGACCTTTCAGGTATTCCGCCACTGCCCGGGAAAATCTTTCGCCGCCTTGGGTCCCCTTCACATCCAACTGGAATTCCCGGCGTATTTCCACTAGCCTGTCCACGTCCACTATCGTTGCTTTTCTCACAATCATATGGCAGCCTCTCTTTCAGAATCTTCATACAGCCATCTCTCTTTGCACCACAATAACTGACAATCAGCAGAATATCTTAAACTATTCGGAATAAAAAAATCTACAGCAACGTTTTCTCTGCCTTCCCCCTACAATGGCAGCAACACCTCCGTTGCAAACACACTCTCGTCATTCTTCCGGTTCACATACCCGTGATACCTGGCGGCAATGCTGTCGATGCTGAGCAGCCCCAATCCTCGGTGGGATGCCTTGACGGAACGGTAACGTCCGTTTTCCTTTTTTATCCGGGCCCCATAGGAATTGACCACGGACAGGTAGAGCTGCTCCCGAAGCACTCCCACATAGACGCGCAGGAAACTCTTCTCCCCCTCCTTCTGGCTCTCGCATCCCTCTATGGCATTGTCCAGCAGATTTCCCAACAGAATACAGAGATCATAGTCCGCCACAGACAATTCCGGCGGCAGTACCACTTTCACATTTACTTCGATTTCCTTCGCCCTCGCCATGGAAATCTTGCTGTTCAGAATGGAATCCAGAGCCAGATTCCCGGTCTCTATGACCTTGCTGATCTGTGTCAGCTCCTCGTCCAGATGCAGAATATACTCGGACAGCTCCCCATACTCTCCCAGATCCAGATGAGCTTTCATCACCTGGAGATGATTTTTGTAATCATGCCTCCAGGCGCGCATCTGCTGATACATCGCCTGGACTTCCTCGTAATACTTTTCCGTCAGGGCACGCTGGGAGCCGAGTTTCCGCTCCACAAAATGGCGATATATACGCAAAAACATGACTTCTCCTGCCCTTCTTTCTTTTTATCGCAAACGACTTTATTTCTTGTACCTTACAGCCTAAAAAGCATAAAATACATCAAATATACAAGCCGCCCAGGCATAAAAAGAAGGTTCATTTACCATATGTTCCATATTGCCTGAAATATACAAGCTCCTGTAAAATCCTGATACATCCCCAAAATATACTCATGAACCATCCCGGAACGCTTCCTTATGATACTCCAAAAATGCCTGGTACAGTTCCTCCCGCCTCCCTCTGCTGACAGGAATTGCGGCCCCATAGTCCAGATAAACCTGTGTTCTGTCTATCCTGCGGATATAGGGCAGATGCACCAGATAAGAACGATGGCATCTGAAAAAGCCCGCGCGCGGCAGAAGCTCCGCCAAATCGCCCAGGCACATTTTGATTTCTTTGCATGCGGCCTTCTCTCCGCTTTCCGGCACCAGATACAGCGCCGTAGTATGAGAGAAAGCCTCCGCATATAGAATCCGTCTGACAGGAATCTTCTCTGCCTCCGTTTCCGTCTCCAGAAGCAGATACGCTTCCTTATTTCCCGTTTCCTTCAAGACCTGTTCAGGACAGATTTCAGCTTCTCCTCTTCCACAGGCTTAACCAGGAAATGACATGCTCTCACGTCATATCCCTGACTCATATATTCCGGAAGACCGGTGACAAAGATGAGCGCTACTCCCTCATCTTTCCGCCGGATACGTCTGGCCAGTTCCATCCCGTTCATCCCGCCGCCCAAATCAATATCCAACAGGAGCAGGTCAAAATTCATTTTCTGCATCCAGTCTGTCAGAAAGGCTTCGCAGCCGTCATAACTCCGAATCACAGCCGCCAGTCCCCGCTCGCTGCTCCAGTCGGAAAGCAGGCGTTTCATATTCTTCGCCTGGGTCGGATCATCTTCGCAGACTGCAATTTTCAGTGACATATATATTTCAATTCTCCTTCAGCAGCGCCACATATCTCGCCAGCGCATCCTGCCATGCCGGAAGCTTCTCAAAGCCATTCTCGGTCAGTTTATTATTGTCCATACGGCTGTTGGCCGGGCGCTTTGCCTTCGCTCCATACTCCGCAGTAGTCACAGGGAGCACGTTCACATTGACGCCCGCCTCCTTAAAGATAGCGCAGGCAAACTCATACCATGAGCAGGTTCCCTCATTCGTGGCGTGATAAATACCATACTTGTCCGTAAGCACCATATCCACCAGCAGCCTGGCCAGGTCATAAGTGTAGGTAGGTGAGCCGAACTGGTCATTTACCACTCGGATGGTATCATGTGTTTTCGCCAGATTCAGCATGGTTTTCACGAAATTTTTGCCGTTGATGCCGAATACCCAGGCAATGCGGACGATAAAGTACTTTTCCAGAGTATTCCTGACTGCAAGCTCTCCGTCGTATTTGGTACGTCCGTACACACTCTGCGGCTCACACGCATCCTCCGGTCTCCAGAAATGGGTTCCTTCACCGCCGAATACATAGTCCGTACTGATCTGTACCATCTTAATATCCAGCTCCTTACAGACATTCGCTATATTCTGCGGGCCTTCCGCATTAACCTTCCGGCAAAGCCCCTCATTCTCTTCGGCGGCATCCACAGCCGTATACGCCGCACAGTGAATCACCGCATCCGGAGCCGCATCTTTAATGACCTTGTCCACACTGACCGGGTCCGTGATATCCATCTCCTCAATGTCCACGCCAACCGACTCAATACCGCGCTTTGTCAGCTCATTCACCACATCATGTCCTAACTGCCCCTTCACTCCTGTAACAAAAATCTTCATCTTCTACCTCCGCTGATTTCAAAGACTTCTCTGCGCTGAATTTAAAACAAAAGGGTGCTGTTAAATTAACCACACCCTCCTGTTTCTTCATTCTGTTCCACAGTTAGGAATTGTCGGAAAATAACTGCTGCAATTGCTTCAGGCAAAAGCCCGGAAATACAATAAAAATTGCCATAAACTTGCAGCAGTTATTTGTAGACACTTCCTTACACTGCTATTCTTTTCAATTACACTATATAACCCTTTGCGGTTTGTAAGACATCCGGATCTTTCCCGGGTTATTTTTCACTTCCGACCAATGCAGGTTCTTCTGCCTCTTCAATCTCTTCTGTCTCAGCTTCATCGGCTTCCAGTGTTTCCTCCGAATCCGCATCCTCCAGTTTGTCGCTCAGTTCTTCTTCGGAGTCCTCATCCATATCTTCCCACTCCGAATTATCCTCCATACCTTCCCCGTCCGTCTCATCATACATGTCCTGGTCATTGACACCGTCAATTTCTTCTGCCTCTTCCACATCGTCAATGACTTCGTTCTCTCCGTCCTCACCTTCCGCATAGAGAGCGGCTTCCGTTTCGTCGCCTTCCATATCTCTGACTTTCTCGTTTTCGTCCGTATTCAGCCGAATGCTGCGATACCTCTTCATACCGGTACCCACAGGGATCAGCTTACCGATGATAACATTCTCCTTCAGGCCGATCAGATTATCCACCTTACCCTTGATGGCAGCTTCCGTCAATACCTTCGTGGTCTCCTGGAAGGATGCCGCGGACAGGAATGAATTGGTAGCAAGAGCAGCCTTGGTAATGCCCAATAGTACCTGCTTCCCTTCGGCCAGCTCCTTGCCCTCCGCAAAGAGAGCCTCGTTCATGTCCTCATATTCCAGCACATCCACCAGCGTTCCGGGCAGGAACTCGGTATCACCGCTGTTTTCAATACGCACCTTTTTCAGCATCTGGCGCACGATCACTTCGATATGCTTATCCGCAATGTCCACGCCCTGAAGTCGGTACACGCGCTGCACCTCACGGAGCATGTAATCCTGTACGGCGCGGATTCCCTTGATCTTCAGCAGGTCGTGCGGATTGACGCTACCCTCTGTCAGCTCATCGCCGGCTTCCAGCATCTGCCCGTCCAGCACCTTGATACGGGAACCGTAAGGGATCAGGTAAGCCTTATTCTCTCCTGTTTCCTCGTTGGTTATCAGCACTTCGCGCTTTTTCTTGGTATCACGCAGCTCCGCCCTGCCGCCGAACTCGGCAATGATGGCAAGTCCCTTGGGCTTTCTGGCCTCAAAAAGCTCCTCTACACGGGGAAGACCCTGTGTGATGTCATCACCGGCCACGCCGCCGGTATGGAAAGTTCTCATAGTCAGCTGAGTACCCGGCTCACCAATGGACTGCGCAGCAATGATACCTACTGCCTCGCCCACCTGCACGGCCTCGCCGGTTGCCATGTTGGCTCCGTAACATTTTGCGCAGATCCCCACATGGGAACGGCAGGTCAGAATGGTACGGATCTTCACTGCTTCAATGGGTTCCCCCTTCTCGTCCACGCCTGTGCTCAGGATCCTGGCTGCACGGCTGGGGGTGATCATATGATTGTGCTTCACGATCATATCCCCATTCTGATCGTAAATATCTTCACAGGAATACCTTCCCGTAATTCTGTCTTTCAGACTCTCTATGGTCTCCTTGCCATCCACGAAAGCCCTCACCGTCATACCCGGAATTTCTGTTCTGCCTTCGCTGCAGTCCATCTCCCGAATACTCAGCTCCTGAGATACGTCCACCATTCGCCTTGTCAGGTAACCAGAGTCCGATGTACGCAATGCCGTATCGGACAGCCCCTTCCGGGCACCGTGAGCAGACATGAAGTACTCCAGAACATCCAGTCCCTCACGGAAATTCGACTTGATAGGCAATTCAATGGTACGTCCGGTGGTATCCGCCATCAATCCGCGCATACCCGCCAGCTGCTTGATCTGCTGATTGGAACCACGGGCTCCGGAGTCTGCCATCATATAAATGTTATTGTACTTATCCAGACCCGCCAGCAATACCTCTGTCAGCTCTTTATCCGTCTCATTCCAGGTCTCAACCACCGCGCGGTATCTCTCCTCCTCGGTGATCAGGCCTCTTCGGAAGTTTGTGGAAATCTTATCTACCGTAGCCTGTGCCTCCGCCAGCATCTCAGGCTTCCTTGCAGGCACAGTCATATCGGAGATGGACACTGTCATGGCTGCTCTGGTGGAGTACTTATATCCGATGGACTTCACATCATCCAGCACTTCGGCCGTTCTGGAAGCGCCGTGGGTATTGATAACCTTCTCCAGGATCTGCTTCAGGCCCTTCTTGTCCACATGGAAATCCACTTCCAGCTTCAGGAAATTCTCCGGCAGGCTTCTGTCTACAAACCCCAGATCCTGAGGCAGTATTTCGTTAAATATAAAACGCCCCAACGTAGATTCCACATTTCCGGTGATCACTTCGCCCTCTGCATTGGTCTTGGACACACGGACATTAATCCGGGAATGCAGCGTACAGTATTTATTCTCATAAGCCAGTATGGCTTCGTTCACATTCTTGAAGAATTTTCCCTCCCCCAGGGCTCCAGGTCTTTCCTGGGTCAGATAGTAGATGCCAAGCACCATATCCTGAGAAGGCACGGCCACGGGCCCGCCATCGGAAGGTTTCAGCAGGTTATTGGGTGACAGCAGCAGAAAACGGCATTCCGCCTGCGCTTCCACAGACAACGGAAGGTGCACGGCCATCTGGTCACCGTCAAAGTCGGCATTAAATGCCGTACATACCAGCGGATGCAGTTTGATCGCCTTGCCTTCCACCAGGATCGGCTCAAATGCCTGAATGCCCAGCCTGTGCAGAGTAGGCGCGCGGTTCAGCATCACAGGATGCTCTTTGATAACCTCCTCCAGCACATCCCATACCTGGGTGTCCATTTTGTCTACCAGCTTCTTGGCATTCTTGATATTCTGGCTGATTCCCTTTGCCACCAGTTCCCGCATGACAAACGGCTTAAACAGTTCAATGGCCATTTCCTTTGGAAGACCGCATTGGTAAATCTTCAGTTCCGGCCCAACCACGATAACGGAACGGCCGGAATAGTCCACACGCTTGCCCAGCAGATTCTGACGGAAACGCCCTGTCTTGCCTTTCAGCATATCGGACAGGGATTTCAGCGCCCTGTTGCCGGCGCCCGTGACGGGACGGCCCCTTCTGCCATTGTCGATCAAAGCATCCACAGCTTCCTGCAGCATCCTTTTCTCGTTCCGGACAATGATATCGGGCGCTCCCAGTTCCAGCAGTCTCTTCAGACGATTATTACGGTTGATGATCCTTCTGTACAGATCATTCAGATCGGATGTGGCAAACCGTCCGCCATCCAGCTGAACCATGGGGCGGATATCCGGCGGAATCACCGGGATCGCATCCATGATCATCCAGTCAGGCCTGTTTCCGGATTCCCGGAAAGCCTCTATCACTTCCAGACGCTTGATAATGCGCGCACGCTTCTGGCCGGATGAATCCTTTAAGCCGGTACGAAGTTCCTCTGCCTCCTGATCCAGGTCTATGGCCTGCAACAGTTCCTTGACAGCCTCCGCTCCCATACCCACGCGGAACTTATTGCCATACGTTTCCCTTGCATCCTGATATTCCTTCTCAGACAGAATCTGTTTATGATCCAGTCCTGTCTCACCGGGATCCAACACAATATAAGACGCAAAATAGAGCACCTTTTCCAGTACTCTGGGCGACAGATCCAGAATCAGTCCCATACGGCTGGGAATCCCCTTGAAATACCAGATATGGGACACCGGAGCAGCAAGCTCGATATGACCCATGCGCTCCCGGCGCACACTGGCCTTGGTCACCTCCACACCACATCGATCACATACAACACCCTTGTATCTGATCTTTTTATACTTACCGCAATGGCACTCCCAGTCCTTGTTGGGTCCGAAAATCTTCTCGCAGAACAATCCGTCCCTCTCGGGTTTCAGAGTTCTGTAGTTAATGGTCTCCGGCTTCATTACTTCACCGTGTGACCATTCCCGGATCTTCTCCGGGGAAGCCAGACCAATCTTGATGGCATCAAATTTCATGGGCTGATATGCAATCGCTTCATTTTTGGTTTCTGACATGATTGGCACTCCCTTCTATATTCAAATGTCACAGTAACCCCCATGCAACGGGCTGTTCCACCGTGCATGAAAGTCTGGGGGTTTACTGTGGATGCACACAAACCGCAAGAG
>CAJUFB010000073.1 GCA_910585805.1 uncultured Acetatifactor sp.
ATACTACCAGAATAGGAGACTAATTATAAGACGCCGATTATTTGCCGCTTACGGAGGAGCGCGGCGAGTGAGAAACGTTTTCCCTGCTAAGTGTCAGAGGATTTCTCCGAAAAACGACGAAAACAGAGCATAAAAAAAGCCCTTAGTGCCAACCTGAGGAAGAAGTACAATAGAAATTCCTCAGGCGACATCCGGGGGCGCAAATTGATATAAACCCTTTTTAAGATAACATACAGCCGAGTATGCCGCAAATATATAATGCACAAAACAACTTAAATCATATTGATTGTATTTATACAATTCCTTCAATGTATTTATTCTACCACATATAAAAATGAAATGCAAGAGAAATGATAAAGGAATCTTAAATAACCGCAATGAAAAATATATTACATTTCAGCGTTTCCTGTGATACTCTAACATCAATACAATAAATTCGTTAAGCAGATATCATAAGCTTGGTAGACAGAGGGTAAAAAAGATTAGAGAAAGAAAAGATGAAAAACGAACAGGAATAACTATGTTAAAATAGCGCATGATAATATATAAAAATAGAACAATGATATTTGCGTACAAGATAGATATATGGGCAATAAAAGGAATTTTTTTGCAATAATTGCATTAAAATAAATCAATAATAAAGATTAAAAATACACTTGCAGAATTCCAGATATTATGTTACTATCGTTAAATCAGCAGCGTATAAGGGCGTCGGCAAATAACCGATACGAGTTTAAAGCCGCTTTCCTTGTATTTCAGGCACATTTTCAGCGCAAAATGTGATTGTGCGCGCATAAAGAAAGGATTGCAGGAGGATGAAAGAAACAGAGATCAGCAAAAAGTATGGCAAAACATATCATATGCCCCCGGAGGTGACTTACGACTGGGTGAAGAAGGACACCATAGAGAAGCCACCTGTCTGGTGCAGTGTGGACCTGCGGGACGGCAATCAGGCCCTGATCGATCCCATGCCGTTGGAAGATAAACTGGAATTTTTCGAATTACTGGTAAAGATCGGCTTCAAGGAGATTGAGGTGGGATTTCCGGCCTCATCCGATACGGAATACAATTTTATCCGTGCCCTTATCGAGAGGAATATGATTCCCGACGACGTGACCATCCAGGTGCTGACCCAGGCAAGAGAACATATCATCCGCAAGACCTTTGAGGCGGTAAAAGGCGCTCCGCATGCAGTGGTTCATCTCTATAATTCCACTTCGGTGGAACAGCGGGAGCAGGTTTTCAGGAAGGATAAGGAAGCCGTCAGGCAGTTGGCAGTGGACGGCGCAAAGCTTCTGAAAGAGATGGCGGAAGCTACGGAGGGGAACTTTACTTTTGAGTACAGCCCGGAGAGCTTTTCCCAGACGGAACCGGAGTACGCGCTGGAGGTCTGCAACGCGGTTCTGGACATATGGCAGCCGGATGCGGAACATAAGGCTATCATCAATCTGCCGACTACGGTTCAGGTGGCAATGCCTCATGTTTTCGCCTGTCAGGTGGAATACATGCACAAACATCTGAAATATCGTGAAAACGTAGTGCTCAGCGTTCATCCCCACAATGATCGCGGCTGCGGTGTCAGCGATGCGGAGTTTGGCATCCTGGCGGGAGCGGACAGGGTGGAAGGAACTCTTTTCGGCAACGGAGAGCGCACCGGAAATGTGGATATCGTTACCGTCGCTGTCAATATGATGTGCCATGGTGTGGACAGCGGGCTTGATTTTTCCAATATCATGGAGATTCGGGCGGCCTATGAGCGCTTTACGGGCATGCGTGTGCATGAGAGAGTACCTTATGCGGGAGATCTGGTGTTTACCGCATTTTCCGGTTCTCATCAGGATGCCATCAGCAAGGGCATGAACTGGCTGAAGGAAGGAAAGAGCGGAAGCCGTTGGGACGTGCCCTATCTGCCCATTGACCCGAAAGACGTGGGAAGGGAATACGAATCGGATGTCATCCGCATCAACAGTGTCTCCGGAAAAGGCGGTGTGGCATTTGTGCTGAAGCAGCAGTTTGGGTTCTCGCTTCCGGCGGCAATGAAGGAAGAAGTGGGCTACCTGGTAAAGGGTGTGTCCGACAGACGGCATCAGGAGCTGCATCCCGCTGAGATTTATGAGATTTTCGAGGAGAATTATATTAATAGGCACAATATCTTCAGCATTCCGGAGTGCCATTTCCGTCAGGAGAAAGGCATTCAGGCGGAGGTGACCATAGAGCAGAACGGGGAGCGCAGAGTCATCAAAGCCGGCGGAAACGGGCGTCTGGATGCGGTAAGCAACGCTGTCAAGACCTACTTCGGCATCAGCTACCAGCTGTCGGAATATGAGGAACATGCCATTTCCAAGGGGTCCAGCTCCAGGGCGGCGGCCTATGTGGCGATTCTGTGCGACGGCAAGGTATACTGGGGCGTAGGCGTGGACGAGGATATCATCAAGGCTTCTGTCGCGGCGTTGGTTTCCGCTGCCAACAAGCTGGCCACAGAGCAGCATATTACCGAGGGGCGGGAGGAACGGATCGTTGAGATCATCAGCTTTATCAAAAATGATTACATGAATGTAACACTGGATACCCTGGCGGAGGAGTTCCATCTGTCCAAACCTTATCTGTCAAAGTATATCAGGGAAAAGGCGGGTATGACCTTTCAGGAGGCTGTGAGAAAGGAACGTATGAAGAGGGCGCGGATGCTGCTGCGGGAGACGGATCAGACTGTGGAAACTGTGGCGGCGGAAGTGGGATACGAAAATGTGGAGCATTTTAACCGGCTTTTTAAGAAGAATTACGGTGTGACGCCGGTGCAGTACCGGAAGCAGGAGGAATAGAAGGGGCTGTCAGAAAACAGTATCCCTGCACAATATGTGATTGCGGATGACGATACATCGCGGTATATATTGTGGAAAGGGACTATTTTCTGACAGTTTTCGTGTTTTTCCATCTGGAATCATGCCATGCGCACAATACCCTATGCCGGAATGATACGGAATTTCGATCCGACACTGGCCCGGCCCGGTGTTCTCGGGCATACCATTCTCCTGGTGATTGATTCATCCCGGCATATTATCCGTCCTTTTTAAGCATCAGAGATTGAGGTGTCCCGTCTTACACAGTGCTTCCATGAGGCGCCGCCAGGACACGGTCGGTATTTTTCAGATAAACATTGCAAAGGATTTAAGGGTTTCAAACAGGGTATGGAATAATTGAACGGATGCTACCGTTCCAGCTCCAGCCACATGGCAGCTTTGCTGTGTTCCGGATCCTTTGGAGGTATCAGCCGTCCGCTGCTGACCTCGTCATGTATGGTTATCATTCGGAGATCCAGCATGTGCATGGAGGTACAGTAGGCGAGTTGGTCATGCAGGATCGGGTTGGCGTTTTGGCGGAGGATTTTCATTGTCTCGTCAAAGGTAATTTCGATATTGTCCATTACCTTTTCAAAGAGGGGATGAGAATTCCACATACGTTTGATTTTACACAGGTCGTCATTATATATCACGAGGATATCCGGGATTATGTTACCTGCGCTGTCGACGTGGGCAAAACGGTTTTCGAGGTTGTGCCACAGGGCTGTTTCCGAGGTGCTGAAGGAGGCACGGTTTCGGCTGTTTCGAATGACGTCGCCCAGGAACAGCACGTTGGCAGGGAGCATTGCAGTGTCCCGATTCCAGAGGCCGTATTCTTCAATTTTATAGAACCAGAATACACACTCCGGGGTCGCGGTGCCATTATGGCCGATTTTGCAGGATTCCGGAAGCTCGGCCTGTTCCAGGCCCATGATTCCCCATTCTTCGCCGTTTGCTCGTTTTTCAGGATAGTCTATGGTGTATGATTTTGATCTCGCCAGGCAATGATCCGTCAGGTAAATGACAGCCCACCATCTGAGAGTGTTATCGCTCATGTCATTGCAGACGACTCCCAGGTTCCGGATTTGTGCCAGGGTGTCCGAAACAATGGTTCCAATCATTTCGCTGCGTTCCCGGGCAAACCTTCGATGAACCTGGTAGACTGCAAACTGGGTGTCCCGGTCTGAGATGAAAAAGCTTGTGATATATTTGTCTCCTGCTTTTTTCAGGAGGGTTCCGTTTACCAGGATTTCCACTTCCTCTTCCATATAGGGAACTGCTGTGCCCAGTTCAATGGAAAGCTCTTCTATGGTGGAGGGATTGTTGCTGGCTTCCAACAGAATGTTTTTCGGCAGCTTCCTTTTGAGGAGACTCCAGGGAATCCCCATGGGCTGATTGCCGCTGGTGATAAATTCTACATTTTCCGGTTTAAAACTTTTGGTTCCAAATTTTCTTGCCATATTCATACCTTCTTTCAGTTTTTTTCTGGCACGGAACAGTTTGGACTTCACCGTGCCTTCGGAGAGGTTTGCGCCTGCCGCGATATCCTGGATTTTTCTGTCTTCTATATAGAAGGCGATGAGGATATTGCGATAGTCGGACGACACAAAAGACAGTTCTCTTCTGAGCAGCGATAATTCTTCCTGCCGGATAAGTCTCTCTTCCACGGACATGTCATCGCAGATAAGCTCGCAGTCTTCGGGGGCGGCTCCGATTGTCGAATTTCGGTATCTGCGTTTCCTTTCTGCCCAGGCGCTGTAGCGGTTTCTGGCAATTTGCCAGATCCATGCGGAAAAGCACGTGGGAATCAGGTCTTTGTTCAGCGCAGCTATGATATTCAGCGCAATATCGGAAGCCAGATCCTCTGCTTCATCGCGGCTGCCTGTTTTTTTCAGGCAGAAGTAGAAGAGCGTTTCCAGATAGTTTTCTGTAAATTCGGCGATTAGCCGCTGGGTCATTTGGTCTTTCTGTTTCATCTCTTTTGCATCCCTCCATCCATATAGTGTGGTGTTCGGCAATTTGGTTGCGGTGAAATTGAAGTTTTTATATATTTTACCACGTCTTTGTGCTTTTTCGTGTATGTGATATCAGAAAACTGCATAATGTCCTTTTATGCTAATGATTTAAGGGCCTGACAGCGTTTTTCCGCGCCTGCGGGATACGATTTTCTTCACCATAGCCTGTCCATGCCGGCCCACAATCAAATAGAATGGCTGTTTATCCTGATTAGAGGTAGTTTGGAACAAAAACAATAAAAATTTATCGAAATACAATAATAATATATTGACAATCATTATACACAGTGTTACAATATCAAAAAAGAAGTGGAAAATACAGGTCTGCGAGGTGGATTATGAAGGAAAAGAGAGATTATAGTACAAGTTTGGAGGCAAAGAAGAAAGCAATTACTGTCTGTACGAAATATTTGCTGGATTTCATGTTCTATGCAGGGATGGCAGTGACGGTGACGCTGCCTTACAGCATAAGGAAGATTGGTGAACTGCTGCCCTGCATGGTGGAGCATTATGAAGAGACAGTGACTATCTATTTTGCGCTGGGAATTGCGGCGTTGGTGCTGGTCAGGGAGCTGCGAAAAATCTTCAGGACTGTATTGGCGGAGGACTGTTTTGTACTGGAGAACGTGATTAGTCTGCAGAAGATGGGGAACTGGAGCTTTTTCATAGCGGTGATGTCGGTTGTGCGGTGCATTGTCTATATGACCATGGCCATGGGGGTTGTGATACTGGTGTTTGTGATAGCGGGGCTGTTCAGCAAGGTTCTGGCTTGTGTGTTTGAGGAGGCCGTGCGGTTTAAGCAGGAGAATGATCTGACAATCTGAGCAGGGCCAGGCAGCTTTGGGATGAGGGTTGTGGCAGATCCGGGCGGATACGGGGTGTATAAATATGGGAATTGTGGTGAATCTGGACGTGATGATGGCGAAGCGGAAAATGAGCCTGACAGAACTTGCAGGAGAGGTGGATATTACGCTGGCCAATCTGTCTATATTAAAAAATAATAAGGCGAAGGCAGTGCGTTTTACCACGTTGGAAGCAATCTGTAAGGCGCTGGACTGTCAGCCGGGGGATATTCTGGAGTATGCGCCGGAGGACGGCGGGTGAAGGCCGATTTTACAGGATACAGTATGCCCCATGTCAATTATACTGCAGACCGCCAGGATTTACAGTGATGCCTCCGGGAAAATGCCTGGCTGGCGGTCTGCGGTCGGGTTGTACTGCAAATTCAATCGGTGCGCAGTATAAAATGGGGATTGGCAGTATGCTGTCTCTCATCGGTATTACTGTGAGGCATGGCGTAAAAGATTCAAAAGGAAGGGAGTGCGGCAGTTATGGATAAAAATGAGACCGGTGTATGGATTGACGAAGGAAACAGAACGACAGATATCGGTGGGACGGATGGGGCAGCGGATGCGCGGAAGGTTCAGGATGCGGCAGCAGGACTGGGGAATGTACAGGCGGCTGATATGGCATCCGGCATCCGCAGTCAGTATCAGGCAGGAGGGACGCCGGGACAGCCTGTCATTCCGGAAACGGAGGAGACGAAGCGGCTGAAGGAAAGCTTCTGGCCCGTTGCACCCTGGGCGTTGGTCTATTCCGTATTCTATGCCTTCTGCATGTACAGAAATGGTGCAGGGATCACCTTCCCTTTTTTCGTGGCAGGCAGCCTCTTGTTTTTCTGCTCCTCGTTTACAAAACTGGGGATTACCTTGAAAAAAGGAAGCTGCTTTTACATGATCGCCATGCTCCTGCTGGGGATTTCCACTTTCTGTACGGACGACGGAATACTCATCTTTTTTAATAAACTGGGGGCATTTCTGCTGCTGATGAGCTTTCTTTTGACACAGTTTTATGATACTTCAAAGTGGAAGCTGGGCAAGTATCTGAGAAGTATATGTGTCCTGTTCTTTGCAAGCTTCGGAGAACTGGGGAGGCCCTTTTCCGACGGGAGGAGCTATAACAGAAGAAGAGATAAAAAAACGGATAAAAGAGTGTGGTATTTTGCTATAGGGCTGGTGATCGGGATTCCCTTGCTGCTGTTGGTGCTTTTGCTTCTGGCAAGCGCGGATGCCGTGTTCCGGCAGATGACGGATAAGCTGCTGCGGAATATATACCTGAGCGGCATTATAAATATCCTGTTTCGCATCACCGTGCTGTTCTTTGCAGCCTATGCCCTGACAGCGTACCTGTGTAAAAGAAAGATACGGGAGGATGTGCCGGATACCCGCAGGGGAGAGCCGATTCTTGCCATTACGGTTACGGGGATGCTGACTTTACTGTATCTGATCTTTTCGGGCATCCAGGTCGCGGGACTGTTCCTGGGACAGCTGCGCCTGCCGGAAGGGTATACGTATGCCATGTATGCCAGAGAGGGATTCTTCCAGCTATTGGCAGTGAGCCTGCTGAATCTGGTGATCGTGCTGCTCTGTATGAGCTTTTTCCGGGAGAGCAGGGTCCTGAAAGGAATACTGACAGTGATGTCGTTTTGTACCTTTGTGATGATTGCCTCCAGTGCCATGCGGATGGTCATCTATATCCGTTATTACTACCTGACTTACCTGAGGATTCTGGTGCTGTGGGGGCTGGCTCTGCTGGCGCTGCTGTTTGTGGGAGTGGTGGTTCAGATTTTGAAGGAGGATTTTCCGCTGTTCCGTTACCATATGGCAGTGGTGGCAGTGCTGTATCTGGCATTGTCCTTTGCACATCCGGACTATATCATCGCAAAGGTAAACCTGGCGAATGCGTCTGCAGATGCAGACAGTGAGCGGACAGGTGTGACACATGTGTCATATACGGAAAGCAGAAGTGATATTTTTGGAGGAGAGGCAGACGGAGGAAGCTTCTTCCTGGCGAAGGAACCCTATCAGGATTATTATTATCTAAGGGGACTGAGTGCGGATGCGGCTCCGGTTCTGGTGCCGTACCTGCAGGAACTGGGCTATCAAATGGAAGCTTTTGAGGCGGAGGATGCGGTAACGTATGCGGTGCAGAATGATCTCTGGGAAGAAGGCTCCCGCTCCGGGCAGATTGGTTTCGGGTATTACTGGATGAGGCGGCTTCAGCAAAGCACGGAAAATTTCGGACTGCGGACTTATAATGTGTCCAGGCATGTGGCGCTGCGGAGTATAAGAAAGTGACTTCTGTGCGCCAGGTGCAGGTATACAGTAAACCCCCAGGCAACAAAGGAAATTGTCTGGGGGTTTATTGTCAAAATTCAATTCCTGTTATCTGGTTAATTATCTTTGCAGAGATATCTTTCTGCAGATATGCTTTATTGAGTCTGTGCTTTGAGTATTTTAAAAACGTATCTTTTGTCAGAGTGATGAGTAAATTTGAAAAAAATCTTTCCCAACTGAAAAATTGGCTGCTTTCTATAAAACGCTCTGGTGTTTCCATTATTGCATCCAGATTTTTGTCTGATAAAATGCCGGATTCCAAAATGAGCCATTCAAATGACTCGGGTAAATACAATGTAATTTCAGGTCGCTGCTGGATTAGTTTCATGATACGGTCCATTTCCGGACCAAAAGCAGCTCCGTCTGCGATGACAAGAGTGTTCCTGGGGTCCATATTCATAAGCATCCTAAAAATATTGGATTTTCCGCCAGCGCTGATGACAGGATAATTCCCTTTTTGGGGAAGTTCTTTGAAAAATTCAAATCCGGAGTTTGAATCTTCTACAATTATATTTTCTGCCTTTATTGTTCGGGCAGCATTCGGTTTTCCATAAATATGGTAGAATTCATTATATACTTGCTTTAATGAGCCATATTTACCGGATTCCCGTATGCCGTAGATTTCTTCCGTACTGTATGGGAGATTGGGCAGCCCCTCCCTTGATATGATCACATAATAGTTATCAGATTGTCGCACTGATTCTGCAAATTCATTTGTGGGAAGAAAAGCATTCTCTTCATCAATGAAAATAATTGTCTGGTGGATTGCGGAAAGCAGTATTTTCCAATCCCTGCCTGCGAGTACACGGCAGGGTCTGTCGGCTTTCAGAGTAATTCCACTGCCTGATCCGGCTTCATAGTATTCCCGTATCATTTCTACCAGTGTTGTTTTTCCTGTCGCGCTGTTTCCTTTGATGATTGTAATGTTTCTGCGTATTGTAAAATCATATCGTACTTTGGCATTGGCGATGATGATTCTGTAATGACCTTTCATTTTTATACTCCTTGTCTGCTTTTGCAGACATTTGTGTAAACTGTTTGCTCTATCTGACGATCATTCCTGCAATTGGCAGTAATTCTGTCATATTATGCACAATTTGGTTTGCGTTCAGAATTTTTATCTTGAATGGCTCATTTCCAAAATCCATCAGATGCCGTAAGTTGATGGTTACATTTTGTAAACTGCCAATTTTTAAGAGCCACTTGGCACAGTTATCGCCGCAGGCAGAGGCGTTAAAGACCAGCTCCGGCATTTTATAAATTGCGATCAGTGTTTTGACACCGCCTGACAGTTCCACTGGGGATATTCCGCCAAGAACAGGGCTGTCAATGACTCTGGGGCCAAGGACAGTGGATCGGTCTACATCCTGGATCATTGCTCTGGATAAATTATCAACAATCCATTCGTCTGTGTACGTGTTTTTGAAAAAGATAACGGGATTATAAATAGCCTGCGGCATATCACCATAAAAGATATTCAACATTTTGAAAACTCCTGTTGTATTGGCTGTAATGTTTTAGGAATTGTCGGAAAATAATCGCTGCAACTTCTTCAGGCAAAAACCGAAAAATACAATAAAACTTGCTATGAACTTGCAGCGGCTATTTGTAGACACTTTCTTAGTATATCTGCATTTTGGCCGGAATGCAATCAGAAATTGCAATATTGTGAAACGTATAAAATGTTGAAAAATTTTTCATTTCTATATTGACGTTTCCGTACTGAATAGGGTACAATTTATTATTACGGCATTCAGTATTTTGACGAAAGCCGGAGCGCGGACAGGAAACCGGATCAGGGGTGGAAAATGAAGATGGACGGCTATTTGTATGAGACACATATGCATACCAGCGAGGGCAGCGCATGTGGGCAGAGCGCCGGGGCGGAGATGGCCAGGGCTTATGCGGAGAACGGCTATACGGGTATTATTGTCACAGACCATTTCTTTTACGGAAATACGGCGGCAGACAGGAGGCTTCCCTGGAGTGAATGGGTAGATCGCTTCTGCCTGGGCTATGAGCATGCGAAAGAAGAAGGAGTAAAATGCGGCCTTCAGGTGTTTTTTGGCTGGGAGTCCTGTTATGACGGGACGGAGTTTCTGATCTATGGCCTGGATAAGGAATGGCTTCTGGCGCATCCGGAGATCAGGGACGCATCGGTGGAGGAACAGTTTGGACTGGTGCATGCCGGCGGCGGGATTGTCTGCCATGCCCATCCTTTCAGGGAAGCTTCCTATATTTCCGAGATTCGCCTGTTTCCGGAATACGTGGATGCTGTGGAAGGAATGAACGCAGCCAATTTCAGAAAGGGAATGAGTGCGGACCCGCCCTGCCTGGAATATGACAGAAGAGCCGCAGCCTATGCGGAGAAATACCATTTTCCCATGACTGCAGGTTCGGATCAGCACAGCACGGAGATGCTTTACGGAGGAATGGTGTTCGCCAGAAAGCTAAAGGATATTCGGGATTTCACACATGCTGTGATGGACAGGGAAGCTGTGAGGCTGTTGGACGGCAGCACGGAAGACCCCAGGAATCCGGACACGGCGAAACGATGAGGCTGTTGGACGGCAGAGCGGAAGAATGCAGGAATCCGGACACGGCGAAACAATGAGGCTGTTGGACGGCAGAGCGGAAGAATGCAGGAATCCGGACACGGCGAAACAATGAGGCTGTCGGACGGCGGAGCGGAAGAATGCAGGATTCTGAACAGGGTGCAGCAATGAGGCTGTTGGATGGCAGCGCAGAAGTGACAAGGAGTCTGTGTGGGGCAGGAAGCAGCAATATTGACGCTGAAACGAGAAAAAAGCGGGTGTAAATAAAATGGAGCAGATGAATTCATCTACAGAAAACAGAACTACGGGAAATCATTCAACAGAGAAGAGCGCCGTCTCTGAAAAAGATCTTTCAGGGAAGAGGGGCTTCTCCGGGGAGCAGGCTTCTTCAGGGAAAACGGAGTTATCAGGGAAAACAGAGTTTTCCCTGGTTCCTTATTTATTAAAATATAAATGGCATTACATGGTGGGAGTCGTCATACTGCTGTTCGTGGATCTGGCGAACCTGTACATTCCTCAGTTTATCGGGGAAGTAATCGACGGATTGTCGGACGGGGTGCTGGACCGGGGCGGTGTGAATCTGCTGCTGGCGAAGATTTTTGCTGCCGGCGCCGTGATGATGCTGGGACGGTTCGGATGGCGTTTCTGCATCTTCGGGGCGGCCCGGGGAATTGAATATCGGCTGCGGAATGATATGTTCGGGCATCTGGAGACGCTCTCCGCCCGTTATTTCAACAGCCACAAGACAGGCGACCTGATGGCCAGGTTTACAAATGACTTAAGTGCCATCCGTATGGCGGTGGGCCCCGCGGTGGTTACTGCTTTCGACGCGGTGGTGATGACCATTATGGTGCTGATGCGCATGGTGCTGTACGTGGATTTCAAGCTGACTGTCATGGCGTTCGTGCCGCTGACACTGGTGGCAGTAGGGTGCTATTTCTACGGAATTGAGGCGAAAAAGCGGCAGACCAGGCGGCAGGAGGCTTTCTCCCATCTGTCAGACAAGGTACAGGAAAGTATTGCGGGGGTGCGGGTGCTGAAAGCTTTTGTGCAGGAAGAAGAGGACTTTCAGGCATTCGAGGAAGCCAGCCGCAACAGCATGGAGAAAAATCTGTCCATGGTAAAGCTTCGGGCGGTATTTGGTCCGGCATTGGACGCCGTCACGGGAGTGAGTCTTCTGGTGACGCTGCTGTTCGGCGGAAAGATGGTTCTGGCGGGGCAGGTGTCCATCGGAAAGTTTGTGGCATTTAATTCCTATATCGGCATGTTGGTCTGGCCCATGATTGCCTGCGGTGACTGTATCAATAATTTCAGCCAGGCAGCGGCGGCGTTTCAGAGGATTTCTACTATTTTTAAGGAAAAACCGGATATCGTGGATAAGCTTTCGGAGACGGCAGGGGGCAGGGATGTGAATATCCAGGAGATACATATCAATGGAAACCTGACGCTGAACAATCTGACCTTTACCTACCCGGATGGAGAAGAGCCGGTGCTGAAGAATGTAAGCCTCCATGTAAAAGCGGGGGAGATGCTGGGAGTCCTGGGACGCACCGGAAGCGGAAAGTCAAGTCTGGCGGATTTGCTTTTGCGGGTTTACGATTGCCCGGAAGGGAGCCTGCTGGTAGACGGAAAACCCATTACGGAATTTCCTCTGGCGGTGCTGCATCGTGATATGGCTTATGTACCCCAGGATAATTTCCTGTTCTCTGATACCCTGGAGGAAAATATCGCCTTCGGCCTGGAAGAACGGCTCCGGGATCATCCGGAACTGCGTTCCAGCATTAAGCGTGCGGCGAAGGCGGCCTGCATTCATGACAATATAATGGGATTTCCTGAGGAATACAGAACTCTGGTGGGGGAACGGGGGGTTACGCTCTCCGGCGGGCAGAAGCAGAGGAGCTCTATTGCCAGGGCGCTTTTGATGGATGCGCCGGTGCTGATTTTGGATGACTCCCTGTCAGCGGTGGATACAGATACCGAGGAGCAGATTCTGGAAAATCTGATGCACCTGCGGAGGGGGAAGACTACCATTATCATTGCCCACCGTATTTCCACGCTGCAGAAGGCAGACCATGTGGCGGTGCTGACGGAAGGGGAATTGACAGAGTACGGCACCCATGAGGAACTGCTGAAGAGGAAAGGATTCTACGCCCATATTTATGAGAAGCAGCAGCTGGAACAGGAATTGACAGCAATTTAAACTTATAAAATTGTGAGCGGAATAGAATAAATTTGCAGGGCGGATTCTTCCGGGTATCTGCATGGCAAAAACGTATGGAGGTAGCGATGAGTACTTTGACGGATGATAAGATAGAGTCCAGTTATAATGGCAGTGCCCTGCTGCGGCTGCTTTCTTATATGAAGCCTTATATCGGCTGGGTGGCGGTGTGCCTGGTGCTGGTGTTGGCGCTGACAGGCTTCGACCTGTATCGGCCCATGCTGATCGGTGATGCCATTGACCTGTTTGAGAACCAGGGAAATTATGATGTGATTCTGGAGACTACTGTAAAATACGGGATTGTGCTGGTGTTCAGCTTTCTGTTCAATATCAGCCAGACATGGCTGCTGCAGAAGATGGGGCAGAGTATTATCCTCACTGTGCGGAAGGAGCTGTATGCGCATATCCAGTCTCTGAGCAGCCGTTATTTTGACCTGGTTCCCGTTGGAAAGCTGGTGACCCGCGTCACCAATGATGTGGAAGCGCTGGATGAGATGTATTCCGGTATCCTGGTCAGGTTATTCCGAAATATTGTGAAGATCATAGGACTGGCGGCGGTTATGCTGACGCTGGACTGGAAGCTGGCGCTGATTTCGTTTGTGCTGCTTCCCTTTGTAGCGGTGCTGACCGTAGTTTTCCGTAAGATTGCCCGCCAGACCTACCGGATCTCCAGGACGCGGCTGACAGATGTGAATACTTTTCTGTCCGAGAATATTTCCGGGATGCGCATCATTCAGATATTCGGACGGGAAAAGCGGAAATTCGAGGAATTTGACGATAAGAACTATAAGTATTACCGGGCTGGTTACAGGGAGATGATGGTGTTTGCCATTTTCCGGCCGATTATCTATATCCTGAGCATTATTTCCCTGATGATCGTGCTGGGGGTAGGCAGCCGGGATGTGCTGGGCGGTGTGATTTCTATCGGTACATTGTATATTTTTGCACAGTATATCCAATCTTTTTTCGAGCCTATCCAGGAGCTGGCGGAGCAGTTTTCCACGCTGCAGTCTTCCATTGCCTCGGCGGAGAAGATATTTACCATCATGAGTGAGGAGCCGTTGGTGAAGGAGGACGAGAATCCGGTGGTTCTGCCCAGGATCAAGGGGCGGATTGAGTTTTCTCATGTGTGGTTTGCCTATGACAATGAAAATTATGTGCTGCGGGATGTGTCCTTTGTCATAGAGCCGGGAGAGAAGGTGGCGTTTGTGGGAGCTACCGGAGCCGGGAAATCTTCCATATTGAATCTGATCGGAAGGTATTATGATATTCAGAAAGGAAATATTTATATCGACGGCGTGGATATTCGGAGACTGAGCAAAAAACAGCTTCGCAGCGCCATCGGGCAGATGCAGCAGGACGTGTTCATCTTTGAGGGGGATATCGAGTATAACATCCGTCTGCACAATGAAGACATTACCCGGGAAGATGTGAAAGAAGCGGCAGAATACGTGAATGCGTCGCACTTTATAGAGAAGCTGCCGGGGGGTTACAAAGAGCCGGTGTCCGAGCGCGGCGCCACGTTTTCCGCGGGGGAAAGGCAGCTGCTTTCCTTTGCAAGGACCCTGGCCCACAAGCCCAGTATACTGGTTATGGATGAGGCTACCGCTAATATTGATACCGAGACGGAACTGCTGATTCAGGAGGCGCTGGAAAAGCTGATGCAGGGACGTACCACCATTATGGTAGCCCACCGTCTTTCTACGATTCAGCATGCGGACTGCATTATGGTCATGCACAAAGGGAAAATCCGGGAACAGGGCACCCATCAGGAATTGCTGGCCCAGGATGGTATCTATAAGAAGCTGTATGAACTTCAGATTCACCATGAGGCGACAGCGTGAAAGCATGGTGCCATGCCGCCTGTGAAGCAGGGGTGAAAAGGCTTTATAAGAGCCTGACCCGGCGGGCACAGTAGAGCAGCAGGACAGGAGAGGATTGAGACGGATTGTTATCATGTTAAAAAATGCGATTTCATCAGAACAATTGAATCAGATCAAAAAGTTATATGAAGCTTCCTTTCCGAAGGCGGAGAGGAAGCCTTTTGAAATGATGACGGAGAAGCAGAAGGAAGGGCTGTTTGAGATTCTGGCCATTGAGGATGGAGCGGGGAGGTTCTGCGGGCTGGCAATCATGATTTTGGCTGCCGGGCTGGCATTGCTGGATTATTTTGCCATAGATCCGAGGCGCCAGGGGAGCGGTATGGGAAGTGTTACCTTGCAGGAACTCCGGGAGCGCTACGGCAGTGACAAAATTGTAGTTGAGATTGAGCGCACCACGGGTCCGGAAGCTGAGGCTGCAGAGAACGCCCGGGACAGGATTCGGAGGAAGGCATTCTACCTGAGAAACGGTATGGTACCGACAGGGTTGCTGGTAGATCTATTTGGGGTGGAAATGGAAGTTCTTACATTTGGCAGGGAACTGTCTTTTGAGGAATACTATGCTGTTTATGACAGCGTGCTGCCCAGGTCTATGACAGATAAAGTGAGGCTGGTGTGACGCCGGTTTCATAATGCATATTCCTATATAGGATTACTGAATCCGCGCTCATCTTCAGAGAACAGGTATTATAGATACGGATAAAACATTGCCGAATCATTTTCTGAATCAGATTGAGTATTGAAAGATCATGTTCAAAAAAGGAGCATAAGAATAATGGGAAAAGAACTGAGCAGTGAAGTAAAACAGGCACTGCAGGACATTTACTACAATGAGCGGACCGGCCGGGGCAAGGCCGCGCTTGCGCTTCTGGAGAAGGCTTCCGCAGCCGGAGACGGAGATGCAAGCTGCATTCTGGCCAGATGCTACTGCGGTTATCAGTATGTGTGGTCGGGGCACGGATTCCCGGAGGATGACGATAAAGCGACAGAATATCTGCATAAATCCGTAGAACAGGGCAGCGCGCTGGGGGTGCTGGTATGCCTGCGCACAGGGGAATTGACGCCGGAACTGGAGAAGAAGATGCCTTTTTCCGGTTTACAGGAGGCTTTTAACGAGGCAGTGGAACTGGCGGAGTCGGGAGATGCTTTTTGCCAGTATGTAGTTGCCAATTCTTATTTCTGGTGGGATTTCATGAGGATTCAGGGCAAGGATCAGAATTCTTTTCCGGATCATGCGTCTCTTAAAGCATATTTGAAGGAGAATATTTCCAAGTGTGAGGATTTATTCTGGAAGGCTCTGCGGGGCGGCATCTATTTTGCGGCCAACAATCTGAATCGCTATTATACCCAGGGGGACGAGGATATCATTCTTCCCCAGCCGGAGAAAGCAAAAGATCTCTGGAAGATCGGCGCGGAATACGGCCATCCGCTTCAGCAGTCTATCTATGCGAAGGAGTTGGAGAAGGCGGGGCGCAAGGAAGATGCGCTGTACTGGTTTAAGCAGGCGGCCGAGGGCGGCGAGCCGGGGGCATGGTGTGATGTGGGGCGCTGTTATTTCCAGGGAATCGGGACGCCTAAGGATGAGGCTTATGCCGTCAAATGCTATGAAAAGGAGCTTCCCACCGGCAATGTCACCAGCCATAACGTGCTGGGGGAGGCGTATTTCCTTGGAAAAGGGGTGGCACAGGACTATGCAAAGGCTGTGGAGCTGCTGACTTTTGCCTGTAATAAGGGCAGCAAATATGGGCTTTTCTATCTGGCAAAATGCCACTTTAACGGCTGGGGTACGCCGCAGGATTACGTTCGGGCGCGCCAGTATCTGGACAAGGTTGACTGGAATTACTGGGAGGCCGACTACCTGCGCGGCCTGATCTATGCAAACGGGCTGGGCGTTGCGGCAGACATTGCGAAAGGAGTAGGCTATCTGCAGAAGGCCGGAGACCATCCGGAAGCCAAAGCGGAGCTGGCGAAATATAAGAAGACACTGTTCGGGAAATGGGTGCGCCGTTAATACAATAAAATCTTAAAGTAAAAAGCAGGGATTGATAAAATGGAAGAAAGCCTGATACTGGTTTCCGGCTACGGAGCGCCGGGAGAAGAGGATATTGCGCTGTATCGTATTGAGGCAGATGGAGAGGTACGGAAGGTGTATGGCATGTGCCATGGAGGTTCGCCTTCCTTTTGCTGCAAAGGAGCCGGCGGACGGATATATGCGGCTTCCGAGCGGCCCGACGGCGCAGATATTACGGTTTATGAATTGCAGAAGGAGGCATTGAAGCAGGTGGGGAGGCTTAACGTGTCCGGACGGGGACTGTGCCATCTGCACGCATGCGGAGGAGTTATTTTTGGATCCTGTTATGAAAGCGGAGATTATTTTGCGGTGGATGCGGAACTGACGAAAATATTGTGGACGTTTTCCCGTACAGGTGCACACGCTCATTGGGCATACACTGCAGGTGAGTCTCTGTACCTGGCAGATTTGGGAAATGACTGTCTGTATCGTTTCAGGCTCAGCGGCGGACTTCCGACAGGGGAGCCGGAAATACTGTGCCAGCCCCATGGGAGCGGTCCGCGTCAGATTCTTATGCTGAGGGACGGGAATCTGGCCTGCGTAAACGAACTGGACGGTATGCTCAGAGTATTGGATACGGAAGGGAAGAGCAGGGCAGAAGAACCTGCCAGCGGTGTGGCGGATAAGCAAAACTGGCCGGGCGGAGCATGCCTGGACGGGGAAGGTACATTGTATGTATGCAACCGGGGGCCGAACACCCTTGCCGCATGGCGGTGGGAAGGAGGAGGGCTTTCAAGGCGGCAGGAGTGGCTGACAGGAGACTGGCCGCGCCATATTGCCGCGCTGTCAGGGACAGGATTTGTGGCGGCTGCATGTATGCGGAGCCATGAAGTGATTGGGTACGACTGTCATCCGGATATTCCTGTGGAGGTATTCCGGTTTCCGCTTGCGGGGGCGTCATGTGTGCTGGAATTGGAAATGAGGGGCTTTGTATGAGTATAGCAAATGACAGCAGCAGGGGAAAAGCGGGAAGGACAGTCCGGGAACTGGCGGTGATGAGCCTGGCCACACTGATTACGGCGGCAGCGGTTTACTTCTTTCTGATACCAAGCCATGCGGCAGTGAGTTCCGTGTCCGGACTGGCTATCGTGTTATCGAATTTTGTGCCGCTGTCCGTATCGGTCATTACCATGATTCTGAACATCGTTCTGCTGATTGCCGGATTTCTGCTGTGCGGTCATGACTTCGGGTTTAAAACGGTGTATACTTCCGTTCTTCTGCCGGTATTTATCGGTATGTTCGAGGTCCTTCTGCCGGATTACACATCCCTTACCGGGGATGCCGCGCTGGATGTGGTCTGCTATATTTTTACGGTAAGCGTGGGCCTGAGTATTTTGTTTAATATGAATGCGTCTTCCGGGGGCCTGGATATTGTGGCCAAGATTATGAACCGTTATCTGCATAT
Source organism: uncultured Acetatifactor sp. (assembly GCA_910585805.1). Classification (GTDB taxonomy): domain Bacteria; phylum Bacillota; class Clostridia; order Lachnospirales; family Lachnospiraceae; genus Acetatifactor. Next base: position 18,158 of record CAJUFB010000073.1, read on the forward strand.
GGATCTGGGCAAAGCCATGAGTCTCAGCGGTATGGTGGTGGCGCTGAGTTCGGCTCTGGTATATGATAAGAAAACGGTGGTTCTGAGCGTGCTGGGAACGTATCTCAATGGTATGGTACTGGATCATTTTATTTTCGGGCAGAAGATCAAGCGCCGGGTCTGTATTATCTCAAAGAATAAGGAAGAGCAGATCCGGGACTGGATTTTACATACCCTGAAGAGCGGAGCCACCATTTATCAGGCGCAGGGAGCCTATGACGGTGTGGTGAGGAATGAGATTATCACCATTGTGGACAAGAATGAGTACCAGAAGCTGATGCAGTATGTGACGAAAGAGGACCCGGAGGCATTTCTGACAGTGTATAATGTAAGTGATATGCGTTATGTTCCGAAGAGTGGGGCGTAAAAATATGTCCAGGGAATGAAAGTGCTGTCATGATTTCGGCCAGATAATGCTGGAACGAGAAGCGTTTGTGTTGGAATTACTGATACAAGAGGGATATTTTGGAGGTAAATGACATGAAAATGCCCCAAATGGTATTGCTTGACTATGGTCAAACGCTGATTTCGGAGCAGAAATTTGACGGGGTAAGGAAGTGTCTGCAAATAACTGCTGCAAGTTTATGGCAATTCTTTGTATTTCCAGGCTTTTGCCTGAAGCAATTGCAGCAGTTATTTTCCGACAATTCCTAGTGCGCCCAGCAAGGGCGTAATGTTTAGCGGG
>CAJUFB010000074.1 GCA_910585805.1 uncultured Acetatifactor sp.
GGCGGCTGACCTGGAATCCCAATTACAAGGGGATCGATGACTGGCAGCTTGCACTTCGGAAAGAAAAACAGCAGAAAGAAGGCGGGGATCAGAATTTACAGAAAGGCCGGGTGCTTTTTGGCCAGGAGGGAAAGGGATTGCCAGAAGGACTTCTGGATTTCCCCCACCGCAGATACAGGTTCCGCATTTACCAGCTTTGCTTTGACGCAGGCCAAGATACCATCCCGTTTGCTTTTAAGGGAATCCGGGATCTGCACAGGGCCGGGTATGAGCAGCCCCCGGCTTCGGAATACCGGCTGGTGTGCGATTCGGAGCTTGCCTGCCCGGAAGAATGGAAAGATACGGAAATATTGGAACAGATTTCGGCATATTACGGAAACCGGGTGCCGGAAGGCTACAGAGGACGCCCCCTTGCATCTTCGGATGTGGTGGAACTGGACGATGGAACAGGCCGCCGCTATTTTTACATAGACGGCAGGAAATATGAACCTGTACGCTTCTCCCCCTTTCTTGCGAAAAAATGAAAGGATGGAGGCGGACAGCAGCAATGGCATGGAATGGGATTACCCGCTCCATGCCTTTTTTGACGAAAGGAGAGCAGATATGAGTAATGCGTTTGAGGAAATGAACATGGAAGTATGTATGGAAGAAACCCCTTTTGAGGAGGCAGGAGATACCGGAAAGGGAGAAAACGGGCTGCCCGATGGTTTTATGGACAGCACGGATGCATTTGAGGAGAATCCCTTTGATTCAGGCGGGCAGGAACCGGATGCGGCTTCTCTTCCGGCCCAGGAAGAAACGGTTTCAGATGGAGCGTGGGAGGACGCAGAAGAAAGCGACGACCCGGAAACCGATGGGACAGAAGAAACCAGGAAATCAGAGAAGGAGAGAGCGGAAAGCTCTGATGCGGAAGAGCAATCAGAAGATAAAAAACGTGCAGTGCATGAGGCGGCAGAGGCCAGACGGAAAGCGGAATGGGAGGCCAGGCAGCAGGCAAAGAAGGATGCGGAAAAGGCACAGATGGAGCGAATCATGGCTATGAGCGAGGCGGAACTGATGTCAGAATCCATGAAACGGGTGGGGACTGACACAGAGAAGCTGACACGCCGCAACATGAAGGAATGTGTTTCTGAGTATATCCAGACTGCGTGCCTGGAAGATGCGGCGTTTGCGAGGCAGGTCATGCTTCCCCAGAAGAACATGGTCCGCTGCTTTCAGTATATCAACCGGAAGGCATATGAATATGTCCAGGATGAGATGAAAGCGGCCGGAATACAGCCGGGGCGGGATACGCCCTGCTATTCCAGTGATATCCCGGACGACCTCTGTTACCACTGGGCGGAGGAATATTTCCGGACTATGGATGTAAAAGAGGATAAGGAGGATGAGGAGAAATTTGTCCCCAAACCTTATGCGGGAAGGACAACAGCCGGTTCCAAAGGAAAGAAAACCACTACAAAAAAATCCCCTGCCAAAAAGCCGGCAGAGAAGAAAGCGGAAAAGAAGGAGCCTGCCGACAACGGGCAGATATCCTTTATGGAGCAGCTTTCTCTGGAAAGCATGCTGGCGCCGGAAAAGAAAGCAGGATGAATCGTTTACGGAGGTGAAAAGAATGATTGCTTATAAAGGTTTTGCGCCCGGCCTTATCTGCCGGGATTACCATTTTGTACTGGGCCTGAACAGGACGGAGAAGGCGAACTGCCGCCAGAACGGTTTTCACTGTGCAGAGAATCCCCTGGACTGTCTTACCTACTATCCCAACATGGACCATGCTGAATACTACATTGTAAATGCGGGGGGCGACATGGACGAAGATGGGAATGATACGAAGATCTCCTGCACAGAGCTGACGATACTGAAAAAGCTGACAAAGGAGGACTTCTTTCTCCATGCCCTTGCTTTCATGGCCGACCATCCTTTGCGGGAATGGAGCAGCCATGTGAAAAAGGATAGGGCGGAGGCTGTTTCCGGATATGCCGTGGTGCGGGGGATCGACCCGGTAGCCAGCGGCAGAAAGGGTGATATCCTTGCCTTTGCAAAAGAAAACCCGGTGAACGGGCATATTATCCAGATCGCACTGGCGCAGGTGGACGGAATAAAGGTTCTCCCTGATAGCTGGTATGGCGTGGACCTGACAGAAAGGAGGGTGGCCCTGCTATGAAGAAAAAGGAACTGCTGAAATTAAGGACTTTGAATGCTACATCCAAAATGATGCAGATGGCAGATGCAGACGTGCCGCAGCGTACTGTATATAAGAGCTGGAATGGTGAGCAGGTTTACTTATCCTATGAGTACAGCCTGTATATGCGCTGCCAGGTCGTACACGGCTTTTTAAAAGTGGCCTTTTTCCTCCCGGAGCATATGCGGGCGGGAGGGAAAAAAGCTGCTTATGAATTATATATTGATAAAGAAAAGGGGGAATTTATAACCTATGACCGTATCAGGCAGAAATGGCTGACGGCAAAGGTGGATATGCTCCCATGGCCGGGGTATATTTACGGTTCGAAGAATAAGTGGATCAGTCCGCAGGGACATGATCGGATAAAAAAATATCTGGGCGGAGAGCATGGAGGCTATCAGGGGCTGCTGGAATACCAGCTAAAGGTCCGTGCGGAGGAATTAAAACGGCGCCATAAGAGGGAGACCGACCCCTGGGACCTGGAGATGGCACAGACGCCAAAGTTACCCAAAGACTGGAAACGCTGGGTAGATAAAGTCGGTATTAGGGAAAATTATATCTTTTACCAGTACAGTAAGAAAGGAGCAAAGACAGGATATTGTACGTTCTGTGAAAAAGAAGTGGCAGTCAGTAAGCCCCGCCATAACAAGACGGGGCGCTGTATGCGCTGCCGCCATAAGATTACCTATAAGTCCATCGGGAGAGCCGGCACGGTTGTGACGGAGGACGCCAAAATGTATCTGATGCAGCGGTGCGAGGACGGCTTTATCCTCCGGGAATTCAACGGATACCGCAGATACCGGAAAGGGGATTATAAAAATCCGGAAGTCAGCAGCTGGGAGATCAGGAGGGCGATTTATGACCATAATGCCAACCCCATAAACGCTTATTACTGGGGGTTATATAAACTGGCTGAAACTCGGTGGATCAGGACCTCGTTTTGTGTTCCGAACTGGTATGGGGACGGGAGAGGACGGGTGTATGGAAAAACCCTCCCGACACTTGGCGCCAGGGAACTGCGCCGCACAGGGATGATCGAAACCCTGCAGGACAGGCAAAAAATCGACCCAGAAAAATACCTTGCAGTCTATGAGAGAATACCGCAGTTAGAGCAGCTTGCAAAGGCCCATCTTTCAGTCCTGGTGACGGAATGTATGAGGGATTATTACAATTTTGAAAAAGCCTTCAAAAATCCCCAGTCCGGAAGCCTGCTGAAACTCTTAGGGATTGATTCCCAGCAGTTGAAACGGCTCCGGAAGAACAGGGGCGGAAGGAAGTTCCTGGCGTGGCTGCAGTTTGAAAAAGCCACCGGTAAGTGTCTGACGGATGAAACGGTTGCCTGGTTCTGTAAAGAAGATATCCTGCCGGACCGGCTGCGGTTTATCACGGACCGGATGAGTGTTGTGCAGATCTTTAACTATATCCGGCGCCAGATGCGGGAAAACGGCATGAAGAGTGGCGAGGTGCTCACTACATGGAGCGATTATCTTTCTATGGCCTGCCGCCTTAAAATGGATGTCAATGATGCCATCATCTACCGTGTCCGGAAACTTCGCCAGCGGCATGATGAACTGGTGGAGCTTTGCGGGCAGAAAGAACTGGCAATCAGGGCGGGGGAGATTCTGGAGAAATACCCGCATGTTGAGGACATTTATCAGGAAGTAAAAGAGGTTTATGGGTATACGGGGGAAGACTACACCGTCATTGTACCGTCACGGATTGAGGAGATCATGGATGAAGGGGAAAAACTTCATCATTGTGTCGGGAGCAGCGACAGGTACTGGGAGCGCATTGAAAGAAGGGAAAGCTATGTGCTGTTCCTTCGCAGGGTTTCTAAACCCGATGCCCCCTATTATACCCTGGAGATTGAGCCGGACGGGACGGTAAGGCAGAAACGGACAATGTATGACCGTCAGAAGGAGGACATTAAAGATGCGGAAAAATTCCTGCGGGAATGGCAGAAGGTAATTTCCAAAAGGATCACCGCAAAAGAGAGAGGGTTTGCAGAAAAAAGCCGTATTCTGCGGAACCAGGAATTTACACAGATGCGGGAAAACCAGGTCATCATCCATACCGGCGACCTGCGGGGGCAGCTTCTGGTCGATGTTCTGATGAAGGATCTGATGGAGAACAAAGAGGAACTTGCGGGAACTGCATTGGCAGATGCCGCTTAATAGTATGTGGCGGGATGTCTTAGAACATCCTGCCCTTTTCCATAATAAGGAGGAATCTATGGTAAAAAATCTGAGCCAGTTGAAAAAGACTTTGAAGAAGGGAACCTGCTTCGAGATCACCGCCCACTGCCGCCCGGAATACGTGGGGCAGAAACGGAAGGTCACGGCGGCAAATACCCAGGGATTTTACAGTATCGTGCCGGAGGAACCGGGCTGCAAGGTCACCCTTGCCAACAACGGGAAGGGGTCTGTCCTCTGGTGGAGCAACGCCCCGTTCTGGGAATTTGAGAATGGGATCTGCAGTATATACTGCAATGATAAAGAACACACGGAAAAATTTTTAGTTATGTCATTCCGCATCACAGGGCAGGAGGTGGCTTAAATGGCACAGAACGCATGGGGAAAAATACAGGCATTGACCGCACAGTTAAACCAGTACAGGGATGAATATTATAACAGCGATGCCCAGTCCGTTTCGGATGCAGTCTATGACCGGATGTATGACGAGCTGGCAACCTTGGAGAAGGAAACGGGGATATGGATGGCAGATTCCCCCACACAGACAGTGGGCTTTCAGGCAGTCAGTGAGCTTAAAAAGACAGGCCATCCGATTCCGCTGCTCTCACTGGACAAGACGAAAAGCGTTGAGGAACTGGTCTCCTTTGCAGGGGAGCACCAGATCCTTTTGATGCTGAAGCTGGACGGTTTGACGGTCAAGCTGACTTATGAGAATGGGAAACTGATTGAAGCTTCTACCCGTGGTGACGGGGATACCGGAGAAATAATCACCCATAATGTCCGCGGCATTTCCGGGATACCGCAGCACATTCCCCACAAGGAACGTCTGGTGGTGAGCGGGGAGGCATTTATCCGGCCAGGTGATTTTAAGAAACTGCGGGAAACCCTGACGGACAGCAACGGTGAACGCTACAAGAACGGAAGGAACCTGGCGGTTGGCTCCGTGCGTCTGCTGGATGCGGCAGTCTGCCGGGAGCGGAAGGTGATGTATATGCCCTTTACCGTAGTGGAAGGATTTCCGGAAATGGAATCAAAATCCCAGAAACTGCGGAAACTCCCGGAACTGGGCTTCCAGGTCTGTAAATTTGTCATCAGCAGGAGGAAGCTGACCAGCCAGGAGATGGCGGACGGCATCGGGAATCTGCGGCAGTTTGCAGAGGACAATGACATCCCCATTGACGGGATCGTGGCCTCCTACAATGACATTGCCTTTTCCCGGTCTTGCGGCAGGACAGGACACCACTATAAGGATGGGATGGCCTTTAAATTCGAGGACGAGCTCCACGAAACAAAGCTGCTCTCTATTGAGTGGAACCCTTCCCGTTCCGGGGAGATCTCCCCAGTGGCGGTTTTTGAACCGGTAGAGATAGACGGATGTGAGGTATCCAGGGCAAGCCTGCACAACCTTTCTTTTATCGAGGGAATGGAGCTGATGCCCAGATGCCGGATACTGGTCAGCAAGCGGAACATGATCATCCCCCATGTGGAGGAAAATCTGGACCGTGGCCGTTTTGTCATGGGGCAGGCCGTACCGGAAAGGTGCCCCTGCTGTGGGGAGCCTGTCCGCATCCACGAGAGCCGTTCCGTGGAGAATGGGAAAGATAAGGTTACTAAGACTCTGTTTTGTGATAACCAGGGCTGTGAGACCAGACGCCTGCGCCGGTTCGTGCATTTCGTCAGCCAGAAAGCTATGAATATCGAAGGTCTGTCAGAGGCCACTCTGGAGAAATTCATTGGAAAAGGGTGGATTCACACCTACATGGATATCTATGGGCTTGACAGGCACAGGAACGAGATTGTAAATATGGAAGGCTTTGGGGAGAAATCCTGGCAGCGTCTGTGGGATGCCATCCAGGGCAGCAGGAATACCACCTTTGAGCGGTATCTCATCGCCATGGATATCCCTATGGTGGGAAATACGGCCAGCCGGACCCTTGCCGGGGTGTTCCACAGTGACCTGGAGGAATTTGAGGAGGCGGTGCATCACCAGTATGATTTTACGCAGCTCCCTGATTTCGGGGATACCCTGCACAACAATATCCATGAATGGTTTTATGATGAAGAAAATCTGTATGTATGGGAGGTATTACAGCAAATGTTACATATCGAAAAAAGGACAGCGGAAAATAATACGGCCGTAGTACAGGAGAATCCTTTTGTGGGGATGACTGTCGTAGTGACCGGAAAGGTGGAACCCTATACCCGCAGCGGTATCAATGAGAAGATTGAATCCCTGGGCGCCCATGCCGGGAGTTCGGTGAGCAAAAAGACGGATTACCTGGTCTGCGGGGAGAATGCCGGGAGCAAGCTGGCAAAGGCAAGGGAGCTGGGGATAACAGTTCTGACGCCGGCCCAGTTTTTCCAGATGGCAGGCGAATAGAAAGGAAACTACCCGCCAGAAACAAGTAAATCATAGCATACGGGGGAGAGAAAAGAGGCTCTCCCCTGTCTGGAAGGAGGCTATAAGATGAATAACAGGACGATGATAAAATTATCCACATCCGAGGACTGCGTTACCCTGCGGACACTCTCTAAAGAGTACCATTCTCCCCAGGGCTTTGTCTTTACGGAGAAAGAACTGCTGGAACTGGAAGAAAGAAGATATATGACGGTATCCGATATCCGCTCCTTTGCAAAACTGTCATTACGGAAGTCATTCGAGCAGGCGGAGATTCTGGAAATAGAATTTACCTGGCTCAGTGACGCAGGGGGAGGGAAGGTGTCCGGCAGGACGGAAACAGTACGGCTTTCCTATGAGAAATTTAAAGCTTCCATAACGCAGAGCCGGGAGAATAGCATGCAGATAAAGATGCTGTCCTTAGAGGAAAGCGGCAGGCCAAAGATTGAGTTTCAGAGCAGAAGAAATCTGAAAGCAGTGGCAGAGACAAAGGCATTGCGGAAAAAACTGGGAAAGTTCCTGGCAGACCATTTCCTGAGATGGAAAGGCAGCAGGCAGATCACGGTGTATGATGATTTTGAACCGTACAGCTTTTTCTTCCAGGAACAGACGCCCTATGGGAACGGCATGTGCGGAGGTGTTATCCTTCACGGCCGGGAGAATCTGGAAAAGGCGTACTATGGGATACATACCTGACCGGATGAACAGGACAAGTTAAGGTGTAAAAAAGCAGGATACGGCAGAAATAATGCTGCCGGTCCTGTTTTTTTGTTGGGAAATGCGTATCTAATGCGTAAGTAATAAGTATAAAGAAAAAAAGGAGATGAAAAACTATGTTAATTGCAATCGACCACGGGAACAAACAGATGAAGACGATCCACAGCAGGCCCTTTGTGTCCGGGCTAATGGAGAGCATTACCAGACCATTCGGCAGCGACATCCTGGAATACCAGGGAAAGTTTTACACGCTGTCAAACCAGAGGATTCCTTATAAGAGGGATAAGACAGAGGACGACCGCTTTTTTATCCTGACCTTATTCGGTATCGCAGAGGAACTCCATTTAAAAGGAGGATATGGGGAGGAAGTGGTGCATGTGTCTCTGGCTGTGGGGCTTCCGCCAGCCCATTACGGGGCGCAGAACCAGTCCTTTATACGGTATTTTTCCAACAGGGGCATTGTAAACTTCCAGTACCGTGACAACCCATATACCATCTATATTGAGGATGTGCGCTGCTATCCCCAGGCTTTTGCGGCGGCCGTGACCATGATGGACAGGCTGCTGGACAAGCCGAGGGTGCTTATCGTAGATATCGGCGGGTTTACGGCAGACTACCTGATGATGCGTTCCGGCCGGGCGGATCTGAGTATCTGCGATTCCCTGGAAAACGGAGTGATCCTGCTCTATAACCGGATTCGGACGAAAGCCAATTCAGAATTTGACATCCTGCTGGAAGAAACGGATATTGACGGTATCTTAAAGGACGGTGAGAGCACCTATGCCCCGAAAGTATCCTCCCTTGTAGAAAAGCTGGCGCAGGATTTTGTAAATGACCTGGCAAACAGCCTGCGGGAGCGTATGCTGGATCTGATGTCCGGCATGGTGGTATTTGTGGGCGGCGGCGCCATCCTTTTGCGCCGGCAGATTGAAGCTTCCGGGAAGGTGGGAAATGCACTATTTGTGGAGGATATCAATGCCAATGCAAAGGGGTATGAATTTCTCTATAAGATGGAAACGGCAGGCAGGTGAGCTTATGGGTGGAAAGAAAGACCGGGAGCGGTTCTGTATCAAATTCAATGAAAATGATCCGGCCCATGACGCCGTGATTCGTCTGTTGGAAAAACAGGGGCCGCGCAGCAAAGCACAGTTTCTTGTGAATGCGGTCCTCCACTATATCAACTGCCCGGAAACACCGGATATTGCCATTCCCCAGACCGTAGACAGGGCGGCAATCGAAGAAATCGTTGCGGAGATTCTGTCAGGGAATAAGGATATAAGGCAGAATAGCTCCAGGTCAGATACAGGCAGGGAGCATATGGCGGAACGGGGAACGGTAAGACCGAAAAAGGGGACGGGGGAAGAGGAGCCACGGGAAGAAATGGATCAGGCAACCTTTGCGTTGATTGCAGATACCATGTCGGCGTTTCGGAGCAGCTAAAAAGCACAGGGAGGTCGTTTTCCGCTCTGTGCTTCCCTTTCTTCCAGTGCCAGAATAAAACTGTTGATAATATCCTCCAGATGGCGGTATTGTATGGGAGGAAGGTCTGAAATTTTGGTGAGCAGTATGGAATGGTCACTGGCATTTGTTTCACCAAGGAGCAGATAATCGGTGCTGATGTCAAGGGCGGAACATACCCGGATGATATTTTCCGGACGGAGCGCTTTTTTGCCGAGTTCTGCCGAGGAAACAGTCTGTGGAGTAATACCTGCTTTTTCTGCCAGTTCCTCCTGTGTCATGCGGAGCTGTTTCCTGCGGCTCAATATGCGGTTGCCGATCTGCCTTAATAAGTCATCCATTCCTTTGCCTCCTCGCTTGCTATGGACTAATTTTATCTGCTATAGCATAAATAATTAAGCGGTTATGGTTGATAAAACTCTTCCATGATATGTATAATGAGCAGTAAGGGTAAAAATATAAGGAAATGTGGAAAATATAACAGAAAAAGGAGAAGTGAAATGATAAATGATGTATGGATGAAAATTGCCCAGTTTCTGGGAACCTTAAACGGGGAGAATGTAAAGCGTGAAAGCTATGTGCGTACCCCGGAATATGAAGCGGCTCTGGAGGCATGGAGGGAAACGGAGCAGGAGTGGGAAGTGTTTCTGGAAACCCTGCCTGCAGGAGAGCAGGAGAAAGCAGAGGAAATGAAAGAGCGCCTGGAGGATTTTGCGTCTGCCCAGGAGAAGCGTGCTTACATTCAGGGTTATGCGGACTGCGTGCAGGCACTGTACCACATGGGGCTTCTGAAGAAAAATGAAGGGCTGAAATGGGCAGAGAAGATGGATGTTCAGTAGCAGTGAATTGGAAATTAAACCAAGTGTAGGGCTGGGGAATCAGTATTCTCCAGCCTTTCTAATTACAAGCATTTTCTTGGCTTTTTACTTGTCTTGCAGGGGAAAAACCGTATATCAAAAAATTTTTTGTCTAAAAAAAGTAAATCATATATAATACCTATAAAGAATGCCTGCAGTTAAGTATTGTTAAGATTCCTGTTAAAGACAGTTAAGATTATGAGTGATATGCTATAGTAAATAAAAAATTTGTATTTCGGCTGAAAGCAATACAGAAGGGATGGAATATATGGAAAGGAACACAAATGCTGTGATCAGCACAAACAAACTGTGTAAGAGCTACATGAATGGGGAAGTGCCCCAGCATGTGATCAAAAACATGGATATCCAGATATTTTATAAAGACTTTACTGTTTTTATGGGGCCTTCCGGTTCAGGAAAGTCAACTTTACTCCATATCCTGTCAGGGATGGACAGTGCAAGCATGGGGGAGGTTTACTTTAAGGACACCAACTTTTCTAAATATTCAGAAAGGCAGTTAGCGCAATTTCGGAAGAAAAACTGCGGCTTTGTTTTCCAGCAGGTCTGCCTGATCGGCAGCATGAGCCTCATGGACAACGTGCTGGTGAGCGGGCTGCTTGCGAACAGGAACAAAAAGCAGGTGGCAGAAAAGGGAAAGAAGCTTTTTGCGGAAGTTGGTCTTACCGAAAAAGAATGGGGGAAGTACCCTTCGCAGATATCAGGCGGACAGATGGGAAGGGCAGGCATTGTAAGGGCGCTGATCAACAATCCGGAGGTGGTATTTGCAGATGAACCTACAGGTGCGCTTGATTCCGCTTCCGGAAAGGCCGTACTGGATCTTCTGACAGAGTTTAACCGGAAAGGGCAGACTACTATCATGGTGACTCACGACCTGAAATCGGCACTGCGCGGAAACCGCATCCTTTATCTCAGGGACGGGCGGATAAACGGGGAATGCGCTTTAGGAGCTTACCAGGGCGAAGATGAACCGGTGTTGGAAAAAAGAAAAGAGAAGCTGTTCCACTTTCTCGAAGAAATGGGGTGGTAAGGATGTTTTTGCTGGTAAGGTCAAACTTAAAGAAAAGCAGGAAAACGTCGTTTGCATTTTTTCTTTTGCTTATGGCAACGATGCTCTTGTCCTACACTGGCAGCCAGTTGACGGAAGGCTTCCGCAGGCTGTATAAGGAAAAGGTAGCGGAGACAAACAGTGCAGATTTTGCAGCAGTCCTTCCACGGAACTTCTGTGAAAGATACCAGGAAGAGATCGCAGGCTTCCGGCATGCAGAGGGAGAAATACTTGTTATGGAAACGTTAGATGCCCTGCTGCTTCGGAACATGGATATCCAGGCCGGGAACGGGGAACCCATAAACGGGAGCTGGATGATCCGGGATGCTGACAGAGAAGGAACCCTCTCATCCCTTAAAATTGTGGAATATATGGATCAGATGCCGGAAAACGGGATCTATGTGCCTTATGTGTGCAGGACGTTCTTTGGATTTGGACTTGGAGATATGCTTACAATCTCATCCGGTGAATGGGAGGAGACATTTATCATTGCAGGCTTTACAGAGGATGTGCTTTTTGGGAGCAGGTCAAATATTGCCTTTGACCTTCCGCAAGCGTCTTTTCGTTCCCTGGAGGAAAAAACAGGGGCAGACTGTGACGCTGCGGTGATCATGATAAAGACGGAAGGAAGTGTGGGCGGGCTGGCAAACAGGTTTTCAGAATTTGTAGCCGGGAGATCTGACGGGGAAATGTTTTATAATACCTCGGACATCAATTATGCCGAGGCCAGCCGGAGCAATAACCTCAATATTTATGTGGCAGTCATGAATGCAGCCTCTTTTATAGGGATCGCGGCCTGCTTCATGGTGATCTGGTTCCATATGCGGAACACACTGGATAAGGACTTGAAGGAGCTTGGGACATTGAAGGCAGTGGGTTACGGGGGAGGACAGATTGTAATGTCTTATCAGCCATGACATTAAGAACCCCATGGCTTCCATTCAGGCGATTGCCGAGTACCAGTCCCTTACGACAGGTTCTGAAGAACTCCGCCGGGAATTTGAGACGATCATGCAGAAAACGAACCGGATAAACGGGATGATCCATAACCTCCACACAAGTATGCTGGATGAGCTGGAAAGGCTGGAGGTAAGGCCGAAGGAGCTGGGAAGCTCTGCCATAGGGGAAGCATTGCGGCAGGCAGATTTCAAGAAACGGATAAAGGATTTTGAGATACCGGAGTGCCTTGTTATGGCTGACAAGGTACGGTTTATGCAGGTAGCGGACAACATCATCTCCAACAGCTACAAATATGCGGATACGCAGATAGAAGTCTGCTCCTGGTTTGAGGATGAATGCCTTTGCATCAGCATTAAGGACTTTGGGAAAGGTGTAAAGAAGGATGAGGAAATCTTCCTGACACAGAAATATTTCAGGGGGCAGAATGCAAAAGAAAAAGAAGGCTCCGGAATGGGTATGTATATTGCGGAGTACCTTGTAAAAGGCATGGGAGGACGGCTGCTCTGCCGTTCTGAGGAAAACGCGTGGTTTGAAGTGAGGATATGGCTGGTTTTGGCTGCCTGAAACATATCTTATAGACAGCCTCGTGTCAGATATGGGGAAAGGAGGCAGAAATGGGAATATTGGAAAAAGAGATAAAGAAGGTCTTTGCGGCCGTTGTACTGGGGATAGTATCAGTTACCATGAGCGGCTGTGTTTATGCAGATAATAAGAGCTGGGGTGACATGACTTATGAGGAGAAGCAGGAAGTAAAGCAGGAATATGCAGAGATAAAAGAGGAGCTGGAAGAAGAATTTTCCGGCGACAGTATTGAGGACGGGTTGGCATCCTATATTCTTGATGCAGCAGGAGCGGTCATTGAAAATGCGGATTAGGATGATCCATATGGTGGCATTGCCTTATGGGGCTGGGGATTGCGGTTCTTCAGTCCCTTCCGTCTGGGATGCTGTGTAGACTACAGTGTGGGATGTGTCCTTTTTACCGGGGAGGTTGCCGGATTTCTAAATCCTATATGCAGCGCCAGTGGAGCCTTGTGGGAGGAATGGCTGGCACGTTCAGGGAGATGGAATGACAGAGGAGATACTACACCATCATGGAAGTGAATGTATGGTCTGCAATACATAGGCTGGGGTAAAGTTTTCTTTTCAACTTTATAATTCATACTTTGCCGCTTGTATTCCAGCATGGATAGAAATATAATATGTAAGAGCAGAGTTGCAGGCTACCGCCACAATTTACGGACAAATAATTGTGCTGGTTTGAGCGTTTTTTGAGATTTAGATGATACAATGGAGTAACACAAGCGAAAATCGAGGTTATAGCAATGAAGAAGAAACTTCTTATCGTAGATGATGAAACGGGAATTGTAGACACAATGGCAAGCTACTTTTCCTCTCAATATGAAGTGCTGACCGCTTACGGCGGAAAGGAAGCGCTTCAAAAGTTAGCAAAACAGCCAGATTTGATTTTGCTCGACATCAATATGCCGGACATGGACGGGCTGACCCTGTGCCAGGAAATCCGGAAATATATTACCTGCCCCATTCTTTTTCTGACAGCAAGGGTAGAATCAGCGGATAAAATTATTGGATTTCAGGTGGGGGCGGATGATTACATCGTCAAACCCTTTGATCTGGATGAATTAGGGGCGAGAGTTGCCGCACACCTACGGAGAGAGCAAAGACATAGGAATAAGACAACCGTTCGTTTTTTTGGTGAGTTGGCGATTGATTATTCGGCCCGCACTGTTACAGTGGCCGAAGCGCCTGTTGCTTTGTCAAAAAGGGAATTTGACATTGTGGAGCTGCTTTCGCTGAACGCCGGACAGGTATTTGACCGGGAACGGATTTATGAAGCGGTGTGGGGGCTTGACGGCGAAGGCAACAGCGATACTGTCATGGAGCATATCAGAAAAATTCGGGCAAAGCTGGCTGCTTGTACGCTTCATAGCTATATTGATACAGTTTGGGGATGTGGTTATCGGTGGAACGCTTGAAAAATATGGGATTAAAGAAATCCTTTCTTATCTTGTCAGCTTCCTGTGTTTTGCTGGCTCTCCTGCTGTTAGGGCAAATTTTTCTGATATGCAATTTGGTAAGTAAAACCTTTCCTGCCGGTGGGGTTGAAATTTTATCAGATGGCTCAATCGTTAATTTGGAAGCACCAACGGCATCACAGCAAAGAATATTGAGAATGCTTAATATCATTCAAATCGTGTCCTGCATTATTCTCCCGATGGGTGGACTGGCGCTATCTGGCGTCCTATATTACCATATCAAATTGAAACAGCCGATTGCCGCACTACGGAATGGTATCGCAAGGGTTCAGAACCACAACCTTGACTTTTCCATGCCGGTTCACTCTGATGATGAATTAGGCCAGCTCTGCGCCGCCTTTGATACAATGCGTGAAGAACTTTTGAAATCAAATCAGGAGCTATGGAGGCAGGCAGAAGAACGTAAACGGCTAAATGCCGCATTTTCCCATGATTTACGCAATCCGATTACAGTCTTAAAGGGAACTGTAAAACTACTGCGGAAGGGTACGGCAGATCAGCAGGCCATTGACAGGCTGGAAAGCTATACCCTGCGCATTGAACAGTATGTAGAGGCCATGAGCAGCATACAGAGGTTAGAGCAAATGCCGGTGCAGTTAAGTGAATGTCCTTATTCTCTATTGCGTTCCGAATTAGAAGATACAGCAAAACTTCTTGCAGGAACATTAGAACTATCCATTTCTGCGCCTGATAATGGGACAACGCAATTAGATCATGGATTGTTTCTGACTGTCGCGGAAAATTTGATTGGAAATGCGGCCCGGTTTGCAAAAAGTAAAATCATCATCCATCTGGAAAGGCAAGGTAATTTTTTGCTTCTGTTGGTTACAGACGATGGATCCGGCTATCCTGCGGGGTTGATACAGAACGGCCCGAAACCATTTGGAAAAATGAAAGAAGATGCCGCACACTTTGGCATGGGATTATACAGCAGCCAGACGCTATGCCGAAAGCATGGAGGAACACTTGTACTGGAAAACAGACAAGGTTATGGCGCAACGGCTGCTGCTTCTTTCCAAATAAATTCAAAATCTTGAGCGATTTTTGAGATTTCTATTTTACACTCTCCTTAGACTACAAATAAGGAGAGTATTTTTATGAACATTGAAGCAAAAGAACTATCAAAAATCTATGGAAGCGGTGAAAGCCGTGTCGTTGCGCTGGATAATGTCAATCTTGAAATTGCGTCAAACGATTTTATTTCTATCATGGGACCGTCTGGCAGCGGGAAAAGCACCTTGCTCCATCTGTTGTCCGGGCTGGACAAACCGACCTCCGGCAGCCTGACATACGATGGAAAAGACATATACGGACTTACTGACAAGGAACTGTCTGCTTTTCGCCGTCAGCGCATTGGTTTCATCTTCCAGCAGTTCAATCTGCTCCCTGTTCTGACCGCAAAGGAAAACATTATTATGCCCTTGCTGTTAGACAAAAAGCAGCCGGACGAAGCGTATCTAAAGCAGCTTACGGATTTGCTGGGTATTCATGACCGCCTTACCCACTTGTCCCATGAGCTTTCAGGAGGACAGCAGCAGCGTGTAGCGATTGCCCGCGCCCTGATTGCAAAACCTGATATTATTTTCGCTGACGAACCGACCGGGAATTTGGACAGCAAAAGCGGCGGCGAAGTTATGGGGATGCTGGAAAATATATGGAAAAAGTTGGGAAAAACCCTTGTTGTCATTACCCATGACAGCCGTATAGCGAGAATGGCAGACCGGCAATTTGTAATTGTAGATGGTGTTCTTTCGGAGGTGACAGCAAAATGAAATCTTATCGCGTCCTTGCATGGAAAGAATTACTGGCTCAAAAGGTCACATCCATTCTGATTTTAATAGCTGTTATTCTCTCCACAGTTACAACAACGGTTATAGGGCAGTCCATCGGTGTTCTAAATGCCATGAGGCAGCAGCAGGCTATTACGATTAACGGGGAAAAATACGCTACTTTTCTTCAAATGTCCGAAGAACAGCTTTCTGAACTGAAAGAGGATGCCCGCTTTTCCTATATTGGCGCCTCTATCAGTTTAGGAACCATAGACTTAAACAACCAGCTCACACTCGGTCTTGTGGAATATGTCGGTAACAGCCTCGACGCCTATCCTGCTATTTCACAAATCCAAGAGGGACGTTTGCCAGAACAGGCGATGGAGATCGCATTGTCAGAAGATGCGCTTAAATTTCTCGGATTTGATGGAAAAGTAGGAGATACTATTTCATTGCCTGTTTCTAAAACCTTACGGCATGATATTGCTCCATCCATTGAATTTACTGCCGATTTTGTCCTTGTAGGCATCACGAAAAGCAATTATATTGGATATTCTTATGGCGGAATTACAGGGATTGTTGGAACAGATACAGCCGAACAGTTGTTGCCGGAAGAATACCTATATTACAAAGTGGACTTCCGTACAGCCGATAAGCGAAGCTTTCAAAATACGGTAAATGACGTAATCCAGAAATTCCAGATACATGAACTTGATACATCCTATAATCAGGTTTATTTGCAGGCTTGCGGAATACGGTTTGACAACCAGGAAAGCTCTGAAAACAGCGGTTCGGGTTTTTCGTTTATGGCTGCTGCTGGCGTCATGGTGGGTGTTCTCATTCTTCTGGCGGCTGGGTTGGTTATTTATAATATTCTGAAAATATCTGTGTCCAAACGCATTAAGGGATATGGCGTACTAAGAGCCATTGGAAGTGAAAAGAGCCAGCTTTACAGCATTGTATCTTTACAGATATTGATTTTGTGTCTGATCGGCATTCCAGTTGGTATGATTGTTGGTCTTTTGTCAACGAAAGGTATCATTATAATGGCAACAAGTTTTTTGTCACCTGAAATATTTATGGTGCAGAATACATCTGAATTGCAAAACCTGATTTCAGCAAATAGTACGGGTAAAGTACCGTTTCTCGTTATAAGTGCTGCAATCACACTGTTCTTTGCGTTTATGGCAGCAATACCGGCTGCTAAATATGCGGCAAAAGTACCTCCTACGGTTGCCATGTCGGGCCGGAATACAAAGGTTAAGCGGAGAAATCGCAAATCAAAGACAATCCGCAATTTTGAGGCTTATTATGCCCGGTTGAATTTGAAGCGCAATCGTGGCCGTACAGCAATTACCGTTCTTTCATTGGTTATGAGCATAGCCGTATTTATTGCCTTGCAGAGTTTTACCACATTGTTAAATACGGCAAGCGGCATGGAGGATAATCATTTAGGGGATTATTCTATAGTGAATGAAACGGTAGGATTTTCTGCTGACGATTTGGAAGAGTTACGTCAAAATAGTGCTGTAAGTTCGGTGGCAGCAATACAATTTTTGCTTTATAAGCCAGACGATGCCGGGCAAATATCCGATATTGCGCTCGGATTTGAATTACAGCCGGGAGAAACATTTCAGGTAGTTGGACTGAATGACGACTATTGGGATTATTTCATGGGCAGCGAACTTTCAGCGGAAGATTTAACCCTTTTGAAATCCGGCAAGGCGTGTATCGTGAGAAATCCGCTGGCGTTAAACTATGGGGGAACGGAACTGGAAAGAACAAGTTTTGCGGCAGGTGATGCAATTTCCGTGGCTGGCCGGGACATTCCGATCATTGCAACATTGGATGGATATGACGGATATGTAAGCGTAGGGAACAGCGGATTTACAAACGGTGTTCAGGTGATAGTGTCAGATTGTATCTATTCCGAACTGACAGGCACGGCTATTTATAATGAAATGTGTCCTACCTTGAACGCGGATGCTGACCGGGAATTATTTGACGCTGTGGCAGAGAAAATTTGTCAGGACATCCCCGGCACAACCTACCTGTCCTATGAAGAAACAGACAGGCAATTAGAAGAAAGTTTTGAACAGATACGATTGCTGGCATGGGGATTGATTTTGTTTGTTGGTCTGATTGGTCTTTTGAATATCATCAATACTGTTTACACAAATATTCATACTCGCGTTATGGAAATCGGTATGCAGCGCGCTATTGGTATGAGTGCGGGAAGCCTTTACAAAACATTTTTGTGGGAGGGCGCGTACTATGGCATTATTGCGGCGGCAATTGGAAATATCGTTGGCTATATCTGCACAATTTTTGTAAATGCTGCGACTACCGACACGATTCAGTTGGTTTCTATCCCTGTTCTGCCGATTGCCGAAGCTACGGTTCTATCCATCGGAGCCTGTTTGCTGGCAACCTGTATTCCGCTAAGAAAGATTGCCGGAATGAGCATTGTGGACTCCATTGAAACCGTAGAATAACATTTTGTATTGTAGAGAGATCACGGGCAACGGATTAAGTTTATACAGTCCGTGACTTTGCCTACCCTGATGCCTTTGGGAATGGAACATTGACTGGCATTGAGAAATATTGTCAAGTGGAATTTGATGAACACACACAGAGAGAAATACAATCCAGCTCTGGTTTCTGTACTGTGACCCAGGAGTAACAAGGATATCTTTCAAATGTAATCGGAGAAGATAGAGAATAATACAAAAGAGTATATACTCGCAGGCAAAACCCATATACGAACACGGAAACTGCCTGTATTATCACGGAAATCCGATGGGAGTTTTCGTGATAATATAAGGGTTTCTGTGTTTGTATATGAGTAAGGCGGTAAAAACATAATGGTAAAATAATAAACGAGGATAGGGCTGTTTTCGGCAGTCCTTTTGTGCTTTCAATTCCTGAAAAATAGTCGTTTTGTGCTACCGAGAGAAAAATAGAAAAATTTTATGGTATAATACCTAAGGAAAGCATCTGATTTAGGGCAACAGAAAAGAATAACTT
>CAJUFB010000075.1 GCA_910585805.1 uncultured Acetatifactor sp.
GGAGCCCGTCGTGGAGCCGGATGCTTAAAGGGATGCATGCCCAGTTACGGATGCTTCCTGCCAGGATGCCGAGCCCGCCGAACATATGCCCATGGATGAACCCGGGCTTAGCAGAATTCCCAGATTCCTGGAAGAGTTTCTTAACCCCGGGCATACGGCGTCCTTCTTTGGACTGTTTCACACCGTCGCCTACAAGGACATGGAGGTTTCCCTCTTTATAAAGGGGCGCATACCGGCTGACAGCAGAGTACCAGCATTTCCGGATATCCTCCAGCGCCCAGGAGGATGCCCGGAAAAAATGCAGCATGGGTTCATAACAGCCCGGGGCAAGTGCAAGGTCACGTATTATGAAAGTGACGCCAAGCTTATCGGAGCGGAGCATAAGCCCTGTTGTAATGATCACGAACCAACGGAAAGCAGCTTTACGCGAAAAACAGGATTCAAAGTGGCATAAAATCTTTTCAATAAATTTTATCATAATCGTATGGTCAACCACCCGAAAGTATGGTAAACTTATACATGCAATAACCCTTTCGTGTGGTTTTTATCCTTTTGAGTTTGGCAACTATAGGATAACATAAAACCATATGGAAGGGCTATTCTTTTTATTGAAAACTTTTAACTCACAAGTAAATGAGAAAGAATGTTTCATAGACATGTTCAAGGAATTTCGAATAAGCCCTATTGACTGGCTCCCCAACTCTGCAGACACAGTTTTCCTGTAACCATGTCAGCTAATTATGAGCCTTCAAGTTCAGCATCGTTTGCCGTCCTCCTGTTTTTCCGGCATTCCCATGCCCCTCTGAGATAAACTGCCAGGCCAATGACACAAGCAATGCCGAATATCATGACATGGTTATTACAGCACTCATACTCACCGGTATCCGCACTGGATCCGTATGGGCGTGTCCAGCTTCCCGGAGCATCGTTTTCCAGCAGCTCCCATATAATGGTCTGCTCCAACTTGCATGAAAGCAAAGCAATACTGGGAATCGCTCAGGCTGTACTGGAGATGCGCCCAACCCGCAAGGGCATACGGTTGAGCGCACAGTTGTCTTGCGAAGGAGCAAGGGGGGCATTTTGATTGCGCGGTTTCCGCAGGCGAGATCCAATACATTCACAGTAAGCGATGCCTGCTATCTGTGCGCCTTAAAAATCAGCACCAGCTCGTCGCCCTCATGATTTTTCCGGCGCTCCCATGCCCTTCTGACAGAAGCTGCCGTGTCAATGAGAAATGCAATGCCGAATATCATGGTTATTGCAGCTCTTATATTCACCGGTATCCGCACAATTGCATCCTCCACTGCAGGCTGCACAAGGCGGAATACCAGAACAGCGCCAAACCCAAACAGCACGGCATTCCTCAGACATACCCTTCCCTTAATATTGAAACGCATATGCGAATAATCCCACCATTTGGAATGGAACAGCTTTTCCAGAATCCCGCCCACAATATATTCCACCACAGAGCAGAATGTGATGCCAAAGAGAAATAAGGCCAGATAAGAATTCTTCACATCACCCAGCCCCACGGACGCGGCCGCCATCCCCAGGCCATACATAGGGCAGAAGGGCATATGCAGAAAGCCTCTGTTCTGAAATTCCCCCGCTTCTATCCTCATGTCGATTCCCTCGACCACCCAACCTGCGATTCCCCAGAAAAAGAAGATCAAAAACAACTCATAAAAACCGTATTCAAAAGGCATTTCCCTCTTTTCTCCCTTTCGTTCTATCGTTGCCTGCCGCTCAAGGTTTATGACCATCCGACCCTTTTCCGCCGGATATGATTCCATTATATCACCTTCTATCCTGATTTTCCACATAAAATTAATATTGACATACACATATACTCGTGAACACATTTAATTGCCGCTTTCAGCTCTGGAATGCCGCGATGCGTTCACTCGTTATACTCTGCAGACGGCAATTATTTGCGTTTGTGGGTATAACTTGTTGCTACAATACGTTGGGCAGTTGGTTACTTTTTGGAGGGATTCCCTGAAATCAGATGATTTGATCGTGAAGTTTTCAGATACCACGGAAAACCGGAGGAAAGCAATCTTCCCCCGGCAGTCCCTTCAGATTTACATTTTTATTTTTTCCAGGCATGCCTTTGCCAGTTTTTCGTCTGCCGCGGCTTCAATGTCATATCCGGCCTTTCCAAGTTCTTCGATTACTTCACGCCACATTTTATAGGCCGTTTCATAGTCTCCCATTTCTTCATAATAAAAGATTTTGGAATATCTGGCATCATGAAATGTATTATCGATTTCAAGGGCTCTATCCCAATAACGAAGGGCTTCCTCATACCGGCCAAGTTTCTTGCATGCATCACCGCCATAAATATACAGAGCCGCTTTATCAGGGAATTTCCGGATGGCTTTTAAAAACCATTCATATGCTTTTTCCTCGTCTCCGCTGTATCTGTACGCCGCGATAAGGCAAATCCAATCTTCCGGTTCTTCTGAACCTTTCTCTACTATTTTCAGCGTTTCGTCAATACTCTCCTGACCTTTTCCGATCTGTGAATACAGGAGCATCTTTTGATGCTTTGTCCGCCAGAAAATATCATCCTTTCCGTCTTTCCCTCTCTCAATCACCTGATTGAACAGGTCTATGGATTTATTCACACAATACTGCATCATAAATTGGTGCAGTATCCCATACAGCCTTAAGTCTTCCGCAGAACAGCCGCCCTGTTTCATCATCTTTTTAAACTCTGAATCTGCGGCAATAAAGTCTTCCGGCTCCCGTGTCGCCTCATAGACTGAGGCCAGGCGCTGTGCATAATTTTCGTACGCAGCCGATGTTTCCTTGAAAAAATCATCAATGGTAACGCAATAAAGCTTTGCTATTTTCGGAAGCATTGTAACATCGGGCAAAGTAGTATTACATTCCCACCTTGAAACAGTGTGCGCGCTCACATTTAAAATATCTGCTGCCTGCTCCTGCGTGAGATTTTTCTGCTGCCTGAATTTCTTCAGATTATTGGAAAATACTGTATTCATATCCTTAGTCCTCTCATTTATGATTTAGAAGCTTCTGATTCCATTATACAGATTTCCCATACAGAGTCCATGTCACATTTTATGGGTTGGCCCGCAGTTTCTGTTCAATAAATGAGAGGAGTAAACGGCTCTGCCCTTGTGCCCTGCCTTTCCATTTTACAGGGATCATTTCACCGCTTCAAACGCCGCGTCCAGAGCCGCGATCAAGTCCTCCGCCTTCTCGATGCCGATAGAAAGCCTGATGGTGTTGGGCCTGATCCCCTGGTCCAGAAGCTCTTCCTCCGTGCACTGGCTGTGGGTGGTGGTGGCCGGATGGATTACCAGGGATTTCACGTCCGCCACATTCGCCAGCAGGGAGAAAATCGCCAGGCTATCGATAAACTTCTGTGCCGTAGCCGCATCTCCTTTGATTTCAAAAGTAAAGATAGAGCCGCCTCCATTGGGCAGATATTTCTGATACAGCCCATGGCTGGGCTCACTTTCCAGAGACGGATGGTGCACCGCTTCCACCTGCGGGTGTTTCGATAAGTAATCTACGATTTTCAGTGCATTGCTCACATGTCGCTCCACTCTCAGGGAAAGTGTCTCCAACCCCTGAAGAAAGATAAAGGCATGGAACGGCGAAAGGGTGGCCCCCGTGTCCCTCAGGATAACCGCACGGATATAAGTCACAAACGCCGCCGCTCCCACCGCATCCGCGAAGGAAACGCCGTGGTAACTGGGATTTGCCTCCGAAATCCAGGGATACCTGCCGGATGCCTTCCAGTCAAAATTGCCGCTGTCCACGATGACGCCGCCGATGGCAGTGCCGTGGCCTCCGATAAACTTTGTGGCGGAATGTACCACGATATCTGCGCCGTACTCAACGGGACGGATCAGATAAGGTGTCGCAAAGGTGGAATCCACCACCAGCGGAATATGATGCCTGTGGGCAATTTCCGCCAGGTTCTCCAGGTCTGCCAGGTTGGAGTTGGGATTTCCCAGAGTCTCCACGAAAATCGCCTTGGTGTTGTCCTGAATCGCCGCCTCGAAAGAGCCCTCCTCCTCCGGGTCCACAAAAGTAGTGGTAACGCCGCCGGAAAGGGGAAGGGTATGGGCCAGCAGGTTGTAGGTGCCGCCGTAAATCGTCCTGGCTGATACGATATGCTCTCCTGCCTTTGCCAGTGCCTGGAACGTGTAGGAAATAGCCGCTGCCCCGGAGGCCACTGCCAAAGCCGCCACGCCGCCCTCCAGGGACGCAATCCTGCGTTCAAACACATCCTGGGTGGGATTGGTCAGCCTGCCGTAAATATTTCCCGCGTCCCGCAGCCCAAAGCGGTCTGCCGCATGCTGAGAATTGTGGAACACATAAGATGTGGATGCGTAAATCGGCACTGCCCTTGCGTCCGTCACCGGATCCGCGTTCTCCTGCCCTATATGTAACTGCCTTGTCTCAAATCCCCAGTTTTTAGAATCTCTGATATCTGCCATTTTCTTTCTCCTCCTGATTCCATGTTCTGCCTTCGCCCCGATCCCCGGCTATGGCAGAGGGTTTCCTGCTGCACGTTGATGCGTTCGTAAGTCCTCTGAGGTACCGGTTGGGCGGATGCTGCTTTTCGTTTTCGCATACCCCTCTCCGGTAACGGAGCAGGGGTTGCTGCTGATTTCCGTATTCATACTAACATACTGGGAATTGTTTGTCTAATATGGAAAAGGAATACCCGGCTATAGATTGATTCTATAACTATTCTATAAATGCTCTATAAATGCTCTATAAATGCTCTATAAATGCTTATAACTGCATTTCAAAAAGAAGGTTCTTTCCATTGTTTGTTGATTTGATAAGCAGCCTGGCTTATCATAACCGCAATATCACACTCCCTGGACGAAAATGAATTATCATTTCAACCAAAACCGCAATCAAACCTGAAAAGAACCAAAAAGAGATTGACATATCCCCGCTTTCTGATATAATAGGTTCATCTGAAAACACATGTGGAAATCTGGTCACCCCGCTGCGGTGTGTTCAATGGCATCTCGCCTGTATTTTCACAGCTGCTTTAACTGAAAATTGGCAGGCCATTGTTTACGCTACACTATGTTTGTATCTTATCCCGCAATGCCTGCCGGAAAAGGAGACTTTTATGGGTTATACAAACAAACCATTTGAGGAATTGGACGTGTTGGACAATTTTCTCATGAATGCAATCGCCACAGACGAGGAGGTCGGTGAGGCTTTCTGCCGCAAAGTACTCTCCGTACTGCTACAGCGCACAATCGGGAGGATTAAAATTGTTGCACAGTACACACTGCCCGCGCAGACACCCAGATACCGTGGTATCCGGATGGATGTAAAAATCGAAGAATTCTATAAAACAACGGATGCCCCGCCCGCCAATGTATATGACCTGGAACCGCATCTTCAGGAAAATCTGGATCTGCCCAGACACAATCGTTTCTATCAGGCCAAGGCGGACTCCCGCTACATGCGGCGGGGTGATGACGACTTTTCCAGGATGCCCAACCTGTATGTCATCACCATCCTGAATTTCGATCCTTTCGGCAAAGATTACATGATGTATACTTTCGAGAACCGCTGTCTGGAAGTTGACAGCCTGAAATACAATGACGGCCTGAAATTCATTTATTTCTATCCTGACGGTGCAAACGGCGGCAGCGGCGAGATCAAAACCATGCTGCAGTATTTACAGCACAGCACTGAGGAAAACGCCTCAGACGAATCCACAAAAGAACTCCACAACTATGTCAGCAAAGTAAAGACCATGCCGGAGGTAAGAGAAGAATATATGAGATTTGAAGAAGTAATCGCTTTTGAAAGAAAAGAAGCTGCCGAAAAAACGGCAAAAGCTACAAAAGTACAGGATATTCTGGAATTATTGGAAGACTATGGGCCTATCCCCAGCTCATTGCAGAAAAAGCTCGAAGCCATTGACGATATCGATTTACTGAAAAAATATCTTAAGCTTGCCGCCAGGGCGGACAGCCTGGAAGCCTTCGAAAGTCAGCTTCCGTAATCCTGCCCTATCCCCCGATGTGCAGATACCGTTTCATGGCATTGATATACCGCTCTCCCAGGCTGCTCATTATGGTATTTTTTCTGGTAATATACCCGATTTCCATCACGCTGTTGGGATTCTGCTCGTCGTCCCGAAAGGGAACCGTAACAAACTCATTGCCGTTGAGCTCTTCGCAGATAATTCCGGAGCAAAGGGTATAGCCGTCCAGCCCCACCATCAGATTCAGCATGGTAGCACGGTCATTGGTTTTGATCATCTGGGCATATTCATTGGTGGAGAGAATTTCCTCCGCAAAATAAAAAGAGCTGTTGTCCCCCTGTTCAAAGGACAGGCAGGGATAGCTTTCCAGCTGCGCAAAGCAGATGGAAGGCTCCCCTGCCAGCGGATGCCGCTTCGAGAGGTAGACATACGCCTGGCAGTTTAAAAGATGATGGAATTCCAAACCTGAGGATTTCAGCAGCTTCTCCATGGTACTCCGGTTAAAATCACACAGGTACAGCACCCCAATCTCGCTCCTCATTGTGCAGACATCGCTGATTACCTCCGCTGTCTTCGTCTCCCGAAGGGCAAATTCATATTTTGTCAGGTCGGATTCCCTTGCCATGTCCACAAAAGCTTTCACCGCAAAGGAATAGTGCTGGGTAGAGACACCGAACTTTTTCCTGCGGGTGCCTCCTTTCCCGTATTTTTCCAGAACGCTTTCATACTGGCCGTAAATCTGCTTTGCATAGAGCAGAAATTCCGTCCCGTCATTGGTCAGGGTAACCCCCCTGCCGCTTCTGTAGAAAAGCGTAATGCCCAGTTCCTTCTCCAGCTCCTTCATGGCGCTGGTCAGGGAGGGCTGGGACACATACAGCAGTTCCGCCGCTTTGTTCAGAGACTTGGTTTCCGCTATGGTTATCAGGTAATTCAGCTGTGTCAGGGTCATCCGTTTTTCCTCGTTTTGTCTTTGTGGGTTATTTTATTGCGCCTCGCAGCCTCGTAATTACGTCGGATTCCGGACAACACACCGTCTCCCAAATGCAGGGAACTGCCTGCAGAAAGTAAATTTGCCGCGGAAAACGCTGAAACGTCTCCCAAATGCGGGAAACCCACCCATACCGGCCAGCGGAACACGTAGGTATTTTCCCATGAGCACAGCCCATTCATGGCAGATGACATCCGTCCGTTCCGGGAATATGGGCAAAAGTATTTCAATATCTCCCCCAGCTTGCTGCACTGTGAGCGGGCCTCCCTCCTGGACGCCCCGTGCAGAATCCCTCTGTACATCAGATTTTCCCTCACCGTCATTATGTCGTCCAGGCAGTTTTGCTGATATACGATTCCCGTTTTCCTTCGAATCTTTGCAAGACAGCTGTGCGCCAGACCGCATGCCCAAAGGCGGCACGCCTTGCGGTTTGTGTGCATCCACAGTAAACCCCCAGACTTTCATGCACGGTGGAACAGCACGTTACATGGGGGTTTACTGTAAAATTCCTGCCTCCTGTCTGCGGAAAACGCGCAGTGCGAAGAAGCTTTTGCATCACTCTTCCATATATTCTCTGTAATCCGCCTCACTGGCGAATAAAACATATCTGCCATCCACCAGTCCCATGTATCCGTCTGACGTATTGTATCCCTTCATACAGCTTACCTCCTGTCCAAAATCAGATTTGTTTTCTGTTGAACAGAGGATACCATATTTTGAGGGCAATAAAACTCCCTCAAAACGTTTGTTCGGCAGATAAAAGGCGCATCCCTTTGCGCCGCATTCAACTACAGGAAGCCGCACCTGCTTCCTGTAGTATCTTCATTTCCTCCAAAAGCTCCTCGGTTTTGCACAGGAGCAGCTCCGCATCCTTCTCCACCAGTCCCGTTTTCTTATACTTGCAGGTGAGAAAGGGCTTGCCGTATGCCGTAAAGGCAAGATCCCTGCCGTATTTTCTCAGAAGTTCGGGAACCCTGGCCGGGTCGAGATCCGCGTCCGGACGGAAGGTAATGGCAATTTTTTCGTTCTTTCCTTTTATATCCGTCACATACAGCTTATGAGCCGCCACCCGGATCAGCGCGATGCGGAGCAGATTGTCCACTGACTTCGGAATCTCTCCGAAGCGGTCCAGCAGCTCATCCTTCATGTCATCCCGTTCTTTACCATTCTCAATACCGGCAATCCTTTTATAGATATCCAGCTTCTGCACCTCGTTGACAATATAAGTTGGCGGAATAAAAGCATCCACATCCAGGTCGATCATGGTGGCAAAATCCTGAGGTGCTCTCCCGCCCTTCAATGTCTGCACGGCTTCATTCAGCATCTTGCAGTACAGGTCGTATCCCACAGCCGCCATATGCCCATGCTGGCGCACCCCCAACAGGTTCCCGGCGCCTCTGATCTCCAGGTCCCGCATGGCGATCTTGAAGCCGCTGCCCAGATCCGTGAATTCCCTGATGGCGGCAAGCCGCTTTTCCGCCACCTCTTTGAGCATCTTGTCCCTTTTATACATCAGGAAAGCATAGGCTGTCCGGTTGGAACGCCCCACCCTGCCCCTGAGCTGATAGAGCTGAGATAAACCCAGATTATCGGAATCGTGGATGATCATGGTATTTACATTGGAGATATCCAGGCCTGTCTCAATGATGGTGGTGGCCACCAGCACATCAATCTCCCCGTTGATGAAATCATACATGATTTTCTCCAGTTCATGCTCCTTCATCTGGCCATGGGCAAAGGACACCACAGCCTCAGGCATCAGCGCGGCAATCTGTGCAGTGATATCCGCAATATTGTTCACTCTGTTATACACATAATAAACCTGACCGCCCCGCACCAGTTCCCTGGAGATGGCCTCCCGCACCAGTTCTTCATTATACTCGCACACAAAGGTCTGGATGGGCTGCCTGTCTCCCGGCGGTTCCTCCAGGATGCTCATATCCCGGATACCGATGAGGCTCATGTGAAGAGTTCTGGGAATAGGCGTGGCAGTCAGCGTCAGCACGTCCACATTCTCCTTCAGTTTCTTGATCTTTTCCTTGTGGGTCACGCCGAAGCGCTGTTCCTCGTCAATGATCAGCAGCCCCAGGTCTTTGAACTGTATGTCCGCCGACAGTACCCGGTGGGTGCCGATGACGATATCCACCTGGCCCTTCAGCAGATCCTTCACCGTCTTTTTGATCTCCCCCGGCGTCCGGAAACGGCTCATCAGGTCCACCCGGATGGGATAATCCTTCATGCGCTGTACAAAGGTGGTATAATGCTGCTGTGCCAGAATGGTGGTGGGCACCAGGTATACCACCTGTTTTCCCTCCTGCACTGCCTTGAAAGCGGCCCGGATGGCAATCTCCGTCTTGCCATAGCCCACATCGCCGCAGATCAGCCTGTCCATAATCTTTGTGCTCTCCATATCCGCTTTGGTGTCCTGGATGGCGGCAAGCTGATCCTCCGTCTCCTCAAAGGGAAACATCTCCTCGAACTCCCGCTGCCATACCGTGTCCTTCTCAAAGGGATGCCCCTGGCTCTGCTGCCGCAGGGCATAGAGCTCCACCAGGTCATTTGCCACTTCGTTGACGGCGCTTCGAACCTTCGTCTTGGTGCGCTCCCACTCTTTGGAGCCCAGCTTGTTCAGCCTGGGCTTTTTCGCATCGGCGGAGGCATATTTCTGGATGACGTCAAGCCCGGTGGCAAGGACGTAGAGATTTCCCCCGTCCCGGTATTCGATCTTGATGTAGTCCTTGACCACACCCTCCATCTCCACCTTGTCAATCCCCTGATAAATCCCCAGACCGTGGCTCTCATGCACCACATAGTCTCCGACTTTCAGTTCGTTAAAATCCTTTATCTTCTGGCCCTGGTAAAGCTTTTTCGATTTTTTCTTCTTTTTCTCGGCGCCGAAAATATCCGTCTCCGAAAGCACCACGAATTTCAGCATGGGATATTCGAAGCCCTTGTTTACATGACCATAGTATGTGAGCACCTCCCCGGGCAGCACCTCCCGCAGGGGGTCCTCCGTGTACACCGCGGAAATCTCCTGGTCCCGCAAATCCTCCGCCAGACGCTTCGCCCTCATACGGGAACCGGACAAAAGCAGCACCCTGTAGCCGCTTCTGCGGAACATCTTCAAATCCTTTACCAGGGCTTCAAAGCTGTTGTTGTACGGCGCCACATTTCTGGCTGATACATCCGTCCGCAAATCCGCCTTGAAATAACCTCTGGTGTCCATGGTGGATATGGTGATTACGCTTCCGGAAAGCAGAGCCGCAGCCACCTGTTCCCCGCTGTAGAGAATGTCCATCTGGCCCGGAAGGATGTATCCTTTTTCCGCGCGCTGAGTCATGCTCTCCCGGAATTCCAGTTCCACGGCTTCCGCCTGCTCCCTGGCACGGTTAGGCTCTTCTATAAAGAACACAGGCAGCGCATTCCCGCTTCCGACAGCTCCTCCGCCCCCTGCCATACGCACCAGCAGCTCCGGCAGCGTCACCGTGTCCTCATAAAAATATTTGATATACCCCTCCAGATTCACCTGTGCCTGAAATTCCAGAAGTTGTTCCTTCAGCTCCTTCACCTGAACCGCAATCCGGTGGGCTTCCTCCGTGCGGAAGGAATCCCGGAACAGCTTCTCCTGCTTCCCGGCTTCTTCTTCCAGCTTTTTCAGCCCCCTGCGGATCCGCTCCTCCTCCAAGACAAATTCCGCGGCCGGAAAGATGCTGATGCTTTCCAGGTTCTCGATGGAACGCTGGCTGAGGATGTCAAAGCTGCGGATGGAATCCACCTCATCCCCCCACAGCTCCACCCGGTAAGGGTTCTCCTCCGTCAGGTCAAAAATATCCACAATGCCGCCCCGGACGGAAAACTGTCCCGGACTTTCCACCTGATAAGTCTTCTCATAGCCCATGGCCACCAGGCGCTCGCACAGCTTCGCCTCGTCCAGGGTCCCTCCCTTTTCCACATCGATGACATCCGTCTCCCTGTCCCACATGGCCTGAGGCGTCATCAGCGCGGCATAGGTGGTGACAATGGTGATTGGCTTTCTCTCCATCAGCCTGCGCAGTACCTTCACACGCTCCTTCACCAGCTGGTTGCCGTGGATATCTGCCTGAAAAAAAATCAGGTCCTTTGCCGGGTACAACATGACATTTCTGTCATAAAATTTATATTCCTCGTATATTTCCTTCGCTTTTATGTCACTGTAAGTAACGATGACTTTAATCCGAAAACCATCGCTCAACCCATAGATCATATGCAGTTTCTGGGAGTCCACACACCCGGTGAGCGCCGCCACCGCCCCCTGGCTGTCCGGTTTCCCTGCCCGTTTTCTGATAGCCTCTCTGATATTGCCGTATTCCGCCAACTCCTGAAGCGGCGCCAGTAATGCCTGCATTTCTTACTCTGCCTCCTGTTCCTGACACAACGGAATCCCTCCGATGGCCTTTCCGTTCTCAAAACCCGCTATCTGTTCTCACTGCGCCTTACTGCGCTCAAAGCCTGCGGTCCCTTCTCACTGCTCCCCGCTGCTCTCAAAGCCTGCGGTCCCTTCTCACTGCTCCCCGCCGCTCTCAAAGCCTGCGGTCTGTTCTCACTGCTCCCTGCCGCTCTCAAAGCCTGCGTTTCCTTCTCACTGCTCCCTGCCGCTCTCAAAGCCTGCGCTCTGTCCTCACTGCGCCTTACTGCGTCAAAGTCTGTACTTCCTTCTCCCTGCTGCCCTTCTCCGGTATCCGCCCATGTCCTTTTTCACATTTTCCGCGAGTATTGCCTTCCATGGCGCCGGTGATCTTCCTACTACAATCTACAATCAAATCCGGGATGTGTCAAGTAATCCGGTTTACTTTTTTCGGTGAAAATGTTTTGCTTGCCTGAGCTTTCTGCTTCATGGACCATGAATCCTGATAATGACACTCCCCGTAGCAAAGCTGCGGGGAATTAGACCCGGAGAGATTAAGGAAGTGTCTGCAAATAAACACTACGAGTTTAAAGCCGTTTCCTTTGTATTTAAGGGCTTTTTCCTGAAGAAGTTGTAACAATTATTTTCCGACAATTCCAAAACCGGAAAAACTTCCGTGCATATGGAAAAAGGCTTCTGCAGGAAGATACCATCGTTTTCCGGTATCTTTCCGCAAAAGCCAATTCTTCAGCAGCGTTTCATGTCGCGCCGTATTTGATTTCCGTCAGGGTTTCAGCTTATACCGGAAATCCTGTGCTCCGGCTAAACCAGGACTGACAGTATACCCAAAACCGAAGCAGAGCCATCGGCTTCCCAGGACGGATTGCAAATGCGCCTGTAAAGCACGCCCTACCTGGTGAAGTTGTAGGTTAAAAACTTTCTTTTTGTCTCGTCCACATAACCTTCCTCATCAAAGCCGTACAGAACAATGGTCAGAGTACACTCACCTTCCGGTATGGTAAGATTCTTTAATGTAAAGTTCAGCACATTGTTCTCAAGTCCTCCTTCCGAACCCCATGTCGCCGAAAACAACGGCTTTCCGCCAAGCCCGCTGATCTGCGTTTCCATATTCTCATAATATACATCATTCGTTGATTTATCAAATACAACCTTGAATGTCTTATCACCTGTAACCGTCACACTGCTTATCTGAGGCCATTCCGCCTGGTCCGGATCCGGGGCGGTGTACGCGGGAATCCTCTTGTAGGTGTAAAAATCCTCCCTGTTTTCCCTGTTGTCCTCCGACGCGCAGCAGAACCATTGCCCTTCACGGATACCCTGGACGGTGATATAATTCAGGCCGTATCCCATCTTAACCTTTGTTCCACCTGCATAGATCTGCGAAGGATCCTTGCCTTCGACAGTACCCTCTCCCTCTACCGTATCCTGAATCGCATAATAGAGATAACCCGCTTCGTTTGAGTTGACCATAACCTTCACCGTAGTCTCATCTATCCATTCAAAGTCCCAGATGCTGACCTGAGGCGCCTCCAGATCAAGGTAGCACGTACCCTTCAGCTGTGTGCCGTCCTTCATGTTGATCAGTATCGTATAGGTATTATTGCCCTTGGGTATCGTCCCCCTCTTCATATATATGTGGTAGGTCTTATTGTCCGAGGTCCTGACCTCTCCCAGCTCTGTCTCGTTCAGCGGGCAGCTTATGTTAAACTGCTCCAGAGTCAGGGTTTCCGAAGTGGCGGCTTCCAGCTCTATCTCAAAACCGTAGAGGTATTCGTTTACGTTCAGCTTCTCCGCGAACGCCTTTGCCCCCTTGATCGCTTCCGCCGTCTCTTCATGGACTTTCCCGTCAATGGAAAAGCTGTTTACCAGCGTGGACTTTTCCTCAGTATTGACAGCCACATAATATACGGTATAGGACATGCCCTCTTTCAGGCCGGTAACGGTAATGGCATTCTCATGCTGCTCCATCTCCGTTCTGATACCGTTGTTTATGATCTCTGCTTCCGTAGGTTCCGCCGCTTCCGCTGTTTCGGCCACTTCCATCAGGGAAGATGCCGCACGCGCCAGGCTCTGGCCGTTTTCCCTCAAAAGGTAGTAAAAAGTACCGGGTTCGTTGGAAATATAGGTAACGGCAGCTTCCGTTGCGCCCGTTCGGACAGCATTAATACTTGAAATTTCCGCACAGTCCGTCCTGTATTCGAACACCCTGGAGATTCTCGTGCCATCCGGAAGGGTAATCTCTATATCGTATTCCTGATCCCTGTAGTAGGAAGTCGACAGATTGTAAACCATATTATCCTCGGTGGACACGGACAGTATCGTCATATCGGAACCGCCACTGTTGCATATGATGCTGAAAGCTTCCTTTGCAAGGGGCTGCTGTGTCTTCTGATTTAAGGTGACCCGGATATGACCTTTCCCTGTAACCTCCACACTCTGAATCATGAATTTCACAGGCTCCGGTGTTGAAGGCTCCTCTGTGGGTACCGGCTCCTGCGTAGGCATAGGGGTCGCTGTGGGAGCAGGCGTCTCCGTGGGTTTTATGGGTTCCTGTGTGGGCTTTGAAGGTTCTTCTGTCGGTGCAGGTTCCTCCGTAGGCCCTATGGGTTCCCCTGTCGGTGCAGGCTCCGCTGTGGGTACCGGCTCCGCCGTAGGTTCTATGGGTCCCTCTGTAGGCGCAGGCTCCTCCGTAGGCACAGGTCCCTCTGTAGGCGCAGGCTCCTCCGTAGGCACAGGTTCCTCTGTGGGTGCAGGCTCCGCTGTGGGCCCTGCAGGTTCCTCTGTGGGTGCAGGCTCCGCTGTGGGCCCTGCAGGTTCCTCTGTGGGTACCGGCTCCGCTGTGGGTTCTGCAGGTTTCTCCGTGGGTACCGGCTCCGCTGTGGGTTCTGCAGGTTTCTCCGTGGGTACCGGCTCTGCCGTGGGCTTTGCAGGTTCCTCCGTGGGTACCGGCTCCTCTGTAGGTTTTACAGGCTCTTCCGTAGGTACCGGCTCCGAGGGTTCCTCCTCGTCGTCGTCACCCCCCCATGCCATCGTCCATCCGCCTTCGGCCCTCACCACAGCCTCGCTCCTGGCTTCTCTGCCTTCCTCTTTCCCGTATTCCATGTAATGCCTGTAGGCAGCCAGCATATCGTCGCCAAAAGCATCCTTTAGATCCCCATACCTTTCAAGATAATCCACGGGGTCAAAGCCAGTGCCGCTGTCCCTGTGTTCAAAGGCACCGTAGTTAAGGTAATGATCCACATAAGCATCCCAGTCATCCCCGAATGCCTCCTGAAGATCCGGATATTTCTCCCTGTACTTGACAATGTCTATCATGCCGTTCATGGTTCGGCCCTCATTGAACCCATACCTCATGAAATGCTTTAACAGGGCCGCCCTGTTATAACCATATGCAGCCTTAAGGTCCGGATACATATCCGCATAATAGTGTTCGTCAAAAACGTCTTCAATGCCTGCCGCCCTGGTGTAGCCTGTACTGCTCAGCATTACCGCGCCGGCTGTCACGGCAATGGCAACTCTCCTGCCTTTTTTTGCAGTCTTTGCCATTTTTTTCCTGATCTCCTCTTTCATTCCTCTGCTCTTTTCCTCCTCTATTGCTTTTTATATCGAGTAGCTGCGGAGATTCCTTCCACAACTCTCTTCAGAACCGGACAGGCAGCCTGCCTGCTCCCGGATCTTTGCAAAGTTAATGATCTGCCCTCTGACGGACTCCCCTGGGCAGCGTTCTTTTCCTCTGCGGGTTCCACGCCTTCTGCGGCGGTTCCCTGTTCTCCGGACCGGGATCCGTCTCTTTTGACCGTGCTCTTTCCTCTTGGTGATGTCCCGCCGTCTTTCGGAGAACCATTAAAGCGATTCATGGCAGCATCCGCCCCTTCGGCAATGATCATGCATATGGCATCGGCCGCCCGGTCTGCCGCCTGGTCCACGGCTTCCCTGTCCTTCGGTGAGAACCTGCCCAATACATAGTCCGCAAGATCCCACCCCGCAGGCTTCTCACCCACCCCCATCTTCACCCGTATGAAGGTATCATGCCCCAGGTTGGCGATGATATTTTTCAGACCGTTATGACCGCCTGCGCTGCCCTTTTTGCGGATGCGGATCTGTCCCGGCTCCAGGCTGATGTCATCGGAAATGACGATCAGCTCCGCCTTCTCATCCACTTTGTAAAAATTCACCAGCTCTCTGACACTCTCGCCGCTTAAATTCATATAGGTCTGGGGCTTTGCCAGAATGCACTTCCGGCCTGAGATCACGCCTTTTCCGATGATTGCTTTATGCCTTTTCTCCAGAACGGAGATATTTTCCTTCTTCGCCAGCTTCTCCAGCACCCAAAAGCCCACATTGTGCCTTGTATCCTCATATTCTCTTCCGGGATTTCCAAGTCCTGCTATAATATACATACCCTGTTCCATGCCTTTCCGCCGCCTGTGCCGCCAATGTTCCGTCATATAAGTCAAATGGTTCTTTTGCTATTTTATGACACATCTGTCATTTGCGGCAGCTGATCTGTCTCTCCCCCATCTGCCGTGAACGCCTTATATCAGGCCTACATGTCCGCAGCAGCGCGATAACCTGCCTTCTCCATAAGCTTTCGTCAGATCTGATGCAGGAAGTTCCACTTCATAACGGGTATCACAGGCCTGATCTGAAGTCTCTGGAAACTTTATGACAGCCGCCCCTGTGACCATACTGATAATGACCTCCGCCGCTTTCTCCATGGCTGTATTCCCCGGCCTGGGCACAGCCTGACACTCCGCAGGAATTGTGCGTATGGCTTCCCTTTTCAAAATATAATCTACCGCATCTAAGGGTACTATAACATAGACAGTGTCCAAAATCAATAGACCTTTCCGATATGGTGACCTGTCATTCATCCCCGGAACTCCATGTTCACGGATTTTTCCGTAAATCCGTATTTTTCATACATGTCCCTGGCCTTAGTATTCCTGGCGTTGACCTGCAGCTCCAGACCGTCATACTCCTGCTCCCGGCACAGCTGCAGCACGGTGTCGAACAGCCTTCGGCCGATGCCCCGGCCCCGGTACCGCTCTTCCACCGCCATGGAATCCACGAACAGTACGTCCCGTTCCCTCACCGGCCCTCCGGAAATGTGCCGCACCAGACAGATCAGCAGTCCCACCGCTTCCCCCTCCAAATCCGCCACATAGACCTGCTGTTCCGCCAGATGGGCCAGATATCTGTCATATGGCAGTACGGGATCCGTGTCCATGTAAATGTCGGGACGCCAGTCCACATGCATCTTCTGCACCTGTTTCATGATCCGTTCCACCGCGTCATAATCCTGCTCCGATGCCAGCCGTATCTTCACCATCGTCTTTCCCTCCGCTCCTTTCATGCCGCTCACACTTTCAGCCCCCTCAAATAAAGTTTCCGCTCCGCCGTCACCCGGTTGCTCTCGCAGGCTTTCTGGATGGCCTTATTGTGCGTCCAGGCATCCAGACGCTTCTCCTCCAGAAAGGGGACGGTGGCGTTATACTGCTTCGCCAGAGCCGTGGCGAAATACCATGCCCGCATCATATTGATGTAATATTCCTGTGAGACGATTCCCGCCACCCATTCCGGATACTCGGGCCGGAATGCTTCATCCAGGTAGAAGCGCATCAGCATCCCTGCTCCGAAGCGGACGGTATAGGTATCCGCAGAGACGATCCACCGGCGCACCGGCTCCAGGAGCTCCTCCGTATGCCTGGCGAAGACCTTGGGAGCCATCATGTCGCAGGTGGCCCAGTTGTCGATGTAGGGCAGGAAGCGCTCCGTCTGCTCCAGGCATTCCCCATAGTCCCGGAACTGTTCGACTACAAAGGCATGTACATTGTTTTCGTCATAGTATGTATGGGGGAGCTGCGCCAGGAACTCCCCAATCTGAGGGTCTTTCGCCCATTTCTTCGCAAGCCTCCTCACCTGCGGGGTGCGCACCCCGATAATCGCCTCCGGCGGCACTGTGGGAATCAGCCTGGCATGAAAGTCCCTGTATCCCTCATCCTGCAGTTCCCACAATTCCGCCTGTATCTTCTCTCCGATTCCTTCTCCCATTTTTCCTCTGTCCTTTCCGTCTTCTCCCGGCTTGTTCCTTTATATTGGATAATCAGTACTCAAAACATCAGAACGCCGGAGCTCCCAGTTTGTCATGAAATAATTGATCCCGTCCAGTGATCTTTTCTTCCGCGATGTAATAACGGGTAATGCTGTTTTCGCGGCTTTTTGGCGGATTCATACAAATCCATATGCTTATCAAAAATCATGGATTATTATATCCTGCGGATACCGGGCTTATTTCAGCCCGTTCCCTCCTTATAATAATTTTATCAGATGCGTTACCATTTTCAAGAGATTCTTCTATAATTTCCAGAATTAAATCAACCTTAGGAATTGTCGGAAAAGGTAAGGCCTGCTGCCAGCCCGAAGCCCGTCAGAACTTATAAGTCTGCCCTGAACCAGATGAGGATTTACCTTGCGCAGGAGAAATGTATCCCATTCACGAGGATGGAATTTCAATGTTTCGTAAGCGGCAAATAATCGGCGTCTTATAATTAGTCTCCTATTCTGGTAGTA
>CAJUFB010000076.1 GCA_910585805.1 uncultured Acetatifactor sp.
CCTTATGGCTGCAAGCTGAGAAGCCTCATCTTCGCATATCGCTATATAGAGCATTCCTATCCACCTCTACCCAATTTCTTATCTATAATACACCATTCTGTAACTTTTATCTATAGGAAACGTCGGGTTACTTGGAAATTTTAACTGTTAAGCAGTATACATCAAGAGGCATTAAGGCAGATACACAATAAGCGGCGAGCGGAACATTTCCTCCTCAATTAACCAAAGAAAATGAATCAACTCCCCATTTTAACTTGCAATTCCCCCTGCACCATGCTAATCTAAATGCGGCGGAAATATACCGGAAAGGATATCGGCAGATTACAGGGGGCGGGTATTTCGGCTCTTCACCGGGGCGCCGAACACACATGATGGCAAAGAGATGAAAATAGAAGCAAGGAGGAAGCAGGAATGGCGTTATTGCATGTAGACTTTTTTTCAACCGTATTGGGGATGAGCATGAACATGGATGTGATACTGCCCCAGCAGACCTGGGGGCAAATCGGTATGGAGGGGAAAGGCGCGGACGGAAAGGTGAAGACCATGTACCTGCTCCACGGCATGAGCGACGACCATACAATCTGGCAGAGAAGGACGTCCATCGAGCGCTATGCCAGCAAGCTGGGAATCGCCGTGGTGATGCCGACTACACATCTGGCATTTTACACAGACACCTCTTACGGGATGAAATACTGGACTTTCATTTCCCGGGAACTGCCCGAAATCTGCCGGGAATTCTTTCCGCAGATGTCGGCAGAGCGGGAGGATACTCTGGCTGCGGGATTGTCCATGGGCGGTTACGGGGCGTGGAAGCTGGGGCTGGGCGCCAGCGGCACTTTCGGCGCGGCTGCTTCTCTGTCCGGCGCGTTGGACATTCTGGAGGATTATTGCAGAAATAAAATGCAGAATTCCGAGCGCCTCGCGCTTTTCAACGGTATTTTTACTTCCGGGGAAGCGCTTGCAGGTTCGGATAATGATCTGATGGCCCTGGCGGAGAGGCTTGCGGCGAGAGATAAAGATTTGCCCAGGCTGTATGCGTGGTGCGGCACGGAAGATTTCCTGTATCAGGGGAACCTGAAGGCATGGGAGCATGTGAAGAAGCTGGGATATGACCTGACCTGCGAGGCGTCTGCAGGGGACCATCAGTGGAAGTACTGGGATGCGAAAATCCAGGATGTGCTCCGCTGGTGGCTGAGGACGGATATGGATCTGCAGTAGGAGGTGATATGGGCGGCTGCGGCGGTATCCGCCAGACTGCCTTCTTTTATGCAGGAGAAGGTAAAGCAAAATTCCCGCGCCCCTTTTATTGAAAATACAGGAAGTGTATGCTAGAATGAGTAAGACGAAAAAAATGAACAAAGAGGGAAGTATATAGATAATGAAAAAAAGAAAAAAGGGAATGAAACTTTTATGTCTGGCATCAGCCATGGCTTTTGGCCTGACCGGCTGCGAAGACAAAAGCCCGCTGGACCCCGGAAACCCAGTGTCTCTGACCATATGGCATTATTATAACGGATCCCAGCAGGCGGCGTTTGACAGTCTGGTGGAGGAATTTAACGATACCGTGGGACGGGAAAAGGGAATCTATATCCAGAGTTACAGCCAGGGCTCGGTTTCCGACCTGGAGGCGGCAGTCAGGGATTCCGTTGCCGGAAAGGTGGGAGCGGAGAAAATGCCGGATATCTTTTCTTCTTATGCGGATACCGCTTATGAGGTGGAGCAGGCCGGAGCCCTTGCCGACTTGTCGGATTATCTGGAACAGGAAGATCTGGAAAAATATGTGGATTCCTACATAGAAGAAGGGCGTATTGCTGCGGACGGTACGCTGCGTATCTTTCCCACGGCAAAGTCTACGGAAATCATGATGATAAACAAGACTGACTGGGAACCCTTTGCGGAAGCAACCGGCGTCTCTCTGGAGGATTTGGAGACCATAGAAGGAGTTGCGGCGACGGCGCAGATATACTACGAATGGACGGACGGCATGACACCTGATGTACCGGGGGACGGCAGGGCATTTTACGGCAGGGATGCAGTGGCAAATTATTTTATCATCGGACTGCAGCAGCTGGGAGTGGAGATTTTTCATGTGGAGAACGGAGAGGCAGAGCTGAACATGCCCAAAGAAGAACTTCACCGGCTCTGGGAGAATTACTACATTCCGATGGTAAAGGGATATTTTGCGGCATATGGCTCCTTCCGTTCCGACGATGTGAAGACGGGAGATCTGCTGGCTTATACAGGCTCCACGGCTTCTGCCATGTATTTTCCGAATCAGGTGGAACAGGAGGATTCCAGCTATGCCATTGACTATATCGTGATGCCTGCTCCGGTGCTCCGGGGCGGGGAAAATTATGCGGTACAGCAGGGAGCCGGCATGGTGGTGAGCAGGTCGGATGAAAAACATGAGTATGCTTCGGTGGAATTTCTCAAATGGTTCACGGAAGCGGAAAACAATCTGCAGTTTGGCTGCGTGGCGGGATATCTGCCGGTGCAGAAGGATGCAAACAGTGTGGAAAAACTGGATCAGATTATTGCGGAGCAGCAGCTGGAGGTGGCGCCGAAGACTTACGACTGTCTGACTACTATTTTCCGGGAAATGGATAACACAACGCTTTATACCAACAAAAGTTTTAAAAACGGTTCCGCGGCGAGAAAAGTGTTGGAATACAATCTGGCAGACAGGGCGGCAGAAGACCGGGCAAGCGTGGCGGCTGCGCTGAAAGAGGGTAAAAGCCTGGAAGAAGCATCGGCGCCCTATGTGACAGAGGAAGCTTTTGAGGAATGGTACAATTCTTTTTGTGATGCGCTGAAATCTGCGGTAAGCGAGTAGGGAAGTGTATGGATGAGATGGAAGAAGAGGCCGAATAAGAAAAAAGCAACCATATTTAAGATATTTCTGATCCCGCTGCTTGTGATCATGCTGATCCAGAGTGTCATCACTATCGGTACACTGGTGGTAAGGCGGACTGCCGGGATGCTGGAGGCATATTCCAGCGGGATGATGAGCCGGCTGGTGGAAAACCGGGCGGTAATCCTGCAGAATGAAATGAATCAGCGGTGGGTATCCGTTCGGGAAGATGAGGAAATCCTGGGCGGGATTCTGGCGGAAATCCTGGAAGAGGAAGAGATACCCCTGAGAACCTTCATGGAGTCGGATGAAATGAGCGGAAGGTTTCTGGAGGCGGCTTTTCCGGAATGTCTCAGCCGGCTGCAGAATAATTCCACCACGGGTATATTTCTGCTCCTGACAGGGACGGATATGCAGAATGAAGCGGATTTCAACGGATTTTTCATCAGGGATTCCGACCCTTACACCAACCCTGTGAATTACAGGGATTTATTGCTGGAACGGGGGAGCAAGGACCTGTCCAGAGAATGGAATATTCCGCTGGACACCGCATGGACTACCCGATTCCACATGGAGGGGCAGGGGCGGAATCCCGCGGAGCATTATTTTTATGAGCCATGGAGAGCCGGGGTGCAGTGCGGGGATGCGGATACGGTTGACCTGGGCTACTGGTCTTTGCCTTTTTTTCTGGAGACGGAAGGTGCCGATTCCTATGAGATGATTACTTACTCCATTCCGCTCCGGTATGAAGGAGAGGTGTACGGTGTGCTGGGAGCGGAGGTTTCCAGCCGGCAACTGTACGATTATTTTCCGGTGGAGGAACTGAACAATTCCAAGCAGTCAGGGTATATGCTGGCAGTCAGACAGGAGGACGGCAGTTATGTATCTCTGACAGGCAAGGGGCTTCTGTACAGTCTGGTGAGTTCCGTAAAGAAGCCGATTTTCCTGAAAAGTACGGCGTATGAAGAGCTTCTGCGGGTGCAGGATATCCGGTTGGAGTATCAGGATATCTACGCTGTGGTCTGTCCGCTGAAGCTGTACAGCAATAATGTGCCCTATAAAAATACGGAATGGGTGCTTCTGGGACTGGATACGGAGGAGGATTTGTTCGGGATCAGCCGCCGGCTTTATATCTGGATGGTGGCTGCTGTCCTGGCGGGGCTGATTTTCGGGGTATTCGGCATTTCGCTCATGGTGAAGCACCTTACCAGGCCGGTGAAGCGCCTGATGCAGTGTATCAGCGGCGGCAGGACGGGGCTTGCGGAATTTAAGCCCTCCAATATTCTGGAGGTGGATGCCCTGTATGAGGTGGTGAAGGCTCTGACAGACAGCCAGATGGAAGCGGAAAATATTCTGCTGGAGGAGAAGGAGCGGTACAGGGTTGCCCTGGAGTCATCCAAAGATGTATTCTTTTCCTATGACCTGGAAACACATGTTCTTGATATCGTAAATAATAAGTCGGAAAACGGGAAATGGGAATGCCGTAATTTCGAGAGTGGCTTTATTGATCCCAGGTATATCTATGAGCCGGACAGGGATAAGGTCGTGGAGGCGCTGAGCAGCAGGGCGGATAAGCTGTCGGTGGAGTTTCGGATGAAATGGCCGGAGGATGCCGAGTTTGTGTGGGTGCTGCTCTCCGGCAATACGGTGTATGATATCGATGGCAGGCGGCGGAAGCTGGTGGGAAGCATCCGGGTTATTCAGGAGCAGAAAGAGAAAGAGGCAGAGCAGCTTCGGAAAAATACCACGGACGGTGTCACGGGCCTCTACGTATTCGACGAGGGAATGAAGCAGCTGGAGGAGCGCTGGAAGAGCATGGTTCAATCGGCCGGCG
The DNA here is from genome assembly GCA_910585805.1 of uncultured Acetatifactor sp. GTDB lineage: Bacteria > Bacillota > Clostridia > Lachnospirales > Lachnospiraceae > Acetatifactor. Next base: position 4,686 of record CAJUFB010000076.1, read on the forward strand.
ATGCCGTAGATTCGGAGGGCAGCGGGGCAGAGGCTTCCGGAGCCGGCAGTGTGAAGGAGGCCGGCAGCTGTACCGGGGTGATGGCGAATCTGTTTCTGAACCGGCTGAAAGAGAGTAATGAGAAAAACGGTATAGTGTTCGGCGATATGATTCTGGAGGAAATCGGGTGCCTGATTCGCGGCAGCTGCCAGGAACTCAGGGAGCGGCGAAATGTACAGCCTGTGGCTTTCCGGCTGGATGGGGACGATTTTATCCTGTGGCTGGAAAAACTGTCCAGGGAAGAGGCGACAGAATTCATAGAAAATCTGTTGGAGAAAATTGCGGCGGGCTTTGACAGGGAGCTGTTCACCGTGGAGGTGCAGGCGGGACTGGTCTGCGGGAGGAAAGAAACGGGTGCCGGTAAGCTGATCTGTATGGCCAGGCTGGCACGCAGCTTTGTGAATCCCGGTATGACGAAGGCATATGTCTTCTACCAGGATATTCCCGGCATAAAGGAGAAAGCGCTTCCCCCTTTACAGGGACGCGAGATCATCAGCATCGACTACGGAGAAAATGTCGCTTTGGTTTCCATAGCGCTGAACCTGTTTGGCAAGGGGGCCGATTTTTCGGCGCAGATGGTGCTGATGACCCGTAAAATCGGCAGGTTTTATGAGGCCGGCGATGTGCTGGTCACTGTGCTCAGGGGGGATTTCAATTCCAATTATCTGGAATATCAGTGGCATCGGAACGGAGAAGCTATCGGGGAGTGTGTCAGGAAGTACAGAGAGGAAGAACGGGAAGAGTTTTTCTGCTGGCTGGGACAGGATGAGGTGAAGTATGTTTCGCCTCAGGACAGCGGGCGGAAGGTGCTACAGTGCTTTCTGAGTCTGGCACCGGGGCAGCAGGGTATCATGCTGCCCATGTACGACAACGGAAGTTATATGGGAAATATCTGCATTCTCGGCGTTGCGCCGCAGCTTCTGGAAAATCAGGAAGCTTATCATGATCTGGCGGAGCTTGGACAGGTGATACAGGCGCAGCTGAATCAGGTGCAGCATGATATTGCCAGCAAGGCCAAGTCGGAGTTTCTGTCCCGTATGAGCCATGAAATCCGTACTCCCATGAACGGTATCATCGGTATGACGGCTATTGCGCTGCAGCAGGGCCAGAGCCAGGAAAGGATTCTGGACTGCCTGCAGAAAATACAGTCTTCTTCCGATTACCTGTTGGGACTGATCAATGATATTCTGGATATGTCCAAGATAGAGAGCGGCAAGATGAAACTGGAGCCGGTTTCTTTCAATATATATGAGATGCTGGATACCATAAAGGAACTGGTTACCACTCAGGCAGCGGCTAAGGAAATAGATTTTGTGCAGGATATGCAGCTGTCGCACAGCACTTTCCTGGCCGATAAGATGCGCATCAGCCAGGTGCTGATCAATCTGTTGGGTAATGCAGTGAAGTTTACCCCGGAAAAGGGGCGGATTATTCTGGAGGTGAAGGAAGAAAGCCCGGCGGAGGAAAGCGCGCCGACGGACGCAGCGGAGACAGTGACAGTGTTATTTGCGGTACATGACAGCGGAATCGGCATAGCAAAAGAGGATCAGGACAGGGTATTCCGTTCCTTCGAACAGGCCGCCGACAGGAATCCTTCCAGGCAGCAGGGAACAGGCCTGGGGCTGTCTATCAGCAGCCGCCTGGTTCAGATGATGGGCAGCAATATCCGTCTGGAGAGCGAGCCGGGGAAGGGAAGTACTTTTTATTTCAGGATTCCGCTGCAGCTGGGAGAGGATATGGAAGAGGAAGTGCGGGAGGAAGAAGTTTTCTTTGACGGATATCGTATCCTGGTGGTGGAGGATAATGAGATTAATGCCGAAATCGCACAATGTCTTCTGGAGGAGCGTAATTTCACGGTGGACTGTGTCCATGACGGCACACAGGCTGTAGAGCGCATCCGTACTACGGAGCCTGGTACCTATGATGTGATATTGATGGATATTCTGATGCCCGTGATGGACGGACTGGAGGCAACCCGCAGGATTCGGAGCATGGAGCGGGAGGACTGCCATACCATACCCATTGTGGCCATGTCTGCCAATGCCTTTGACGATGATCTGAAGAAATCTGTGGAATGCGGTATGAACGGGCATCTGTCCAAGCCTGTGGAGGTAGATAAGCTGTACCGGACACTGGATAAGGTAATTCGCGGCGGGGCGGAAGGATTTTACCATATCTGATCATGAATGCTTCAGCCTGTGCTTATACTTTTATTGCCGTACATTTCGGACAGTTGAAATAATGTTTGATGATAGTCCTGTGCTTTCCGGAGCCATGAAAAGCGGGCCTGCGGAAGGGCGGGTGGTTCTGATATGGTTTTTGGATATCAGGTGAGGCATCTGAAGGTCACGGGAAATGGAGTCAGGAATATGGAAAATGTGGAGAACAGGGAGCACAAAGCGAAAAAAGAATTCGCCTGCGGGAAAATGGGGTATCTTGTGGTGGAGCGGCAGCCTGACGGCCAGACGCATATTCAGTATGCAGACAGCATTGCATGTGAATTGTCAGGGTATTCTGCCGAGAGACTGAGGTCTGCCGAGCCGGAAGAGGCTGTAAAGGGCCTGGAAGTCAGTATGGTACCGTTGGATGACGGGCATGAACTGTGGATTCTGGATACTGCGGACAACAGGCGGCTGCGCATTGCGGAACCGGAACATATGAATGCGGCGCTGGAGGAGGCTCTGAGAGCGGCGGAAGCGGCGAATCTTGCGAAGAGCAGTTTCCTCTCCAATATGTCCCATGATATCCGGACGCCCATGAACGCCATCATAGGTATGACATCCATCGGCCTGACCCACATAGATGAAAAGCCAAGGGTACAGGACTGCCTCATGAAGATAAAGACGGCATCCGCGCATCTGATGAGTCTGGTGAACGATGTGCTGGATATGTCCCGCATCGACAGCGGGCGTCTGACGCTGAATGAAGAGCCTTTTTCATTGCCGGATCTGGTACATGACATTGCTGTCATAATCCGGCCTCAGGCAGTGCAGAAGAAGCAGAAGCTTTGGTTGGAGATAGGGCATATCCTTGAGGAAAACCTGATGGGAGACCCGCTGCGGCTGCGGCAGATTCTGGTCAATATTGTGGGAAATGCGGTGAAATATACGCCGGAAGGCGGTGAAATCCGGGTGCGGCTGGGCCAGCATCTGGCCGCGGAAGAGGGAAGCACCGTTCCGGAGGCCGGCACGCAGGAGAGTGGGAAAGAAGAAAAAAACTTCCCGGGTACCCGTAGGATGGTCCTTGATTTTATATGTGAAGACAACGGAATAGGCATGAGCCAGGAGTTTCTGAAAAAGATTTTCATTCCCTTTGAGAGGGTGCGTAATACCACTATCAGCAAGATTGAGGGTACCGGTCTGGGGATGGCCATCGTCAAGAATCTGGTGGAACGCATGGGCGGGGAGATCACCGTGGAAAGCCGTGAGGGAGAAGGAAGCCGTTTTCAGGTTGAGATTCCTGTGGCTGCTGCGGAGCAGAACAGGAAGGATACAGCGCTTCCGGCGGGAGGCATCGTACTGATGGCGGAGTGCAGGGATGACAGAGTGGCTCAGGTTACAGGGTATCTGGAGGAAGAAGGCTTTCGGCTTGTCCGCACCAGGAGCGGCCTGGAGACGGTAACAAGGCTGACGGAGGCCCAGTATGAAAATCACATGCCCTGTGCGCTGCTTCTGGGGCAGGAACTGGAAGATATGTCGGCACTGGAACTGGCATCCCATGTGCGTCAGCTGGCCGGGCGTGCATTTCCGATTCTGCTGGTGTCGGAGGAGGACTGGGCTCAGATTGAGTATCGGGCGGTGCGGGCCGGAGTCAATGCCTTTGTTCCCTGTCCTTTGTTCCGGAGCCGTCTGATGGAGACTTTATCTGCATATGCAGGCAGCGGGCGGCAGCAGGAGGGAACGCCGGGGGACGGGGACACGGATTATGGCAGCCATCATGTCCTGTTGGCGGAGGACATCGCGTTGAATCAGGAAATTGCCATGGAAATATTGTCTGCCATGGGGGTACAGGTGGAAGTGGCGGACGATGGGAAAGAGGCTTTGGAGAAATTTACCTCTTCGCCGGAGGGATATTATGATATTATTTTCATGGATATTCAGATGCCCGTCATGGACGGCTATGAGGCGGCGCGGCGTATACGGCAGCTTCCCAGGAACGACGCGGAGAGTGTATGGATCGTGGCGATGACGGCCAACGCCTTTGTGGAGGATATCCGGCGGTCCAGAGATGCCGGAATGAATGAGCACTGTTCCAAGCCGGTGGACCCTGAGCGTTTACAGGAGATTCTGCGGGGACGGCTTGGCTGATGCGGGGTGGGGGAACATTTCCGGTTTTCCGCCTGATCAAAAACAGGGTTTGATTCCCCGCACAGTTGCAGCAGTTATTTCCCGGCAATTTCTAACAGGGGCGGTGAGAGAATGCAGCTTTATCAACAGGAGTATATTGCCAATTTAAAAGAGATAGTCATGCTCACGACGGGGGAGAGGCGGGAGAAGCTGTCCTTCGAGGCGTATCTGGAGCAGTCCGACAGGAAAAGGCGGCGCGGGGAAGAGCTGGTAAAGCGGAATATGAAGCTTCTCCGTGAGGGGCTGTTTCCTGTGCTGGATCATATTTATGCTGCGGATGAGACGGAAATATCGGAACTTCGGGAATTTGCGGGGGAACTGACTGGCGGTAAAGAAGATCTGGACGGGGGATTATACTGCCAGATTCACAAGGCATTGCTGAGCCTGGCCAGGATGAGGAAGGATCGGAAGGAGATGATCCGGGAATTGTACTGCCTTGGTATGGGATACTACGGTTTGTACAATAAGCTGGTGGGACTGGAGCGGAAGGAGATTCAGAAGTATACCTCACAGATGCGTCTGTGTTTTGCGGAGGCGGCTGCCTATCTGAAGTACTTTGACGAGATTGAGGACACGGAGACCAGGGGATTTATCCTGCGCTCCCGTGCGAATATGTCTCTGGGGCAGTTCAATACTCCAGGTGAGAAAATCCGTATGGTAAAACGGACGCTGGAAATTCTCCAGGATAAGGGGTTTCAGGAGAAGGAGCCGGGGCTTCCCTGGGACAGATATATTTTTCTGACGCATCAGCAGATGGCGGCAAGTATTTCTTACGGCAGAGAAAGTACCATGACTTCGCGGGACGTGGAGGATGTTATGGAGTCGGTGTACATTGTCTATCAGAGAAGGTTTGAGGAGGCGGCGCAGAGGAAACAGAAAATGCTGCTGCGGCCCAGTTTTTCCTACTATGTCATTGAGTATTTCTGTGGAATGTTTGGGATAGACGGATTGCTCGCCCGGATGGAAACCCTGATGGACGGAGCGGATGCGGCTGATTTTTCGGAAGAAGGGATGTACGGGATAATCTCACTTCCTGCGTTTTATAGTCAATATTTAAACGATTACCCGGATAAAATACCGGGCAGGGCGGAATATGTCAGAAACCTTTACAGGAGGGCGATGGAATATGTGGAAGCTTTTCCCAGGGAGGAGGAAAGCGAGAAGCTCTTCCTGTATCTGCGGCAGCTGCCAAGTACTTTTGTGGAGGTGGAAGGCGGCATTTTGTATAAGCAGTTCCTGTTAAAGATTCTGATGCGTTTTGCACCGGAGATTTATGTGCATTCAAAGGTGGTGGCGGATGCGGCTGTGGTGTTCTGCAGGCTTATTATTGACGAGGAGCCGGACTTTTTTGACGATATGGACAGCATCCGGGAGATTGGGGAGCCGCTGGAGAAAAGGCAGGCTATCCTGGATTATGCCAGGGAGTGCGGGATGCTGCATGATGTGGGCAAGATTAATTTCATGAATCTGTATTCCCAGACTGCGAGGCAGTGGTTTGAGGAAGAATATGAGATGGCTCATCTGCATACCAATGTGGGGGCGGCGTGGCTGGGAGAGAGAGAATCCACCAGTATGTATGCCCCGGTGGCTTTAGGGCATCACTGCTGGTATGACGGTTCCCACGGATATCCGGAAACTTACCACAGGCTGGAATGTCCGTGCAGGCAGATGGTCGACATCATTGGGATGCTGGACTGGATTAACAACGTGGTGGACACTGCTACGATGTACACGGGAGTGGAGAAGAGTTTCAGGGAAGCGGTGGATGCGGCCATAGACCTGGAGAGAAGGAGATTTTCACCGCTGCTGACGGCAAGGCTTCGTGATAAGGCGATAGCGGAGCAGATGGAGAAGGCTTTTGCAGAGGGGCGCAGAGAGGCGTACCGCCTGTTGTATGAAAGCATGTAAGCGTTTAATCTCTCCGGGGCTAATTCCCCGCAGCTTTGCTGCGCAACAAACTAATGACGAGCGAAGCGAGTCTCGGGCTGATACCCCTCAGCTCTGTTGCGGGGAGTTTCATTGGACTGCAAGCAATCCCTTTGCTTCCGATGAAAGGCGAGCACTTTGCGCCGCGTTCAACTATGGGAAGCAGTACCTGCTTCCCATAGTATATACTGTGATGTATTAAAAATTGCAGCCGTATGCTGCGCGTGCGCCGTTTCCTGACAGCCCTTTTTAAAATAATATCCGTTTGGGTTTCGGGGAACCGGAGTCTACCAGATGAAAAGTTCTTCTCCTGTCAGCTTCCAGATTGCCTCTATAAAGTAGTAATCTCCATAAATGATGGAAAATTCGTGTTCCTTGTCATGAAATGCCGCAGTGCATTTCTCCAGGATGTTGTCGCAGTTGTCATCCCAGTTGCAGCGGTTCTCGTATAATGCAGTGAGGAGCTTCATGGCGGCGTTTCTGTAAATGCGGCTTTCCGTCCGGCTGAGCTCGTCCTGCTGTTCCAGTGCTTTTGCAATCTCCAGCAGTCCGCAGGACGCGATGGCGGAGGCGGTGGAATCTTCCAGCGTGCAGTCGGCAGGCTGCCTGAAATCCACAGGAATCAGCCCGTTTTCCGGCGTATTGGAAATAAAATAGTTGGCGACTCTCCTGGCGGTATTCAGATAGCTTTCATTCTTTGTGTGAATGTAGCTTAAGGTAAAGCCGTACAGCGCCCATGCCTGTCCCCTTGTCCAGGAAGAACCCTTCGCATAGCCCTGTCCGCCGAAAGTATCTGCAAACTCGCCTGTGGCGGGGTCAAATGCCACGATGTGGTTGGAAGAGCCGTCCCCGCGGATGAAATATTTTTGAGCGGTGTCGGCATGCATGGTGGCAATCTGAAGGTATCTGGGGTCTTTGGTCTCCTCGTAAGCCCAGTAGAGCAGAGGCAGATTCATCATGCAGTCGATGATTGCCCAGCCTGCCTTGCTTCCGTCGCCGTCGTCGTTCCAGGCGCGGATGAAGCGTCCCATGGGATTGAAGCGTCCCGCCATATCGTTTGCGGCAAGCAGTCCCCTGTTGAAGGAAGCTTTATTGCCGGTAACTCTGTAGTCGGCTACTGCCGTGGGGAGCCAGCGGAAGCCGCTGTCATGGTCCATTCCTCTGGCAATCATCAGGTTGGCGTCCAGCTTTTCTTCGTTCTCCAGAGCGATTTCCTTGTAGAGTTCCTCGCCGGTGGCGTGGTAGAGCTGCCACATCATGCCGCCCCAGAAACCGTTGGTCCACCAGGTGATTCTGTCGCCGGACCAGTCGTCAAATACACCGTCCTTTGTGGTGTAAGGGATTTTGTGCCGGCTTCTGTCGGCTGTCAGCCGCATCTTGTGCTTGATTTTTGCGGCTGCTTCCCAGGCAAAGTTTTGTTCGTTCATTTTTCTTCTCCTCGCTTTTGTTATTTATACTGCAGACCGCCAGGATTTACAGTGATGCCTCCGGGGAAATACCTGGCTGGCGGTCTGTAGTCGGGTTGTACTGCAAATTCAACCGGTGCGCAGTATATATTGTACATTGAATTCAGATCAGGTATAATTGCTTCTCGAGTAATTTTATACGATTTGACGTATTTTTGATTCAGGTACAGTGCTCTGTTTACGTGCATCCTGTTACTGGTCACGGCAGGGCTGTAAACAGTAACATAACATTTTGTATCCGATATGTATGTTATTATATTAAATTGACAGGATTTTAATAATATCTTATAATACTATTTACTAACATTTTTAATGATTTTATGTGGCTTTGAACGGGTAGAAACCCGCGGCAGGCATGGAGCGGGTTTGGGCCATGGGCATCAATCAACAGCGTTATGGTTTCAAAGCCTGCCGGTCTGCTGAAAAGTATGGGACTGAGGGGATTTGGGAGGGCAGATTCTATGTACAGTGTGTCGTCAGGAGGGTGCCATTCCAGGCATCCGCTGGATTATTCCATGTACCGGCCCAGGGGGCTGCCTCATTATCTGCTGCTGATCGTGAAGTGTCCTGCGCTGTTCCGGATCGGGGCGGAGGAAGTGCGGACGGAGCATAGCTGTGCCATGCTGGTTCGGCCCAATGTGCCTTATCAGTATCGCAGCATCAGTGGGGAGTATACGGATGACTGGCTGCATTTTGACTGTGATATGCCTGATTTTCCGGAGAGGACGGGGCTTTTATTCCATCGTCCCATTCCCATTGGCAGTGCAGTGGAGTTTACTTTATATATTCAGCAGATTATGTGGGAGAAAAATTATGCGTCATCGGATTTCCGTGAGGAAAATATCGATATGCTGATGCGGGTGCTTGTCAATAACCTGGTTCAGGCAGTGCGTAAAAAGGACAGTCCCATGCCTTATAATCCCTACATTGCCAGGCTGCAGAATCTGCGGCTTTCCATGCAGTCGCAGCCCTATAAGAATTTTACTGCCAGGGAGATGGCGGAGGCTCTGAATGTGAGTCCTTCCTATTTCCAGTATTTATATAAGGGCTTCTTCGGAATTCCCTTCAAGACGGATTTGATTAATATCCGTACGGATTACGCCAGGGGGCTGATTCTGAATACGGACTTAAAGCTGGAACGGATAGCGCAGCTGAGCGGATATAACAGTGAAATTCATTTTTACAGGCAGTTCAGGGAGAAGACCGGGATGACTCCCAGGGAGTATCTGGCGAAGGCAAAGGGAGAAAACAATGTGTGACAAGGAGAGAAGAGAAATGCAGCAAAACAGTGAGGGAAAGAATACCGATGGGGAAAAGGAGAAGGTATGGAAGAAGTATCAGCATCTGATTGTGCCGGGCTTCCTGATTCTGGCGCTGGCGATATCCTTTTTCTTTATCCTGTTCCGGTTCGACTATCTGTGCGGCAGGGTCAGCCATCTGCAGACCATTCTGCAGCCGTTTATCTTAGGGGGCGTAATGGCGTATATGCTGCGGATGCCCTGTGACTTTTTTGAGATCAGACTGAAAAAACACCTGCCCGGAAGGCTGCGCAGGCATGCGGCATCTCTGGCTATATTGCTGAGCCTGCTGGGCGCATTTCTGATTCTGTATCTGTTAATCAGCATGGTGGTGCCTCAGATGGCTGCCAGCATTACTTCCATTGTGGCTCAGCTTCCGGGCGCGGCGGCAAAAGCCGAGAAATGGCTGGAGGAAAGCCTGGCGGATAATTCCGTGATGGAAAATTATATCCAGACCGCCATAGATGCGGTGAATCAGAGAGTGCAGACCTGGGCGCAGAGCGACCTGCTTCCCATGCTGCTGACCATGGTGGACGGATTTGCGGGTACGGTATCCACGGTGGTGGGCATCCTTATGAATCTGTTTATCAGTATGGTGGTCTGTATTTACACGCTGGGTTCCAGGAAGCAGTTTGCCAGACAGGCCAGGGCGGTGCTGTACAGTGTATGCAGGCCCAGGTGGGCGGATTACATATTGGATGAGGTAAAGTTTGCGGATAAGATGTTTGTGGGATTTTTCAGCGGGAAGATACTGGACAGCGCGATTATCGGCGTGATATGCTATGTTGTTTCGCTGGTTCTCGGATTCCCTAATGCCATGCTGGTCAGTGTTATCGTGGGTGTGACCAATATCATTCCGTACTTTGGGCCGTATATCGGGGCGATTCCATCCGCGCTTCTGATTTTGATTGTGGACCCGGTAAAATGTGTGTGGTTTCTTGTCTTTATTATCTTGCTGCAGCAGTTCGACGGCAATATCCTGGGCCCCAGACTGCTGGCAAACAGTACGGGCCTGTCCGGTTTCTGGGTGCTGTTTTCGGTTACAGTGTTCAGCGGGCTGTTCGGGTTTGTGGGGATTCTGGTAGGAGTGCCGGTGTTTGCGGTGATTTATGACCTGATTCGTAAACTGGTGGTGCTGGGGCTGAAGCGGAACGGGAAGCTGGAGATTCTGCGCGGAGAGAGTGCCGGGACGGAAACGGAGAGGAGCGGAAGAAAAAAATAAAATTTATGTTGATTTTTCTTTGAAATATGGTATACTAGAGGCATGGGGCATTAGCGCAGTTGGGAGCGTGCCACACTGGCAGTGTGGAGGTCACGGGTTCGAATCCCGTATGCTCCATGCTTTAATGGAAGCCGCAAACCGGAGATTTTATAGTAAAATCAAGGGGTAGCGGCTTTTCGCATGTGTAAATTTTTATGCTGCATATCAGATAAAGTTAATGGAGAGCAGGGCAGTTTTCCTTAGCCAGGGCAACCAGGAGCAGATTTCTGATATAATCTGTCTGGAGGTGTTCGGCTTCCGGCAGGCTTTTTTTGTTGATAAAGCCGCCGCCCATGGAGGCGTGCCCGCCGCCGTTTCCGATATCTTTCAGGGCTGTATGCAGCAGGTTTCCGGCATGAATGGCCGGATTTTCTGAACGGACGGAAAGCTTTACACCGTCTTTCCGGAAGGAATATACGACGGCCACTTCTATCTCGGCCAGGGAAAGCATGAAATCCGAAATGGTTGCCACCAGGGCATCCGGGCATGAAAAAGGGATGTAGGAAAATCCGACTTTATCATAAAGCTTGATGTTTTTGATAGCTGCGCCGCACGCTTTCAAATCAGTAAATTCCAGATTGTTTCTTTCCAGGCAGGTCAGCTTCTCCTGGTCGCAGAACGGAAACAGGTAGCCGAACATTTTGATATCGAGTTCCGTCACGCCCCTTGTAAACTGCAGGGTATCCATTTTGATTCCGTAGAGCAGCGCTGTAGCCGTATCACTGTCCGGAGTGTTCTCTGACAGGGCATAGTATTCCGCAATCAATGTTGCGCAGGCTCCGGTGATGCGTATATCCTGATACTGGTAATCAACCGGGACAAAGGTGGGATGGTGGTCAATACAGGCAAATTCGTCTCCGGTCAGATTGGTAGCGTTTCCACCATATTTCTGTGTGTCCACACAGATGATCTTGTCCGTCTCATGCATGTATTTCATCAGGTTTTCATAAGGCGACATCCGGATATGGCAGGCATCCAGCAGCTTGGAGGCACTCAGCTGGTCAATACGGCCGTCATAGCAGAGTTCCGCTTCTATACCGTAAATGCGGAGCAGCTGCTGAAGACCGTATGCGGAAGCGATAGCATCCGGGTCCGGAAAATTGTGGGTCTGGATATAGACAGGGTGTCCCTGGCAAAGTTTTGCAAGCTTTTTTATATCGTGCATCGTTAGTTTCTCCTCTGATGTAATTGTCTGATTTTGCGGCTGTATGTATTTTAACATTTTTATTGGTATTTGCCAATATGCAAAGAATTCAGGAAAAGCAGAAGCCAGTATAATCTAGTATAATCCAGTAAAGCCGCAATCATTTTGCGTTCAGGCATGTTGCCAATTCTGAATTTCTGTGTACAGAGAAATCCTGAAAGGAATGAAATGGAAGGAAATCACAGAACAGATTAAGGATACTGTCCAAGTAACGGATGTTTTGAAGCCTGTCTATAATTATAAAGCAGGGAGCAGGAAGTGAGGAGGGTGCATTATGATAGTCCAGATCAGCGCAGGTCAGGGGCCTTCCGAATGCCAGCTGGCCGTTGCAAAGTTATTCGAGGCTCTGAAAGGGGAATATGGAGACCTGGAAATCATATCGGAAACCAAAGGCTATGAGAAGGGCTGCCTCGATTCCGTCCGTTTTCGGACCGGACACGACCTGAGTAGCCTTGAAGGAACGGTACTGTGGATTTGCAAAAGCCTGTTCCGTAAGAAGCATAAGAGGAAAAACTGGTATGTAGATGTGAGCGTTATTTCGAATGCAGATGAGATTACGTCCGATGGGAAATACCGGATTGAAAAGTTCCACTTCGGAGGCAGGGGCGGCCAGAATGTGAATAAAGTAGAAACCGGAGTAAGGATCATTCATCTCCCTACGGGGCTGGTAACTCAGTCAACGGAGGAGAGAAGCCAGTTCCGGAATAAGCAGAGGGCTGCAATTTTGCCTGAAAAAATGCAGGTAGCCGGACTTGAACCGGCACGGGGTCGCCCCCGAGAGATTTTAAGTCTCTTGTGTCTGCCTATTCCACCATACCTGCATATCGTATATAAGTTATCGTTTCCTCATATGCTTACAACGCCGCAATGAGAAAAGAACTGGATGGAGGTGGATTCGAACCACCGAAGCAATTTGCAGCAGATTTACAGTCTGT
>CAJUFB010000077.1 GCA_910585805.1 uncultured Acetatifactor sp.
TACGATATCACAGGCAGCGCTCCTTTTATAGACGCCGATTATTTGCCGCTTACGCGCAGAACGGCCTGACAGCGCCGCTGTAATTCCGCAGACCGGGCATGTGGGAGGCTAACCTTTCTTCTCAAAGAAATGATCTATTTCCTTTTTGACGGAATCGGCGGAAATAGATTTGGAAAGATATCCCTCGGGTTTGAGTGAAATGGCTTTTTTGACACTCGCGCTGTCCACCCTGCTGGTCAGAAAGATGACAGGAATATCTGTAAGATCCTTTTCAGAGCGGATCATTTCCAGTACCTGGCTTCCGCTGCAGACAGGCATCTCATAGTCCAGCAGCACCAGGTCCGGACGGGAGAGGGAAATGCTCCGGATCGCCGACATGCCGGAATCTGCTGTCTGCACTTCATAGTCGCTGCTCAGCAGATAAAGCATGCTTGTTCGCATAAAGTCCGAATCGTCTACCACCAGTATTTTCTTTTTCCGGCCGTCCGGGGGTTCGGCAAAGCTGTCGGAGCGGGGACGGTCTTTGCTCTCGGGCGGGGGACCGGAGGGAGCCAGGTGATCTTCGAGCTCGGCCACGGCATTTTCAGTGACGGCCGAAATGCCGTCCCTGCGCAGCGGCGGTTCGGAAGCAGTCATGCAATAGGCAAAGTAGCCCCTGCCGGTGTCAAACAGGAAGCTGAACTGAGGGCTTTGCCGCTCATACATTTTATAAAACTGTTCGTAGGACAGCAAGTGTTCATTAGTCAGTTCAAGCTGCCGCAGCGACGAAAAATGCTTTTTTACACGTTCTACAAGCTGCTTTGCCGCATATTTTGCCACATTTGACAACATCATGTCTGTGGATTCCGACTTTGCTTCTATCACATTGCCGATGGTGCTGCCGATGAGCTGTTCCTCGAAAAGCAGGAAAAATTCCCATCTTTTTCTGTCTCTGCCGCTGTAGAGCAGGCGGCAGCAGATTGCGTCTCCGAAGCTCTCTCCGGCATAGCAATTGCTGATCAGCTGCGAATCGAGCCGGAACATGCTGTGCAGCAGGCTGGCGAGGGTCTGTCCCATCACTGTCTGTTCTTCTTCCGGCAACAGCTTCTCCCAGTGTCTGACAGGTTCGCCGCTTACGATCATATGGTCTTCGATCAGGGTATGGGCGATGAGCCATCCTGCGCACACACCGAGAAAATGGTGAATGGAGGTTTCGGAGAAATGAGTCAGCTCCAGTTCGTTCTCGAGGGCAGGGAGCATCCGTTCCCGGAAATCCTTATGGATGCGTCTGTGTGTCTCAAGTCCAGGGTAATGTATGGAAGCCATATAAGCTTCCTCATCTGCAAAATGCTGGATAGCATGATCCTTAAAGTATTTTATCGCCTCCTGGCAGGCAAAGTGGCTTTTCTGCCCGCTGTCGCCAAAGCCATACAGCTTATTGAGAATAGTGAAGAGCTTTTTGTGTTCCCGGTCGATAATGTCTACTCCCACATTATACCGTTCATCCCATTTCAAACGATTTTCCATATGTTTCCCTCCTTAAAGTGCCGGGACGGTTTCTTCTTTCCACATGACATTTCCCGGCCTGGCCGTTTTAGCGCCGTCTGTCTCCGGCGGGAATATGGTTTGCCATTACGGCGGCTGTGAAATATCGGGCTTTTTCTTATATTTTATTCCAGAGATGCAGAAAATGTGTCAGGTTCTGACATTTTTTGCCTTTTTTGCACAGACCCGAAAAGCCAGTGGAAAAAATTTTGTCCATGTGCTAAAATGGAAAAGATTATGAGAAGAGGGGTAACAAAAGGAGAGGAAAAGGATGAAAATTTCATGGAAGAGCAGCCTGATGCTCTTTATGGCCGCCTTTATCTGGGGCACGGCCTTTGTAGCCCAGAGCGTGGGCATGGACTACCTTGGGCCATTGAGCTTCAACGGGGCCAGATTCCTTCTGGGCAGCGCGGCGCTTTTGCCGGTGATCTGGTTTAACAGAGCCAGGAGGCATTCCGGAAAGGGAATGCCGGAGAAAACAGGCTTCAAAGAAAGCGGATGTGGCGAGGCCTGTTCCGGCAATGGAAATGTGGGGAAGAATCTTTCCGGAAGTCGTAAGGACACGGTTACAGGAGGTATTTGCTGCGGACTGGTTCTGTGTGCCGCGGCGCTTTTGCAGCAGTACGGCATTTTATATACCTCGGTGGGCAAGGCGGGATTCATTACCACGCTGTACATTATCCTGGTTCCTTTCTTCGGGATCTTTCTGAAAAAGAAGGTGCCGGGAAAGGTCTGGGCAGGAGCGGCGATCGCCGCCTTTGGCATGTATCTGCTGTGCATGAGCGAGAGTTTTTCTCTGGGAAAAGGGGACGCGCTGGTGGTTTTATGCGCTGTCCTTTTTGCCGTGCATATTCTGGTGATCGACTTCTTTTCGCCCAGGGCGGACGGCGTGGAGCTTTCCTGTATCCAGTTTCTGACGGCGGGAATCCTGGGGAGTATCCTGGCGGTGATTTTTGAAAAGCCGGATGCAGGAGATTTCATAAGCGGGATCATTCCCCTGGCCTATGCGGGAATCCTTTCCAGCGGCGTGGCCTATACCCTGCAGGTACTGGGTCAGAAAAAAACGGATCCGGCGGTAGCCTCCCTGATCCTGAGCATGGAGTCGGTGGTTTCCGTGCTTGCGGGGTGGGTGGTTCTGAAGCAGGTCCTGACGGGACGGGAGATTGCGGGCTGCGCACTGGTTTTCGGCGCGGTGATTCTGGTGCAGCTTCCAGGGAAAGGACGCGGCAGGAAGCGGCTTTCATAAAAGGATCCGCAAAAAATTCCACCTGTGCGGTTGCGAAAAATTTACAATTTGGAAACAATACTGTATTATAAGAAGAGAGTCGGCGCAGCTGCCAGATTCGCTGCAGTGGGCGGAAAAAGCCATGGGGCGAAAGGGCGGGCCGCTTTCAGCGGCTGCCGGCGGGTAATCGTTCAGTGCCTGATCTGAATGGTTGCGCAGGCGATATTTGAGACAGACGATACGGAGGTGGATTTTTTGACGGAAATTCTGATCGTGGAAGACGATGCCGCGATTGCGGATCTGATCTATATGAACCTGAGCGCGGAAGGATATCGCTGTACCTGTGCCCATGACGGCATAGAAGGGGCGGATTATATTGAACAGCGAAAATTTGACCTGGCTCTGCTGGATATCATGCTGCCGGAGGTGGACGGCTATGAGCTTTTGGAGTATATCAAGCCCACCGGGACGCCGGTGATCTTTCTGACGGCAAAGGGCGCCGTGGAGGACAGGATCCGGGGGCTGAAGGCAGGGGCGGACGATTATCTGACGAAGCCGTTCCAGGTGGGAGAGCTCCTGGCCAGGGTGGAGGCCGTGCTGCGGAGAATGGGCGTTGGCGGGAAACAGCTGGAGCTGGGAGACGTGAGAGTTTTCACGGATTCCCGCCAGGTGATGAAAGGCACAAGTCCGGTGGTTTTGACAGCCAAAGAGTTCGACCTGCTGGTGGAGCTGATGCAGAATAAAAATATTGCGTTATACCGTGATAAATTGTATGAAAAAGTGTGGAAAGAGCCTTTCTTCGGGGAGACCAGAACCCTGGATGCCCACATTCAGCGTCTGCGCAAAAAACTGGGCTGGGAGGAGCGGATCAAGACGGTGTTCCGGATAGGCTACAGGCTGGAGGAGTAGGATGCGGCTTTTTACAAAGTATTTCTTATTTGGGATGCTGGTATTGGGACTGGCATTTTCCGTTTCGGGATATTTTCTGTTGCATTATTTCATGGAGAGCAGTCTGGCAAGGGAGGCGGAGTTCGCCCTGATGCAGTACCAGTATGATAAATTTACGGTGCAGTCCGCCATGCTGAGTTATTCGGATATTTTTGTTGTGATCGATGTGGGGGAGGAGCTTTTCCCCGAGGAGGAGCGTATTTATTCCATGTGGAAGAATGATCCGGAGAGCTCGCCCGAACTTCAGATTCAGGGAAATTTGTCTGTGACGGAAAGCGGCCTTGCGAAAGGGCTGTTTGCCGACCTGGCGGAGGAACTGAGTTCTCCTGCGGCTTTTTTTCAGGAGGACGGGACGCTGATCTATTCGGAAATCCAGGGGCTTGACCCTTCCTTTCTGGAGGGGCTTTCGGAAGAGGCCCATGTATACCGGTTTCAGGATACCGCGGAGGGCGGCTGTGTGCTGGTGGGGAGTGTTCTGAATTGCGACAATCTTAAAACGGCGGAAAGTGTTTGGAACGTTGGAGAGGAGTATCAGGGTACGTTTAAGATTCTTCCGAAGGATGAGGATGGGGCGGACAGCAGGATTATTTTTGTCACCCAGTGGGACATCGGCAAGACCGTAAGGCAGCAGCAGATACTGCGGCAGTATTTTATCCGATGCTATCTGGTCGCCATGACGGCGGGCATGGCGCTGCTGGGCGTTCTTTCCGCGCTTCTGACCAGGCCGCTGAAGCGGATGTCGAAGGCGGCAGGCAGGATGGCGGAGGGGTATTATGAGGAGCGCCTGGCCATATCCGGAAGGGACGAGATCGGGGAACTGGCGGGAAGCTTTAACCGGATGGCGGAAGCCGTGGAGGAGAAGATCGGAGAACTGTCCAGGGCGGCCAGGGAAAAGGAGGACTTTGTGGCCAATTTCGCGCACGAGCTGAAGACGCCGCTCACTTCGATCATCGGTTACGCGGATACGATTTACCAGAAAAACCTCTCCCGGGAGGATGTTCGGAGGGCCTCCTGGAATATATGGAATGAGGGGATGCGTCTGGAGGCGCTTTCTTTTAAACTGATGGAACTGACGGTGCTGGGGCGGCAGGAGTTTCCGCTGGTGGAGATGCCGGCGGACGAACTGCTGCGGGATGTGGCGGAAGGGCTGACTCCGCTTATGGAGGAAAAAGGAGTCGATCTGCGTCTGGAGGCACAGCCGGCCTATGTGAAGGTGGACTATGACCTGCTGAAAACACTGCTGATCAATCTGGTGGACAATTCCGTCAAGGCGGGTGCCCGCCGGATCGTGTTGTCAGGACAGCGGAGAGAGGAGGCGTCTTCGCCGGCTCCGGAGGGTAGATATCTGATCCGGGTCAGGGACGACGGCTGCGGCATGGAGGAGGAAGCGCTTTCCCGTATCACGGAGGCTTTCTATATGGTGGATAAGGCCAGGAGCCGGAAGCAGCACGGAGCCGGGCTTGGCCTGGCGCTGGCGGACAGGATCGCCAGGGTGCATGGAAGCGAGCTTATGTTTGAGAGCCGGAAAGGACAGGGGACGGAGGTAAGATTTTTGTTGGAGATGGGCGAAGCTGTTTGCCCGGAAAATGACGAGGAGAATATTCCGGGGACCGGAGACGGTATTGGCCCGGGGGCTGGCAGGGACACGATATCAGAGCCTGGTAAACGTGTTGTTCCGGGAATCGGCAAAGAGATTGCGTTCAGAACCGGTGAAGAGAATATGGAAGGTGGGGCGGATGACAGGGACAAAGAAGACTGATCAGACACGGGAGAGACAGTTTAAGGATTTCTCCGGGAAAGCAGGCGCTGTATTCACCAATTCCCTGGGGCTACTGTCTGCTTTCGGAATCGCTTTCGGAGGGCTGTTTTTGGTACACCACCGCCTTGTACGGGAGGAGAACGCGATTCTGGACAGAGGAGGCAGGGTGGAAGTCCTGGTGCAGTCCGAAGCTGTGGCGGCGCAGGAGGCCGGTGAGGAGATATCGGTACAGGCGCCGCTGACGGAGAGCCAGCTGTACCGGGTGGTGGAAAAGCTGGAGACGGAGACAGAAGGAACGGTGCCTCATGAGCCGTGGGAGAATCAGCTGTCTCTGGCAGAGGCGGCTGTCTGCGGCAGGGAGTGGGTCGAAAGCTTTTTGCTGCCCAAAATAGGAAATGGCGATTATGAATTAACGGAATGCAAAACAGACTGTTCTCTCTGGGCATGGAGGACGGATGTGGAGGCGGGTGTAACGGATCCGGAATTCAGTTACTGGACCGTATGTATGGATGCCTGGGACCTGAGGGTGAGACTGATCCTGAATGCGGTGACGGGACAGGTATTGAGCGCTTATGTCAGCAGCACGCTTCTGGTGGAATACCAGGACGAAGACAGGGTTCAGGAGCTTTTGTATGCCTATGCGGACTCTTTCGGCATAGAAGAGAAGTATATCATATATATGGAAGGGGAGGAAAACGGGCTCTGGGCGATCAGCCGGAATGGGAGCGAGGGGATACATGCCTCCGTGGAAACCGCCAGTTTCGCCATTGTGTCGGCGGAGAACGGATCTGCTCAGGCGAAGCCTGAGGAGCTTTTCACTATTGAGCTGAGGTTAGGGACGAATTAGACACTTTATGGGGATTTTCCCTGTAGATTTTACAACTTAGGCACAAGTAGGTCACAAGCCTTTGACATTTACCTGTTACCATAAGACCGAAATCAAAGAAAATCATAAGTAAAAGGGAACTGTCGGGAATTGATATCCGCACACAATATATACTGCGCACAGATTGAATTTGCTGTACAACCCGGCTGCAGACCGCAAGCAAGGTATTTTTCCAGGGGCATCACTGTAAATCCTGGCGGTCTGCAGTATATTTCGGTAAGTCTTCATACAATACAGCATATTTTGGGCGCGCGGCGATTTTACGGCAGCTCTCGGATCGGGAGGTAATGGAAAAATGGCAAAGAAGAGGTGCTGGCTGGCGGTCATGGTGGCTGCGGCGCTTTTGACAGGCGCGCTGAGCGGCTGCGGAAAGGCAGAGCAGGAGAGCGGAAGCGGCGGCAGTGGCAGCAGCGGTAACGGGAACAGCGACGGAAGCGGGTCCGCGTCGGAAAACGGAGGTGACGCCGGACAGAAAAAGGGCATGTACGTAGAGAAGCAGGAGGCGCTGCCGGAGGAACTGTCCGACTGGACCATCGTGCAGATGTATAAGGCAGAAGATAAACTGCGTCTGCTCGCAATGAAGCAGGACGGCGACAGGACCGTCTTAAGCCAGTGGGAAAAGCAGGGGGAGGACTTTGCGGAGGTGACGCCGGGGTGGTTTGCCGGCCTGGAGCTTCCCGCCCTGGAATGGATGGAACTGGGGATGGCCCAGGGAGAAGGGGACCGACAGTATCTGTATACCGGTTACACGGCGGAGGGCGAAGAGGCTTTCAAAACCCGCCTGTGGAAGGGCGAAGGAGATACGGTTCAGGAAATTACGCCCCAGGAGTGGACCGTTCCGGATGAGGAATACGGCGGTTATGAGTTTGTGACGGGAATAGCGGCGCTGGACAACGGCACTCTGGCTGCGATTTCTTATTCATCCGTGCAGCTTTTGTCCGGGGAGGACGGCAGCATACTGGAGAATGAACAGCCGACTGCCTTATACGAGGGCGGCGTGGTGACGGACGGAACGAACACCTATCTGTGTACCGGAGAGCAGATTGAAAGGAGGAAGGACGGAAAGAGCGCCGGGGCGGAGAACATTCCCTATCCCGGAAGTACCGGCGGGGACGGGGCAGTTGTCATCGGCGGCGCGGGCTCCCTGGCTTTTGACGTATTGAAGGACGGGACTCTGGTGGGAGCCGTGGAGACGGGGATCTACCGCCTGGCAGCCGGGGATGCCCAGGGACAGTGGGAGCAGCTGGCGGAGGGCATGGAGACGGACTTTTCCATGACAGAGTTATGGTGCACCGATTTCGTCGCTTTGGAGGACGGCAGCATTTACGCGCAGTTCCAGGAAAACGGGGAGATGAAGCTGAATCGTTACGAGTATGATCCGGAAGCGGTTTCTCAGGTGAAGGAAGTGCTGAAGCTGTACACGGTCTACGAGAATCCGCTGTTAAAACAGGCGGCGGCCGCATACCATAAGGCGCATCCCGAAGTGAAGATTTCCATAGAGTACGAATACCCGCAGTATTATTATGAAACCCCTGACTACGACGCTGTCTACCAGAAGCTGAACACCATGCTGATGGGGGACGGGGCTCCGGATATTGTGGTGATGGATCATCTGAACCTGGATTCCTATGCGGATAAGGGGCTTCTTGCAGACATTGACGATGTGGTTAAGCCCATGGAGGAAGGCGGTGAACTGCTGTCCAATATTACGGGCGCTTATGTGCGGGAAGACGGTAAACGTTATGTGGTGCCCCTGCAGTTTGGCTTCAATATGGTGATGGGACGGGATATCACAGTGGAAGATATGAGTTCCATGGAGACCCTGGCGGGCTTTCTGGCAGGCGCCGATTCCGGTTACCTGGGCGACCGGACCGTGGCGGAACTGGTGGATGAATTTTATCCTTATTTCTGTGACGAGATTGTAAGCGACAAGCAGCTGGACAGGGAGGCTATGGGCAGGTATCTGGATTATCTGAAGATGATCGGGGATAATTGCGGCATCGTTGCTTCCAGGCCGGAGGATAAGATCATGTCCGGCATGTGGGAGCTTGCCTCCGAGGCGAAGCTGGCATTTAACAGAGTAGTAGGGTTTATAGACTGCATGTTCCCCATGAGCATGGTGGACTATATCAAGGGAGACTACACTGCCTTTGAGAATCGGTTTATCCCTTCCGCGCTGATAGGGATCTGCTCCAGGACAGAGTATATGGACACGGCCAGGGATTTCATAAAGTTCGCGCTGTCACAGGAGGTGCAGGATGTGGACAGCTTCAACGGCTTCCCGGTGAACCGCGCGTCATTAAAGAAGCTGGCGGCAAAGGACCGCTCCAACTTCTCGGCGGCGACCATGATCAAGGATGATGAGGGCGGCTATATCGAATTTGACAGCAAGCCCTATCCCCAGGAGACGGCAGACGCGCTGGCTGCGCTGTGCGAGACTCTGGATAAGCCCGTTAAGGAAGACAGTAAGATCAGAGAGGTGCTGATCGAATGCCTCGGCGGGTTCCTGGACGGCTCCCAGTCCAGGGAGGATACTGTCCAGAAGATTGAAGACGGGTTGAAGATGTATCTGGCGGAATAGTGTGAGAAGAAGTTCTAAGCCTGCAGAATGTGCAGGTTTAGAACTTTTTATATAAGCAATTCGCCTGAGACTTCATAGTCTTTTTTCGTACATTTTTCGTACAGTGATAAATTTTTCTTGCAATTCTATGCATACCATGTTACTCTAAACGTAAGCAAAGAATTCAATTCTTACAGGAATCTAAAGACTGAAACAGTCTTCTCTGTAATTTATGCGAATAGAAGCCATGCAAAGCGTGGAATCTGTCAGATCGAACTTCTTGCCGGGCGTGAGCCTATATCCCAGGGAACTTTAAAACGCAGCCATAAGCAGGGAGGGAGAGATGCCTTTCCCGGAGGGCTGTCTGTGCCATCGAGAAAGGAAGGGTGGATTCGTTATGGAGGAAACAAAGAAAAGGAAGCAAAAGAGGAAGAAACACAGAGAAACAGACATAGCCTATCAGAATAAGGACATTACCAGCAAGCTTTTGGCCGAATATTTCGGAGGGAAGAGCTTTCGTGTATATGGATTGGACATACCGGAAGTGAAGGCTGTCCTGCCTACGAACATACCGTCCGTAAGAGCGAACGAGCTGCGCCTGGACAATCTGTTCGAGCTTGCGGACGGTACCGTTGCGCTGGTGGACTATGAAAGCGAATACAAAAAAGAGGACAAGGTAAAATACCTCAATTACCTGGCGGGAATAGCCGATCGGTATCAAAAACAGAAAAAGGACTGCCCAACGCTCCGCATGCTTGTCATATACACAGGGGACATAGAGAGAAGACAGGTTTCTGACGAATACAATATCGGGGCGGTCAGGGTGAAGCTGGAGCCGGCATTCCTCTCGGAGTTGGATTCCGGGGAAATCTTTCGGCATCTGAAAGAGAAAGTGGAAAAGAACGAGCTGCTGGACGATGAGGAGCTGATGGAATTCATCATACTGCCGCTTTCTTTTCGGGAGAAGGAAGAGCAGAAAGAAAAAATACGTGAAAGCGTAAAACTGGCGGCACAAATCCAGGACAGGAGCCGGCAGCTCTTTGCGCTAGCCGGGATACTGACCTTTACAGACAAATTGATTGACACGAAAACGGCAGATCAAATAAGGAGGATGATTGGGATGACCAAGGTTGGGTGGATTTTTGAACAGGAAAAGCAACAGGCGCTTGCAAAGGCTGAGGAAGAGAAGCAGAAGGAGCTTGCAAAGGCTGAGGAAGAGAAGCAGAAGGAGCTTGCAAAGGCCGAGGAAGAAAAGCAGAAGGAGCTTGCAAAGGCCGAGGAAGAAAAGCAGAAGGAACTTGCAAAGGCCGAGGAAGAAAAGCAAAAAGAGCTTGCGAAAGCAGAAGCGGAGAAACGGCAGGCGGCGAGAGAATCTGTGGTTAAAATGATCAGAAAAAACTATCCCACAGAAGAAATCGCGTTTATAGTCTCAGACTTTTCCTGGAATGACATAGAGGCGGTGCGGGAGGAACTTGCAGGGGAGGAATGATTACATGGTCTGCACGCCTGCTGTCCGGGAAGAATGCCTGTCGGAAAAGCAGACGGGGCGGAACCGGCTGAAAGCGGCATAAAGACATACTGCCTGCCAAAACTTCTGATTGCAGTTTCCCCCGTTTTCCAGTATAATCATATCTGGCAATCAGCAACAAAGGAAAGCATTTTCCGAAAAGAAAGGCAAGGTTTACTATGGACATTTTTCAGACAATCAAAGAAGAGCTGAAGGTGGAGAAGTGGCAGGTGGAGGCCGCGGTAAAACTTATCGACGAAGGCTGCACCATCCCCTTTATTTCCCGATACAGAAAGGAAGCCACTGGCTCCCTGAACGACGAGCAGCTGCGCGACCTGCATGAGCGCCTTATCTATCTCCGTAATCTGGAGGAGAAGAAGGAGCAGGTTCTGGGCAGCATCGAGGAACAGGGCAAGCTGACGGAAGAACTGAAGGAAAAGATTCTGGCAGCCCAGACTCTGGTAGTGGTGGAAGACCTGTACCGTCCCTACCGTCCCAAGCGCAGGACCCGGGCCAGCGTGGCGAAGGCAAAAGGACTGGATGGCCTGGCAGAGTACATACTGGCCCAGAATGCCCAGGCGCCCCTGCTGGAGGAGGCGGCAAAATATGTCACCGGCAGTGATGTGGAGGAAGAAAAAAGAGTAAATACTCCGGAAGAAGCCCTGCAGGGAGCGAAGGATATTATCGCGGAGAGTATTTCCGACAATGCGGATTATCGTATTTACATCAGAGAAGCCACCATGGAGGAGGGCGTCGTCACCAGTACGGCCAAGGATGAGAAAGTCCAGAGCGTATATGAGATGTACTACAATTTTGAGGAGCCTGTGAAGAAGATAGCGGGGCACAGGGTGCTGGCTCTCAACCGCGGGGAGGCGGAGAAGCTATTAACCGTCAAAGTCAATGCTCCTGTGGAAAGGATCCTGCGCTATCTGGAGAAGAAGACCATTACTTCAGAGAACCCTTATACCACGCCTGTATTGCAGGAAGTAGCAGAAGACAGCTATGAACGCCTGATCGCGTCCGCTATCGAGAGGGAAATCCGGAACGAACTGACGGAAAAGGCGGAGGACGGCGCCATCTCCGTATTTGGCAAGAACCTGGAGCAGCTGCTCCTGCAGCCCCCCATTGCAGGGAAGGTTGTCCTGGGCTGGGACCCGGCTTTCCGCACCGGCTGCAAGCTTGCCGTGGTTGATGCCACCGGTAAAGTGCTGGATACGAAAGTGATATACCCTACCGCGCCCCAGAATAAGGTGGAGGAGTCCAAAAAGGAACTGAAGAAGCTGATCAGCAAATACCATGTGGACCTGATCTCTGTGGGAAACGGTACCGCTTCCCGGGAATCCGAACAGATCATCGTGGACCTGCTGAAGGAGCTGGATCGTCCGGTGCAGTATGTGATCGTAAACGAGGCGGGAGCCAGTGTGTATTCCGCAAGCAAACTGGCCACCGAGGAATTCCCCAACTTTGACGTAGGCCAGAGGAGCGCCGCGTCCATTGCCCGCAGGCTTCAGGACCCGCTGGCGGAACTGGTGAAGATCGATCCAAAGTCCATCGGTGTAGGGCAGTATCAGCATGACATGAACCAGAAAAAGCTCACCGAAGCTTTAAGCGGCGTGGTTGAGGACAGTGTGAACAAGGTGGGTGTGGATCTGAATACGGCATCCGCTTCCCTGTTGGAATACATATCCGGGATCAATAAAACAATTGCACGGAATATCGTTGATTACCGGGAGGCCAACGGACGCTTCACCAACCGGAAACAGCTTCTTAAGGTGGCTAAGCTGGGGCCCAAGGCATTTGAACAGTGCGCGGGTTTCATGCGCATTCTGGACGGAGACAATCCGCTGGATGCCACAAGCGTCCATCCCGAGTCCTATGAGGCGACCATGAAGCTGCTTGATAAACTGGAGTTCACCATGGAGGATGTCCGTGAAATGCAGAAGAAAGCAGCTTCAGCGACGAAATCCGGTTCAGGGAAGGCGGCCCCGTCCACGGATAAGGCAGCGGCGGCGTCCAGGACAGACGGCCGGAATCAGGCAGCCCAGAAGAAACAGGGGCAGAAGGGCATCCGTATTTCCAATACCAATACGGCCATGGGCAAGGCATTGGCTGCAGCCATGGGCGGCGCGGTGCAGGAGCAGGCTGCTTCGGATAAGGGCCGTCCGAAGGGACAGACCGTTGCGGCTGCGGAGGACCGTAAGGATACAGGGCGGGCAAATGATGCAACGGGCAATTCCGATATACTGGCCAGATTCGGGAAGAAGATTAAGGACAGAAAACAGTTGGCCGAGGAGCTGGGAATCGGTGAGATAACCCTGACCGATATCCTGAAAGAACTGGAGAAACCTGCCCGCGACCCCAGAGACGACATGCCCAGGCCCATACTGCGAAGCGATGTGCTGGATATGAAAGATCTGAAGCCGGGAATGATCCTGAAGGGAACGGTCCGCAATGTCATTGATTTCGGCGTGTTTGTGGACATAGGGGTTCATCAGGACGGCCTGGTGCACATCTCTCAGATCACAGACCGTTTCATCAAGCATCCCCTGGATGCGGTGAGCGTAGGCGATATCGTAGAGGTGCAGGTACTCGGGGTAGAGGAAGCCAAAAAGCGCATCAGCCTGACCATGAAAGTCAATCAGGAGAAAAAGGGATGATCTCGCTGTAAATCCATAAAAATGCGCGGGATCCGTTGTATTTGAAAAATATATGCCAACTAAAATGTCGCAGAGGGTTATACTCTGCGACATTTCGTATTCCTTTTTTAATTATCTGAAAATATTATACTCAAATTTCGCATATTTTGCAACCCCAATGACGATTCTTTTATTTATCCCTTTTAAATTTGCTTTAAATCGGCTTGTTATAGCAGTCCCTTATTCTGTAAACTTATAAGCGTCCAAAGTACAGTATATTACGGACGGGCAAACCGCGTGTAAGGACACAACGGTGTACGATTAACAAAAGAGGAGGAACGCTGCTATGGCGAGAGGAGAAAATGTATTTTATCGGAAGGACGGCCGTTTCGAGGCCCGCTATGTAAAGGGCAGAAAGACGGACGGTAAACCTGTTTACGGTTTCTGCTACGGGAGAACCTATGAGGAAGCCCGGGAAAAAGCAGAACGGGCAAAGCAGATGCTGAAAAAGGCCGAAAGCGCAGAAGAGGACGGCAAAAATACGATATCACAGTTTTGTGACAGTTGGCTGCTTGCGAACAGTACAAGGCTGAAACCTTCCAGCTGCGCAAAATACCGTGCAAATATTGAAAATCATATCAAGCCCTTTTTCGGGACAAGACATCCCGGAAAGATTCAGCCGGAGGAAGTGGATGCCTTTACCCGGATGCTTTTGGAAGAAAAAAGGCTGTCGCCCAAAACCGTCCGCAATATTCTGGCGCTGTTTCATTCCATTCTTTTTTATGTAAAAAAGCGTCTGAAAGAGGAGCCCCAGGCTCTGGATATCAACTATCCGAAAGAACCCCGGAAAATGGTAAGGGTATTGGATAAACGGGAAGAATCTGCCCTGCTGCAGATTCTGGCCAGGGAGATGGATTTAAGTAAATTCGGCATCTATCTGGCACTGCGTACAGGAATGCGGATTGGTGTTGCTACCCTTTTGTACTGACCTAAAATTACTCTGGTTGCCTGTCATAGAATTAACCGATATAAGAAGGGGATGAATTTTTACAAATGTTGAATGCCAGAGGATGGCTATATACGGTAGTGGTATGGAACAAGTTATATAGGGCTTCCCTTATAAAAGATAGGTTGTTTCCATTATTGTCTGTGGGGGAAGACAGTGCGTGGAGTCCGTGTATACTATCGTATGCGGACAGAATATGTTATCTTAATGATTATTCTTATGAGTATGACAGAATCGTTAATTCCAGTACACTTACGGATAAGTGGCGGGAAAATATATCTGAAGATCGGCGTTTTATGAGTTATAAGAATGTACTTTATTTTTATTTAGAAAATGGAAATCCAGAAAGAATTAATCGATTAAAACAATTAGCAAAGCAGGACTTGGCCAATGCTCGAAGAGTATATGCAGATGATGTTTACGAAAGGCTCTGGCAACAAATTGATGAATTCTTATAACATGTATAGGCGGCATACTGATTTTTTGCTTGAATCGCTGGTGCTGTTCAGCATCTGCTTTGTGAGTTATGTGGAGAAGTATTTCACCATGTTTGACCAAGTAACAGCAGATTTGACGGAATAATTGCGGAGCTCAACAGAGGCGATTGTCCATGCAGATAAGCGATCTGTATTGCTGGAGACCATAGGATTATATACTCAGACGGAGGTACTGATTGTCCCAACAGGGATTTCAAACTGTTCGATGGTAGAAGAGAACCATTTGGGATTAGTGATGCATTCTCCAGAGGAAGCGGCAAGTGCGGTTGAAGCTGTGACGGAATTAGAATATCAGGAATACGTGCGATGTGTGGCAGAGTGAAAAGATGCGGGAAGGATTTTGATACCGGAGAGCAGTTACCGTTTGGAGGATTATACATTTACTTTCACAGTGTTGAGGGAGTCTTATGGCGGAAGTTTAGTGCTTTCCTGGGATTGTAAGGGAAAATCGGATGGTTTTCTTATCTGTGATGAGTTCGAAGTGTTGATGAGGTCGGTCAGGAGACACAGCTGCCAGAGGAAGAAGCTGCGGCGGAGACCATCATCAGAGGACACACCCGCAGCGCCAGACGCACAAATGAGGAAACATTTAAAGGAATCCCTCCAGGGATGAAGTGATCCCGCTTTCTGACGGCCAGAGACACTGTGCGGACTGCGGTTTTGAAATGGAAGTCATCGGAAAGGAATTCGTCCGCCAGAAATTCCGGTTTACACCGGCAAAAGGCGAAGTTGTCAATATTTACCGTGAAACGGCAAAGTGCCCCGGATGCTCCGCTTTACCCGCCATGGCCAGAAATATTCAGTTTGTGAAAGCAAATGTGCCGGAGGCACTGATCCTCCACAGTTATGAGTCTGCCTCTGCGGCCGCATGGGTCATGCACCAGAAGTACGCGAATTCCATGCCGCTGTACAGCAAAAGAGCAGGATACTAAGCATCCTGCTCTTTTGCTGAATCCCCCTGATTCGCAAGTGGAGTTTTTTCCGTTTCCTGTTTATGTGAGATTTTCTGATTCTCTGCTGAAGTTTTTTTCATTTCTTTATCTTTTGAATCTGTAGTTTGATCTTTATTATGGTCTAACACATCTTTTACTTTATTTTCAAGTGTAAATACTGATTTGTCATAATCTTGCATGTTCTTTATCATAGAATCCATGTATCTGTCTTCATCTGTATTGAACAAGTATTTTGCAATAGTTTCCGGAATCTTGATAAAAGCCACGATAAGAGAACAAACGGAAGGCAGAATAACGGTTACCATACCCAGCACTGCTTCTGAAGTAGCATCATTCAGATTTTTCAGGCTCGAAAAACTGGTGCGGACATAATCAAGAGATAAGTAGAAACAATACACAACTATAACAAATGCCCCCATGGTAATCAAAAAGAATAGAACCTTAAGGATATCTTTAATTATTATGTTACTTTTCGTTGAACCAATATAGGCATTTAGCAGACCAGAATAGCTTCTGCTGTGCTTTAGGGCTTCAACTCGCTGAGCGCCTACGGCATCTTTTCCATCGTCATATTGAGTGGCGGGATCAGTTACCCTCCTTCCGATTATTTTCCTTGTTTTATGAAACATATTATCCAAAGACCTCCATCATTCTTTTTTCTACTGAATTAATGGGGACTTCGAAAAAACGAGATAAATACATCATGATGAACATTTCATTGCCATCCTCATTCCTGGCAATGTGATATTGATTTACAAACAAATCTTTTGGCATTAGTATTGCTGCAGCGAACCTGTTTGCACGTTTTTCCTCCAGAGTCTCATGGTGATCCTTATGGTATTTGTCTGAAAATAGTAAGGAAGGGTTTTTATAGGATGGATCCCAGGGAAATTCATATATGTAATGGGCCAACTCATGTGCCGCTAAAAATCGTTTACGGAAAATATCTTCCCTGGCGCTTACCAATATTACTCTGTCACGGTCAAAATATTTGGCGGTGTCACCGTTTACTCGTATATCTCCTGGAAAATCCTCTTCAAGTTCGTATTCATACACATCAATTTCAAATCTGTCTGCAATTTTTACGATTGGAACTGCACTTCTTTGGGGATAAAGGTCAGTTGCAGATAACACAGTGCAGGCTTTTGTCTCAATTTCAGCCGGGGAATAAACACGGCTGTGCACGCCTTTTAAATCCTCCAGCAAACCATATTTCATTTTACTCATCCTCCTTTTATATTGTTCTGGTTTCAATTCAATAATATCGCCCACGATGCTCCTCCTGTGTTCATATGTTTGGTATAAAAATATATTATCGAATTGAAAGCCATAAATAAATAAAAAACGATAGCAGGATTCATCAAAACAAGCCAATTTTTGGAGCCTGTCGTTAAATCTTGCTATTAACTCTGTCAAAATAATAGCATAAATGTCGAAAAATGTCCATACAAAGTGTTGAACCTGATAAAAGTGAAAAATATATAAAATTAACGAATTCGCTGACATTTATTCCCTTCTGCTGTATAATCCTAAAAGTCGGATAATCAGTACTCAAAACATCAGAACGTTGGAACCCCCAG
>CAJUFB010000078.1 GCA_910585805.1 uncultured Acetatifactor sp.
CAGACTGCATAGTAAAGCCTTCTAAAATAGTCCATACCATCACTTGGATTGCTAAATGCAACGGACGTTTTAATCAAATTTTTCAGTTCCCCCGGATACGGTATCCGTGGCATTAGTTTCATTATTTTACGGAACAAACGGATATCTCTATTTGCCAGTTTTAATTTATCAAGATATTGATCTAACATCTTCTCTGCAATCGAAAGAAGATCTTCTTGAGTATATCTATCAAAATCAATGACTGAATCAAATCTTCTAATTAATGCTTTATCAAAGTATTTATAAAGATTAGTTGTAGCAACTAAAACTACATTTTCATTCATCCGGTCAAATTCTTTCAACATGGCAGAGGTTGCCCGCCCCATTTCCCGCAGATCATTCTGATTCGTTCGATCTAAAGCCAAAGCGTCGATTTCATCAAACATAACAATTACCTTATTCGGTTGAACGAAACTATTTATTTCCTTGAACAACATGGATAAATTCTTTTGTGTCTGTCCCAGCTTACTATCAATCACTGCTGAAAAGTCCACCATAAAAATTTCTCTATTCAATATTCGTGCAAGTTGCTTAACTGCCTCCGTCTTCCCTGTTCCTGGTGCCCCCTGAAACAAAAACTTATTAATTCCAATATGATGTTCAATTGCATTTACTACCCCCAATAAATCACTGGTAATTACATCCGGAAGTAACAGCATATCTTCTTTCCCACCAATTTTTTCAAAAAAGGGAGAAGCATTCTCCGACATCTGCGGTACAAACGTATTCACATTGGACAATAAGGACATAATATACTCTGAAAGCTGATAATCTCCAGAAGCATCAAATCCTTTAGCGATTTCATAAGCTTCACTCCGAAAGCCCGCATCATTCTTTTCCGTATAATATTTTATTAAGCTTATCACATTTTTTTTCTTCATGATACGCACTCTCCTTCTCATTTTTCTCTATGCTTTAGTTATAACACTTTGGGACGCATTTGTCAATATTGGGACAATATATCAAAAACCAAAAGAGCGTTTACGCACAATCTTGTAAATGCTCTTTTGGTTTTTCTCTAACAAATTTTATGTACAAAGTAGTCTGCCGCTGTTACGCCGCTTTCTGCTGGTGTCTCTGTGTTACATTCCCATCCCTGAAAGGGTGTATTTTCCACAGACATGCCAGAGAATCACAAAATTCAAGTGCTTGCTGCTGCCGTGTCATGTCTATCCACTTTTTCGCTCTCATATCCGAAAGCGTATGATGCACATCATTTACTATGTCAAAAGGGTCAGAATATTCTACTGATTGTCCGCCCAGCACGTCCTCTTCCCTGTAAATGGATATTGTTCTGGGTATGTCTGCCCATTCATAGAGATTTCCAAATATATATTCGTGCATTCCCAGCAGATGCCCTGTATGATAGTCCCCGCTCAATGGGTTCAACGCCAAATCTTTTAAACGGTAAACAACATAATCCGCTTCTGCATTATCAAGCAGAACTTGATTCCGAATCCCCAATTTATTTCTGAGGATGGGAATATCATCATATAGATATGGGTCACGTATCCGCAGGCTCCTTTATTTTGTACTTTTTATCCAGAAAAAGCTTTGCATCCTCCATAGTAACTTCTCCTCTTTTTTCTTTTTCAATATACTTTTTAAAATCTTCCGTGGGCTCCAGCCCATCTACTTTAATCATTCCTATTGCGTAGTCCCATGCTTGTGAATTTGTCATAAACACCATCCCTTCCCCAATACCCCCCTGCTGTCCACAGGCAGATCAAGGTCGTCTTTCTCCATAACTGTCATTTATTGTGTACTTCTGTTTTTGTCAGAATCATACGGATTTCCTTTCCTTCTGATAGTTTTAATCGTTTTAGCATCTTCTCGCTGCTTTATTCTCTGCTCCATAATCTCCATCAACGCTTCATACATACTCTCATCTCCTATCAACTCTTCAACTATTTTCCTATTTGCGCTAATGCTTACTTCCAAAACAGAATCTGCCAGCTCCCTGTCTGCCTTTTCTGTCATATGGTTCCTTTCATCCATCATCTTCTGTATGTCGCCCTTTTCCAGGTTTCCGGACAAGCCTTTCAGCCAGATATGCGCCTCTTGGTCCAGTTCGCCTGTGACGACTATTTGTGTAGGAAACCATGTCTTTCCCTCAACATAATAGATTCCCTCGTAAGCTTTCGCCACCTTGCACCCATGCCCTTCAAGATAGCGGAATAGCTCTGACGTCCCGCCCAGCGGAAAAGCCCACACCGCCCAAGGGGAGGCTATCCGTATCGCGGGGCGTGTTGACCACGAAATTACGTCCAACGGCGGCATGAACTGGGACAGCGATTACAGAAAAATGCTGCGGATATTTCCCCTGTATCTGCGTTTGGGGAATCCGCTCAAAGATGAGGATATTGCCCAGGCGGAACGAATCGCCCATCTTTTGAAGGACAGCCGGGATGATGGAACTTTGAGCATGCAGCTGTGCGCTTATGCGGTCGCTTGGGTGCTGTTGAATCCGAAGGTATTGCCGCCGTTGGAATGCTACAGTAGGCATCATACCTCTCGATATGCCCAGCATCTTTTGCCAAAAGCCAAAATCTTCTTGACAGCCCCTCTTAAATGAGATATATTTACGGTTTCTTCCAGGGGATTTTCTGAGACATGGATGTCTGTTTTGAAATATCCGATTGCGGAATGATGCCGATGAGGATATAATGGAAAAAGAACCGGACGACTGCGCTGCAGTCATCCGGTTTCGTTGCTCCTATGCTGCTTGGTTCGCTGCTCCATGACAGGCAAGGAATCTGGCCTGCTTAATTTATAAACAGTGCTTTATTTTCTTCCCCCTGGAAAATCACAAATAAGTCGCCATACAAGACAGCACCGTCCGCCGGATACCCCTGCGTCACTTTCCGGAAATCCATATCGACCACATAGGCCATGCCGTCCCCCTCGACAATCATCGCATAGCCGTTATAATAGGCCGAGCAGTCCGCCATGTCCGGCATATCTATCCGGCTGCCCTGTTCATCCAAATAGAAATACTCGCCCTCCTCTGCCGCCAGATACCATCCCTTCTCTGTCAGCTCAATATACTCATACTCCGCAAGGATGATGTCGGACAGATTGGTGACCTCGCGATACTCATTCAGTTCTGCTCTGGAAAAGTCCAACAGGAAAGATTTGCTGTTTCCATCCTGATACTGAAGGCATAGTACCATCTGCATTCCCCGATTGCCATACCACTGTGCATCACTGTAATACTCTTGAATAGACCAACTAACTTCCTCATGCCGCTCATGCTGGCCCAAAAAAGTCTGCCGTGCCTCATCAGTGGTCATATCAATCTCATAATACTGCTGTGCCTGACAGTCAAACAGGGCGATTGCGGCACCCATCTCCCATGACATAACAGGCATATAGCCATCCTTCACCGTTGACGGTATATACCGGGGCATCGCATCACCGACTCCTGCACCGGTTACCTGGGAACCGGATATTTCCGGGTCCGGTTCCACATAGATATCGCTGTGTGGCTGCCATCCGGCTGCTTTCCACATATCCTCCCTTGCGTCATCGATGCGCTGGACGCTTCCATCCGTCCGCACCAGAAACAGTCCGTCATCTATAGTGGAATAGTAAAAGGAGCCGTCCTGTACCGGGCTTACCCCGCCGCACCAGGCATCCTCACCTAATTCAATCTGTGTGACGATGCTGTCGCTTTCAATGTCATAACAGCAGACCACGTTGTTTTGGACATAGGTAATCTTGCCTTCCCCTATTTTGGCTGATATGCCCTCTGTGCCTTCCAGGGGAACCGTCAACAGCTCTCTCCCTTCCCTGTCAAAAAAGGTACACTGCTCCTCGTCTCCCAGTGCAAAGATTCCGTCATATGACGGCTCGCAATAATAGTACGGATACCGGGCGGGGACGATTTCTTCTCCCTGCTCATTGACTGCCCCGCACAGATCGTCTTTCTCTATCAGAATGGCCCCGCCTCCGCTTGCCAGGATGTCCCCGCCTATGTCCATTATCCGGGTCTCGGCCAAGCCTTCTTCCGTTTCATCTGTCCCATCCTGCGTTTCCTGGTCGGGTTCCTCATCTCCAGGGTCCCCGCCTCTTACATCCAGTCCGGAGGCTTCCAGAATCTTCTGGCACAGAGCCTCGTCCGCCAAAAGCTCTTCCAGCACAAATGCCGGGATATCCGACACCCCGAACTTTTCCACATGGATTTCGGCCATGCCGTCCTGGATGGAAAGCACCGCGCGCTCCCCTGCAGACACGGATTCCCTTTCCTCCTCATCCTGCTCTGGAATTGCTATGCTGCCCTCCACAGTGCCTTCCAGAATGTATACAAACATATGTTCGCTATCTGCTGTCTCCACCCATCCGCAGGTGCCTCGGATTCCCACCATCATTGTGGAGCTCCTGATTTCAAAGCTTTCCTCATCGGCAAGTGGTTCTGCCACATGGAAGAACAGATTTCCGCTTTTCACATGAGCCGTCAGCGCCTTTCCTTCTTTTTCTACTTCTATTTCGCTGGATTCGTCCAGCTTCGCAACCTTTGCCTCATCCAGGTCGATCCAGGCATAGCTCTCGCGCTGAGTCCCTACCTGATAGCCATTGTAAAGCCCCAGCCTTTCGATAAGCTCCACCTCGTTTCCCTTTCCGTCCGCAACGCCTACCATTCCCTCGGACTTTATCAAGTGCATGGAAGCTGCTGTCTCCTTCTGCCCACAGGCAGACAGCATGAGGCATGCCATTAGAACTAAGGCGGCCTGATTTGCATGCTTTCGTATCGTGTTCATTCTGTTTCCTCCTCATTGGTCTTGCTTTCATTCTATCTTTGTAGGTTATTGTTTGGGCAACGGAAACAGTATACACCTAAAAAGGCGTGATGTCACTGTTTTTTGCTGCTTTATGCAGTTTGAAAATGTGCAGTCCTTGACTCAAATCGCTTAATCCAGCGTTACGGAATATTGTGGCCATGCGGTGCTTTAGGTTGGTTGCAGTGTTCCCCTTGCCCGTCCTGGTCCGTACAATCAAGCTATCGGCATCATGGTCACTTTGCATAAGCCATATGGTTTTCAAGACCTTCAGAATCTCTGCAGTCAAGGCAATCTTCCTCGCCTTTTCGTTTTTGGCACTCCCCTCTACAAGGACATATTTGTTGCTTCCTTCCCCGCCTGCCCTGTTTTTGGCTACAGAGCGGCTTTTGTCAATCGTTAGGATTCCCTGCTCCAGATCCACGTCCCTCCAGCGAAGGGCCAACATTTCCCCGCAACGCATACCGGTATAGAAATTCACTTTATTACCCATAATGAGCCTCCCATTAATGTCATCGATTAAATTCATTATACTACATCATCAAGATTCATCAATAATGTAATGCGATTCATTAATGCGATACACTAAAGCTACCCTGAAATATCTTATTTTATCTATCTTTCTCATTCTCTCGCTTGCTGACAGACATTTATACGTCCACGTAACTCAGGTTCCATCTCCATTTCCCTGCTTCTCCTTTCCGCTGCAAAAGGGAGCCTATGGATATGCCCCCATAAGCCCCCTTTGATATCTGTGGTCCTCTGTCCCCTTTTCCGCCCTCTACGGCCTATGCTGCAGTCATGCTGCTTTCTTCGGCTTCGTCTGTTTCAGGGCCGCGATTGCCCTGTCATAGATCTCCGGCGTCATCTGGCTGAGGCTGCCGATCTTATAGCGCCTTAGCACCTCGTCAAGTGATACCCCGGTCCTGTTCAGCTCCGCCATCAGCACCACTTCTTTCCGGTTTCCGATATATCCCTGCCCCTCCTGGCCGTCCTGCACGGATTTTCCGGCATCCCTTTCCGTCCCCGCTCTCTCCTACACCAGAAAATAGCCATCAATATCTGACTTGTTTTTCAGGATTTTGTTTTGACAAACCCCGCAATGCTCTGCCAGCTTCACGGAACCCTCAAACGCAACATTTGCGTCCTCTGAAAATGCCCA
Organism: uncultured Acetatifactor sp.; assembly: GCA_910585805.1. Lineage (GTDB taxonomy): Bacteria > Bacillota > Clostridia > Lachnospirales > Lachnospiraceae > Acetatifactor. The sequence continues at coordinate 5,980 of CAJUFB010000078.1, forward strand.
ATCCACCAGAGAGCTGAATCTCTTGATTTCCTTCTCCATCTGCCCCATCAGGTGCTGATACTGCAGAGCCAGCGTTTCCTCCAGTTCTATCCTGCCCTGATTGTACTGAAGCATTATCCTCTGTTCCTCTTCCGCCATGGTGTCTTTCGCTATTCCATACAGAACCATTCCGGCCACGTTTCCAATGACGGCTCCCAAAACAGGAATCGGTATAAGCACTTCTCCTAAAACAGCAGACACCGCGCTCACCGTTGCATCCAAACAGAATATCTCGGAATGGATTAGAAAATCCTCCTCGTTAATGACTCCAGCTTTCAGCCTCCCTGCTTCCGCGAGCACGCCGAATACTGCAGAAACAAAAGCCGATGCCACTGCGGCAGGAGTTGCGGTAAAGTTGCTCATCCCATATACGGCCGCTCCTCTGATGCCGCCCTTTGCACTGGCTCCGGCGGTGTCTATTCCAAGCTCCTTCCAGTCGTCTCCGTCAAATTGCGACAGTCTCCTCCCGGCCTTGCGCTTCCTGTACACTCCCATGCAAAATGCCATGCCGCCTTCCGCCGCCAAGGCGACTGCTGAAGCCTTGTACAGCTCTCTCCCAGATGGCTGGCTCTTTTGATACAGCCTTTCGCGCTTTTCCTGATTGTGCCCTTTGATACGCTGTTCTTCCTGCGATATCGTCTTACTGGCAACATTTCTCTGCGCGTCCCTATAATCAATTACAGAAGGCTCGATATCGGAAAAAGCAATGTCCTTATCCCGAAAGAATTCATGGACATACTTCCATAGTCCGTAATCTTCCCCTGCCAGTTTTCTACCTTCCTTTTCCGGCAGCTCGAACAGATATTTTAACCGTTCATAGTAATCCTTGGGAATCTGATATTTTCCGCCGTTTTTTATGTAATCCGGATATTTTTCCAGGTGCCCTTTCACGGCATCCAGGCTCAAATGCTTCCCTCTAAATTTCTGCTGATAGCCTATCCCGTATCCTATAAAGTCCACTGGGCCGTTATCATCAATCAGGGAATACCCCCTGCCCGCTCCATCTGCCAGGTTTCTTGCATTTTCAAAATAGACCTGCATCCTTTCCGCGATAAAGCCGTGCATCCCTTTTGCCCCGCCTCGGTTTGTCTGCAACAGTCTGCTGACGGATTCCTTCAGCTCCCCGATTTCCCTCAACGCATTGTCCAGGTTGATATCCTGCTGCGATAAACCTTTCAGCAATTCGTTAATGCGCATTTGATTTATGTAGTTAATCCAGGAAGCAACGGCCTGTTCCTGCGTACCCTTTACAATTCTTTCCCCATGCATTCACTGACCTCTACACCGCTTTATTCAGCATCTCTGACAGTGACAAGGTATCGTTCACCAAGCCGCCCAGCTGATACTGCACTTCCTCTTTCAATTCCAGGTAATCCATCTCCCTGTATTCCCGTAAGGTTCCATGGAGCTTGTTGAGCCTTCCATACAAAGTTACGGTCTCCTTGCTCAGGCCTTCCACTTTTCCGCCTGTTTCCCGCATCTGTCCGACCGTGCGCATGATTTCCCGTCCTTCCTTTGCGGCTTTGTCGGCAATTTTCTTATTTTTGATGCCCAATACAGCAGTGGATACTACAACAGCGCCGCCAGCGATAGTCCAGCCAACGGGTCCCGCCAGCATAAGCAGGGCCTGTCCGCCGGCCACGCCTGCACCACCGGCAGACAGGGCCCCGCCGCCAAGCCAGGCCAAAGCCGCGTTCGTTGCAGCTGCGCCGGATAAGGTGGAGATTGCTGTCCCTGTAGAGGCCGTCCCAAATGTGGTTGCAACCCACAATGCCGCAGTGGGCGCTGCGGCTGCGACAGCTGTACCGCCCGCCACACCTGCCGCGATATTTATGCCTGCCTTTTTCGCCTCATGGTAGGCCTGTTCCGCATACTCTTCTTTCTCATGGAACTTTTCCCGCTCAAAATCAATCTTTTGCGTTATGATATTATATTCTTTTGGGCGGTTTGCGATGCTGTTGACCAGGTCTTCGATTTTCTGAATCAATTCAATGGAAATCCGTCTGCGTTCATACAGTCGCTGGACTTCCCGCTGCGTCTTTCCATAAAAATCATTATATTCGGCGAGAGCTTTCCCGTAGTCTTCCAGCACCTGCTTTTTATATTTTGAGTAAAACATTTACGCTAATCTCCTGTATGTTGATTGATTCCCTTATTTCTTTTTAGAGAATTTGTAGTTGTCGGTTTCCAGGATAACCTCTTCCTTTTTTTCATCCCTCTTCTCTTTTATTTTTTTCCCTAAGAAGATTGCTGTACCAGCTAATATGGTACCTATCAATGCGTTATTTGCCCCCTTATGCTGCTCAAATTCGTTTTTCATTTCTTTTCCTCCAATATTTTTACCGTTATAGCCCCTTCTGATATAAGCTTTTCCGCAAGATACATATCGGCTTTCAGGCTGTCTATGTATCCATCCCACTTTTCTGCGTCAACCTCAACCACTTCCTGCAGACGTTGGTATCCCTTACAGTCTCTTATTTGTCTCAAAAAATCTCGTTCCTCTGCAACAGTCATATTCAATTTTTCCATTTCTTTATTCTGCAGGTCAATACACATTTGCGTCCTGACGGCATCACAATAGAAGGGAAACGCCTCTTTCATTTGATTGTATGCCTGTTCTGCTGTCTGAGGTTTTATGCCACAAAAGATTTTGGCTACTGGATTTTTGGGGTAACACTGAAATAAATCCAAGTTCTGCCTCATTTCCTTTTTTATTTTTTCCCGTCCCTTAATACAGGAATTGGAAGCATTATCCAGCTGCACTGTTTTCCTGGCTGTATCACCTGTAGTCAGCATAGCCCGTTTATACATTTCGTATGCAGCGAGCACTTCTGCCATTCTGTCATTATGGAGTCCCTGCGATATCTCGTTCAGCTCTGTCCGCATGCAGTCAAGTTCATTGATTAATAGGGCTCCTGCCAACTTCAGAAAGTCCTCAGGTTCCTGGCAATTAATATGCAACCTGCCGTCTTCCTCATAAATCAAATTCGTAAGGTTCAATCCCTCAAGAGAGCTTCTATGTATCTCTACTTCCTGGAACTTCAGCTCTCCTACCTTCTCCATGAGCGCTCTGCAATATTGCTGTGTTTCCACAGTGCCAGACATCTCCATCTGTTCCTGCAGGAATGCAGAGAGTTTCCCGGCGGATATCCCAGCCTCATCAAGTTTTTTCCCGCATTTCTGACAGTATACGCTGCCCTCTGACGCGATGGCACCGCATACCTTACATTCCGCCATGGCTATTTCCTCCTTTTCTTCCGCCATGCCTTAGCAGCATCATCGACCTTATCAAGCAGCGTTTTATTTTTCAAACCCGCTACTTTCATAGCTGTAGAGACGCCTTTTTTTAGCTTCTTTTGCAAAGCTTTTCCGACTTCTTCGCTTGCCACAGCGGCAACCGCAGAGCCTGCCGCTATTAATATAGGTCCCCCAACTGTCACTATCGCTTTTCCCGTCCCTTTCAAAATCTTTACGGGTGTCTTGTCTGTGCCTTCACCTTTTTCCGCTGCCCCTGTCATCGTCACATGCTGCTTTTCTCCGCACACTGGGCAAGTTTCGGAATTATCAGGGATTTGTTCCCCACACATCCTACAGAACATGTTCCTCTCCCTCCTTCGTTTTTATTTTTTTATTTCTTTCCACATATCTTTTGCCTTGTCTAATGGTGTCTTCTTCTTTAATCCTACAGCCTTCATAGCCTTATTGGCAGCCTGCTTCGTCTTCTTCTCGACTGCTTTCTGAATTTCCTTAATGGAGCTATCCAAAGTATCCCCACCTATCTTTTTCAGCTTCTTTTTTCCGTCCTGAAGCCACTGCCCCAAAGTGCTCACTACTGAGTCCTGTTGGCGGCAGTCTTGGCAAAGTTCTTCTCCTTCCCCAATAACTTTACCACATTTCCAGCAAAACATTTCCCATCACCCCCCTCCTGAAATCCGTCTGGGCTTCTTCCTCACTCATCGTTTCCGCATATGCTCAGCTAACCTTGACATCAAAAACACTATCCCCCTGGCTCCTCAGCCACATATTAATCTCCCTCCTGAACACCTCGGCTGATATGATATATACCCCGTCTTCCTCGTCTAGCACCTTAGCCGTGGGCAGCCTGTCCAGTACAGCCTCCACATTTTCACCCCGGTATTTGAATTTCACCCTCTGCAGTTTTCCTTTTAAAACTTCGATTCTCTGTCTTTCCATGCATAATCATCCTGTTTTTTCGCAGAATCGCGCACTTCTTTGATAACCGCACCCACAATACCCGCAAGTCCCAGCAAGAATGCTCCTGCCACCCCTACCGCTGCATTCCCTTGTTTCTCTGCTTCTTCCCTATTGTAGTTAGCCATGTCAAAAAACCTCTCTTTCGATTAATTTTTTTCTGTGTATCATCTCTATACTTTTCGAATACATCAATCACCGCCTCTGTCATCGCAATTTTTTTCGAAATCCTTATCCAATATCCTTCCTGCTTGTCTTTATCATAGGCATTCAGTAGATTGCACACATCACCTGTAATTGTTGATTTCATAAAATTCAAGTAAGGCGTCGTGACGGAATTCCCTATCTCCATGTTCCGCTGTACCGCTATGAGCATCTGCAGCCTCACAGCAATATTCAGCCCCTCTACCGCCTGCTTCGCACAGCTGACGTTAGTATCTATATCCTTAAGAGATGTCCGTGCCCGCAGGAAAAAACGCCATCGGCTTCTGTTGTCAATCTCTCCTATTTTATGTATATAACCTGGCAGCATCCTTTCTAATTTGCTGCTCGCCATTGAAAGATCATGTTGAGCATAGCTCAATGTTTCATCCCTCATATCAGGATTGTCGATGCCCATTCGGATTGTTCTGGCAGCGCTAACGATTTCGCCAAGAACCATCTGAAGGTTTTCAGCCTTTAGCTCGTTCAAATTTTCATAACATCCTTCTATTGTAGAAACATATCCTTCAACAAAAAATCGAATCATGTTTCCAGGATTCTGCAAATTGAACAATTTAATATACTCTTTTACCTCTTTATCATCCATGATAGCGAATATTCGAATATTCCCAATCAACCCTACAATATCTGTGGCTTGATCTACAATTGACCTATCCGCACTTTCCATTCCCTCTTCACTGCAAGCTTCCGCCAAATACTGAAATACCTGAGTCGCTATCTGAAGAATACCGTCTTTTCCCACTTTCCATCCCCCATCCGCTTTAAAAAACTCAAATTTCAGATTTCTGTATAGGTTTAACTCATCCTTACGTCAAAAATACTGTCTCCCTGGCTCCTCAGCCACATATCAATCCCCTTCCCGAACACCTCGGCTGACACGGTATATGCTCCGTCTTCCTCGCCCAACACCTTAGCCGTAGGCAGCCTGTCCAATACAGCCTCCACATTTTCACCCCGGTATTTGAATTTCACCCTCTGCAGCTTCCCGCCATACATAAACTGAATCCTCTTCCGGAACTCCCCCTCCTCGAACCGGCTGCTGTAGGGGATATGAAAATGCTCCTCCAACACTTTCAGTTTCCTGATTCTGTCCATCCTATAGATTGTAGGAAAGGAATCATTGACGACATCAAAATCCTTCCTGACCTCCAAATCCGTTATAAAGGCGGTAAGGTAGAAATAATATTCTGAAAAAAGAAGCGCCAATGGCTGGACTTTTCGTTTTACCACCGCTCTGTCTTTTATCTTCCCATATTCAATCTCTATGTACTGGTGGCTGCGGATAGCCCCTGCGATTTTCCACATGGTATCCAAAAACGAAGTCTTGTGCTGAAGCTCTATGTAATGGAACATCTCATTGCCTATCATCTCTTTCACCAGTCTCCGGCTCTCCCGGGGAACACAGCAGGAGACCAGCCTGTCCAACAAATCCGACATCTCTGCTTTCGTAAAAGCCCTACTGTCCAACAGAATCTTGCAGAGCGCTAATATCTCGCTGTCGGAAAGTTTCTGCCTTCCGTTTTCTTCCAAACGATACCCCTTTGCCGCCCTGTCATAGACTACCGTTTCGACAGCTCCCGCCGCCCTCATGCCCGTCTCCAGAAAATCCCTGATATCATCAATATCTCTCTGGATGCTCCGCTCATTTACGCTATACCTGGCGGCCTCGTCCCTCTTGTTTACAAAGCTGCCGTTTAAAAGCCTTGAATAAATCTCAAGCACCCTTTTTATCTTATCCTTTTTATTGTCCACCACCCCTGCCTCCTGCCAAAATTTCCATTCCTGATGGCATCCATTATACACATCGGTTGTGACAGAATATGTCTATCTGAAATAATTTCAGAAATAGATGTGCCTCAGCACATGACATATAAATCTTCAATTCGATTATAGCATCTATAGAGATAATACGCAATATTTATAAATGTAACTTTATATTTTTAGATTTGTTATCCTATCACTATAAATTTACCGAAAGGATATCATTATGGATATTGGAAAGCGAATCTCTTTTTTCAGAGCGGCAAAAGGATACAGCGTCAACAAACTCGCTACTTTGTCCGGAATCTCTCAAAGTTATCTGCGGGACGTGGAACTAGGAAAGAAAAACCCCACAGTGGAAATACTTTCCTACCTATGTGACGCACTGGATATCTCCTTGCAGGAATTCTTTGATACGGAGTCGAAGAAAGCTTTCTCTGAAGATCCCCTGATTAAGCAGATATATCATCTAACGCCTTCCCAGCGCAAATCCCTGGCTGCTTTTCTGGATACTATGATAACAAAATGAACATTGCCTTTCATCACAGCTTCTGTCCACAAAGACACCAGAAGCTTCCTGAAACAATTAGGACAAGCCCTGTTTTCGACACAACAGGGCTACAAGAGGGATGTATCAGCACCACAGAACTTCTTTCGTCCTTTCTCTCATCTGTGCTTCCAGCCTCTCGATTTCCCTCTTGCCCTTATGCCACTTCTTTCCGTCCACATAGCTGACCGCCTTGATTGCCCCATAACTATGTACATACTTCGTATCCTCGCGAACTCCATAACAGCCTGAGATTGTCTAAAAAACACCCGTTACCTCGGCAGGTTCGCGTTCCGGTCTTTGGTATATCCTATCGGATGGTCAGGCATACAGTCAACGCAATAATCCCGATTCCCAGAAGAACTGCCAGGACGATGCCATACTTCCTCAAGAACTCTGATATGTCGATAATCCGCTTTATTTTATAGGTTATGGGGACGAACATGATTATATCTTCCAAAAAGGGACGGGATCCGGTATGAACAGGTTCACCAGCCATACGGCCGACTGGATGTACCATGGCAGACATATATAGACCAGTGCTGCAATCACCATCGCGAACATATCCCCAACCTCCGCATGTCATAAGCTGCCCTTGATATGCCTGCCCCTCTCAAAGGCAACTTTATTTTCTCCTTGTCCTATAACAGGACAGCTTTGTTCAAAAGAACAATATTGTCGGCCAGCAGGTGCGCTATTTCAGGAAGAAAAGGAAATACAGCCAAAAGGAATTGTTCCGGGAAAGTACCTGGCTGGCGGTCTGCAGTCGTGTCGCACTGCAAATTTAACCGATGCGCAGTATAAATTGACCTATGAATTGACCTATCCATTCTCAAAAAGGAGGATTTTTACCGAAAAACCAGTAAAATGTTACTGACGGGATTTTTCATGCCCATAGAATGATTTACAACTCCAACACCCGCAAACCCTTGATTTTACTGCACAAAAAGACCCCGATGAATCTCTCCACCGGGGTCTGTATAACAGGGCTACAAGGATTCGAACCTTGAAATGACGGAGTCAGAGTCCGTTGCCTTACCGTTTGGCGATAGCCCTATGTCACATCACTTGATATATTATACACGAAGTATTTCCAATTTGCAATACCTTAATTCAAAATTTTTCAAATTTTTCTATTTCTATTTCCGAGCGTATTTCCTCCAAAAAGGAGGAGCCGCGCAGCTCCTGTCGCCCGCAGCCCCTCCGCTCTTGTCCTGTCCCTCTCACACCTCAAACGTCAGCTCCCCATAGGAGGGCACCGGCCACACGTCCTTGTCCACGATCATCTCCAACGCGTCGATGGGAGCCCGCAGCTCCTCCATGGCGGTCCTGACCACATCCTTGCAGAAGAACGCCTGTTCTTTGGCATCCTTCATAGCCGCAGCCTGGGCCATAGCCCGGCTCAGCCTGCCCAGCGCCTCCTGGGCCGCCGTCAGCTTCCCGTTCACCTCGCCCAGAAGCCTTGCCTGCACCACAGGCTCCACCCCGGCTTCCCTGACGGCCACCACCGCGTCCGCAAGCTGCCTGGTATACTTCACCACGGCAGGGATGTATTTCTTGCCGGCCATGTCAATCATGGTGTTGGCCTCGATGTTGATGGTCTTTGCATAGGTCTCGTAGATGATCTCCTCCCTGGACTCCAGCTCCACCTTGGTGAAGATGCCGAACTTCTCGAAGAGCTTCACCGCCTTGTCCGTGGTCAGGGTACAGGCCGCCTCCACCATGGACTTGATGTTGGGCAGGCCCCGCCTCTCGGCCTCCGCCACCCAGTCTTCGGAGTAGCCGTCGCCATTGAAGACGATTCTCTGGTGTGCCCCCATGTACTCCTTGATCAGGTCGTGCACCGCCAAATCGAAGTCCTCCGCCTGCTCCAGCCTGTCGGCCGCCTCGCAGAAAGCCTCCGCCACGATGGCGTTCAGGGTGGTGTTGGGGCTGGCGATGGAATCCGCGCTGCCTACCATGCGGAACTCGAACTTGTTCCCCGTGAAGGCAAAGGGCGATGTGCGGTTCCTGTCTGTGGCATCCTTCTCCAGGTCGGGCAGCGTGGACACGCCAGTCTCCAGCTTGCCGCCCTCCAGGCAATGGGCCGCCTCGCCGGTCTCCACCAATTGCTTCACCACATCCTCCAGCTGCTCCCCCAGGAAGATGGAGATGATGGCGGGAGGGGCCTCGTTTGCCCCCAGCCTGTGGTCGTTGCCCACATCCGCCGCGCTCTGGCGCAGGAGGTCCGCATGGGTGTCTACAGCCTTGATGACGCAGGCCAGCACCAGCAGGAACTGGATGTTCTCGTTGGGGGTCTCGCCGGGATCCAGCAAGTTCACCCCATTGTCCGTGCCCAGGGACCAGTTGTTGTGCTTGCCGGAGCCGTTCACTCCGGCGAAGGGCTTCTCGTGGAGCAGGCAGGTCAAGCCATGGCGGCCCGCCACCTTCTTCATGGTCTCCATAACTAACTGATTGTGGTCAACCGCGATGTTGGCCGTCTCATAGACAGGAGCCAGCTCATGCTGGGCCGGGGCCACCTCGTTGTGCTGGGTCTTGGCCGTCACCCCCAGCTTCCACAGCTCCACGTTCAGGTCCTTCATATATGCGCCCACCCGCTCGCGGATGGTGCCGAAGTAATGGTCCTCCAGCTCCTGGCCCTTGGGCGCGGGAGCGCCGAACAGGGTGCGCCCGGCGAAGATGAGATCCTCCCGCTGAAGGTACTTTTCTCTGTCCACAAGAAAGTACTCCTGCTCCGGCCCTACGCTGGCCACTACCTTCGTGGCCCCTTCGTTGCCAAAGAGCCGCACGATGCGCAGCGCCTGCTGGCTGATTGCCTCCATGGAGCGCAGCAGCGGGGTCTTCTTGTCCAGGGCCTCCCCGGTGTAGGAACAGAATGCCGTGGGGATGCAGAGGATGACTCCCGTGGCGTCCTCCTTCAGGAACGCCGGGGAGGTGATGTCCCAGGCCGTGTAGCCCCTGGCCTCGAACGTGGCCCGCAGGCCTCCTGAGGGGAAGGAGGAGGCGTCAGGCTCGCCCTTAATCAGCTCCTTGCCGGAGAACTCCATGATCATTTTGCCGTCCTCATCCGGGTGCGTCACGAAAGCGTCGTGCTTCTCCGCCGTGATGCCAGTAAGGGGCTGGAACCAGTGGGTGTAATGGGTGGCGCCGTTCTCCACGGCCCAGTCCTTCATGGCCTTTGCCACCACGTCCGCGGCCGCCAGGGACAGCTCGCCCCCCTGATCCATGATTTTCCTGACTTCTTTATAGACGCTCCTGGGCAGTCTCTCCTTCATCTTGCCAAAGGTGAACACCTTGCTGGCAAAAATCTCTTCTACCTTCACTACTTCACACATTTTCCTTCTCCCTTCTGTCTCTCCCTGTCCTCCATGGACCGCATCCCGAGAATCCGCCATATAAAAAAAGTCCCAAAGTAACACCTTACCATGGAACCTCCTCGCTCATTGAATGCCGATATGTGGAAACGGCGGCATACAGCAGTGCCAACGTTTCATTTTCTATAAAATACCCTAATTTCCCCCAAAATGCAATACCCCAAATGTCATTTCTCGTTTTCCGCCAAAAAAAGCGCCCTCCCCCGCCAAAGGCAGGGCAGGTTGCATAGAGGCTTGGGAGGGCCGGCTTACCAGGCCCGGCGGAATACACAAGCCTCCGGCCCCTGCCGTCCCGGATTCCGGATTCCGCCGCCGATCCTCACACCTCTGCCTGCGCCTCCGCGCGGTTCTCCCGCCGCAGCAGATCCCAGGGAGCTGGCGTCTCGGAAAGCCTCACCCATATCGTCTCCCTGGCATGGGGGCAGCTCTCCACCGCCTCCCCTTCCCCGTTGTACATGGCCTCCACGGTCACCGGCACGTTCCTCCCGTCCGGCTTCATGATCTCAATGGCCTCTCCCACGGAAAATTTATTGCGCTGCTCCAGCCGGGCCAGGGCGAAGACACCCCTGTCTTCCATCCCCTGCGTCCATGGCAGCGCATCGCCCGCAGCCACCTCCTGGATGTTCCCCAGATAGATATATTCGTTCACATAAGTGCTGTTGTCATAAATCTGGGCCTCCCCGGCAGGCCTGCCGAAGTAGAAGCCCGTGGTGAACTGGCGGTAGGTGCACTTGGAGATCTCCGCCCTGTACCAGTCCAGATTCGCCCGGTAGCACTCCCCGGAGACGAAATAATCGTCTATGGCCCTGCGGTAGGTCCGGGCCACCGTGGCGATGTACAGCGCCGTCTTCATGCGCCCCTCCACCTTGAAGC
>CAJUFB010000079.1 GCA_910585805.1 uncultured Acetatifactor sp.
CCAGCCAGGTATTTTCCCGGAGACATCACTGCAAATCTGGCGGTCTGCAGTATATCATAAAAAACGCACAGAAATGAGGAAAACAAACTATGAGACATCTAATGAGCCCTCTTGATCTTACCACAGCGGAGCTTGACCGGATTTTCGATCTGGCAAACGACATTGAACGCAATATCGAAAAATATGCCCATGCCTGTGACGGAAAAATCCTCGCCACCTGCTTCTATGAACCCAGCACCCGTACCCGGCTAAGCTTTGAATCCGCAATGATACGTCTGGGCGGGAGAGTTATGGGGTTCTCGGATGCCGCTTCTTCTTCCGCCACCAAGGGCGAAAGCGTATCCGACACCATCCGCGTCATCTCCTGCTACGCTGATATCTGCGCCATGCGGCATCCCAAGGAAGGCGCCCCTATGGTCGCTGCTGAGAAATCCGGCATCCCGGTCATCAACGCCGGAGACGGCGGTCATCACCACCCCACCCAGACGCTGACGGACCTTCTGACCATCCGCAGCCTGAAAGGATACCTGGGCGGCTTTACCATCGGACTGTGCGGCGACCTGAAATTCGGGCGGACCGTGCACTCTCTGATCAATGCCCTGGTGCGGTACGAGGATATCCGCTTTATTTTTATCTCTCCCGAGGAACTGAGAGTCCCTGATTATATCACGGACATGCTGAAAGAGAATTGCATCCCCTTCAAAGAGGTCATCCGACTGGAAAATGTCATGCCTGAACTGGACCTGCTGTATATGACCAGAGTGCAGAAGGAACGTTTCTTCAATGAAGAGGATTATGTCCGCTTAAAGGATTTCTATATCCTGAACACGGAGCGGATGAACCTGGCCAAAAAGGACATGCTGGTGCTCCACCCTCTGCCCAGAGTCAATGAGATCTCCGTGGAAGTGGACGACGACCCCAGGGCCGTATATTTCAGGCAGGCGCAATACGGCGTATATGTGCGCATGGCGTTGATACTGACTCTGCTGGAAATCACAGTATAGCCGCAGCGAATCTTTCAGGCATGCTGCCCCTGCATACCTGACCTGAATTCATTACGGTTTCAGAGAACAGGATTCTTTCAAGCACAGTGACGCGCAGTATAAAAAATAGACGGCAGAAAGGAATGATACAATATGCTGAATGTAGGAAAAATCGAAGAAGGCTTCGTACTTGACCATATCAAGGCAGGCAAAAGTCTGGATATCTATGACCATCTGCAGCTGGACAAGCTGGACTGCACCGTAGCCATCATAAAAAATGCCAGAAGCAATAAAATGGCGAAAAAAGACATTCTGAAGGTAGAATGCGACATCGATATGCTGGATCTGGATGTGCTTGCCTATATTGACCACAACATCACAGTCAATGTGATCAAAAACGGTGAGATCGTGGAGAAAAAAGTGCTTACACTGCCCGGGCAGATCAGAAATGTCATCCACTGCCACAATCCCAGATGCATCACCTCCATCGAGCAGGAGCTGCCCCATATCTTCTACCTGGCGGATCCCAAAAAGGAGATATACCGCTGCAAGTACTGCGACGAGAAGTATATGGCATCTGCGAAGTGGAACTGATATCCTGGGATACCGCTGAGCGCTTCCGCCTCCGGATACACCGCTGACGCACACCCGGCGTCAGCGGGTATATCCGGAAGCTTATACGGAGACTACTCACCAAAATACTGCCGAAAACACAACGCCACTTTGAACAGATCCCCGTCCGTCACAATCTCCATCCGGCCGTTCTGCAGTTCCGCCAGACTTTTTGCAATAGACAGCCCCAGCCCGTTGCCCTCCATATGTCGGGATTTATCTCCTCTCACAAACCGTTCCTCCAGTTCTTCTGCCGAAATGTCCAGCGGGTATTTGGACATATTCCGGAAAATGATACGCACCTCTTTTTCTTTCGCCTCAACATTCAGATAAACCCTTGAATTTTCCTGAGCGTATTTGCAGATATTGTTCAGCAGGTTTTCAAATATCCTCCACAGCCGCCTGCCGTCTGCCAGGATAGTCACCGCCTCCTCCGACTGACGGATGATCAGTTCCAGATGCTTCTCCTCCATGCGCTGCTGATATTCCCCCGCCGCCTGGGAAAGCAGTACTCCCACTTCACAGGGTTCCAGGTTTACCTCCAGATTCCCAGTGGTAGCCTTGGAAGCCTCCACCAGATCCTCCAGCAGCTTTTTCAGCCGTCTGGACTGACGCAGCAGCACTTCCGCATACTCCTTTATCTTCCCGTTGCCTGCGGATGCCTGCAGCATCTGCTCCCCTGTATCCGTCCCTGTGAGAGCGTCCTGCCCGGAATGCGTATCTATCGGCTTCCATTCCCCGGAAACCCGGCTGTCCGCCGGCTGATCTCCGGAAGCATTTCCCTCTGAATTCGCCTCTTCCCAGATCAGATCCGCATAATTGACTATTGAAGTCAACGGTGTCTTCAGATCATGAGATACATTTGAGATCAGCTCCGTCTTCATCCGCTCGCTTCTGGTACGCGCTTCCACAGCTTTGGAAATCCCCAGTCCCAGGCTGTTCAGATACTCCCCATGCTCCCGGAAAGCGCCGAACATCCTGGATGTATCCACCCGGTAATTCTCCTCTCCGTCAGCCAGCTTCCGGCTGGCTTTCAAGAGCTTCCTGCACATCAGGGCAATATACAGAACCGCAAACAGCAGGACCACCTTTTCCATCCCCCACAGCACAACGCCTTCGCTGCTGTTTATAAACAGGATCACCCCAATAAATTCCAGAATACAAATTCCCAGATATACGGTGAGCGTGGTCATGACCAGGGGAAGCTCTCCCACCAGCCTTGCCAGCTCCCTGCCCAGAAAGCGCAGTATCCTGCCGATCTGCCGCAGTGTCACGTAGACCAGGCTATATCTCCAGCATCTGCCACGCTTCACCCTCAGTGCAAAATCCATACAGTAGAAAGTCAGCCAGACTACCAGAACCGTTCCTCCCAGTGTCAGCAAAACCAACTGAACCCTATCATTGACATAAGGTATCTTCTCTACCATGTAAAAAACAAAGACTTTGGCCCCGCCCACAAAAAGCACAGTTAAAACATCCAGATGAATTGTGCTCAGCGCACCTGGCACAATTCCCTTCCGGCCATTGCGGTGCCCCGCGCTGCACATGAGAAACAGAAAACAGTTCAGACACAGGAAGAAACTTACAGCCGACACTGCGATCAGGATATATCGTATGCCATACCAATATTCCGCCCTTCCGGCCATTGTCCGGAAATCATCTTCCTGCGGAAAATCAGGATCCAGACAGATCCGGAGTATGTACCATTCCCCATCCTCCAGAGTATATCCGTTAATGCGGACCGTTTTTTCCTTTTTTTCATATACAAAATAGATTTCTGTTGCAAGCTCTGTTTCCCTCTCATTTTCCGAGCTCCACAATATCGTTTCCCCTGCGTCATTCTCCACATGGATCAATGTCATATCGAAATTGGACTCACTGCACAGCTCTGCAACCGCGCTCATATTCCCCTGCTCTATATAACTTTCGGCAGTATACGCAAAACTATGACACAGCGGACTCATAATATCCATCAGAACGGAATCCAGGTTCTTTGTATAAAATCCCCGGCTCTCCATATACAGACACATCAATCCCGCCCCAAGTCCCACCAGGCAGGACGCCGCCAGCAGAAAAAACGCAGCTATTTTTGCCCCCATGGACCCTGTCAGGCGGAATCCCCTTTTTCTGCGCGGCTCACGGGCAGCACTATCCTCCTCATCCTCCCACTGAATCGTATATTCGTTTCCCGCCCCCTGCTTTTCAGGATTCTCTTCAGCCCAGCCTTCTGTCCCGTTTTCTCCTTCATAACGCATTCTCATCTTCTGCCCTTCCTTTCCGTGTTCAGGATATCTAAAGAAATCTTTGCACTATATAAAATCTGGATTTCTAAGAAATCTTTTCACATTTGTAGCCCTGGCCCCACACCACCTTGAGATACCTTGGCTCCGCCGGATCGATCTCCAGCTTCTCCCTGATATGCCGTATATGTACCGCCACCGTATTTTCGCTGCCGTAGGGCAGATCATTCCAGATCCTCCGATATATCTCTCTGGGAGAAAATACCTGTCCCGGATGCTGCATCAAAAGCTTCAGGATCTCGTATTCCGTAGGAGTCAGAGATACCTCCTCTCCATCCAGCATCACCTTTTTCTGAGCATCATCCAGTTCTATGCCGCCGCAGCATAGCAGTTCCTGTCTGACATTGCCCGCTCCCAGCTGCATGTACCTGCGCAATTGGGATTTCACTCTGGCAGACACCTCCACCGGGTTGAACGGCTTCGTGATATAGTCATCTGCCCCTACTGTCAGACCCAGGATCTTATCCGTGTCCTCAGATTTCGCTGTCAGCAGGATAACCGGCACATTGCTCTTTTCCCGGATCTTTACCATGGCTTCTATCCCGTCCATCTCCGGCATCATGATATCCATCAGCACCAGATGTATCTCCTGCTCTCCCACGATCTTCAGCGCTTCCTTCCCGTTAAAAGCTTCATGCAGCACATAGTTGGGATCATGCAGATATATTTTCAATGCATTCACAATATCCCGTTCATCATCACAGATTAAAATATGGTACATTTTCTATATCCTTTCTCATACAAAATTGCAGGAGACAAACCCGCCTTTTCACACTTATGTTAACCGGCGTTTCATCTATGTGCTTATTGTAACAAAACGCCTTTTAATAAAAAACCGGGAAATTCTTTAAGATTCCCTTAAATTTTTGTTTTTCAAATTCCCGCCAATATGCGTGTTCCAATTTCATTTGTCGCTAACGTGTTGCTAACGGCAAAAAATCGGCAAAAACTATCTTGGATTAATTATCAGATATATCGGGGTTCTACAATCCCATCCCCGATATTTTATGCTACAGAAGCAAACAGGAGGCCGGATAGCCCTGTTTAATATGCCACCAATACAGCCCAGGTCTTAGGCCCCACAATACCATCACTGCAAGCCTTTTCCTACAAGCACGAGAGGAATAAAAATGGCGTACCCTCAATAAGACAAGGGTTACGCCATTTTTATTTCTAATATTCGCCTAAAGCCGCCGTAGTAATATTGGCTTTGCTGCAGTTTACCGCAAATCACATCAATGCGCAGTAAAAGTCAGTCCTTTTTATCCTTCCTCTCCGCCATCCTTTTCTTCAGCTCTTCAAAAGCCTCGTCATACTTCCTTGAAGTCATTCTGGGATTGGAACGGATCATATCTCTCTGGAAGAAATCCCTGATCCTTCCAAGCCGGTCTCTGTCCGCAACATTGACGGCATACTTTGTTTTCAGTTCCTGAATCTCTTCCTTGATTCCCACAAAATACTCCGCAGGTTTTGCCAGCACGATATTTTTAGCCGTCTCCAGCTTACTCTCAATACCGGATTTCACATCGTCGATGCACATGCCCATGCCTTCGGCCAACTCTTCCTTCACTGCGCTCACATTCTCTGCCATGGCCGACTTATAATTCGTCACTCCCTGGTTCGTCAGAGCAATGATGACGTCAAGCCGCTTCTGGATATGCACCATTTCCCGCTTTACCTGTTCCATCTTCATCAGCACATCCCGGATATCGATGGCAGCCTTGAAAGAAAGCGCAAAATCAGCCGCAATCCCCACCGTCAGCACATTGGTCAGTACCACCAGCAGCATGCCCGGAATGGAGAGCACAAAATGTTCCACCGGAACATGCACAACTTCCGTCATCAGAATTGTCAAAAAACCCCACGCCAGCGATGTTCCGAGGCAGACATGTCCCTGAAAATTAAAGGGCTTATCCGAATAGTCCCAGTAACGCATCTTGAACAGCGCCTCCATGGTTACGCCTGTCACATATTCCAGGACGGTAGCACCCACACAGCCGGCCAGATAAGTCAATACAATACTCTCCTGAAAAGGCATGGACACCACCAGCATCATAATTGCCCCGCTTCCGTACAACGGCAGGAACGGACCTCTCATAAAACCGCGGTTTGTCAGCTTTTTCTCATGAATCGAAACATAGGCAGATTCAATGCACCATCCGGCAAAGCAGTAAATATAAAAAAAGAAAAGCCATTGTGTTATCGTATATGGATACATAAGAACCTCTCACATCTTATTTCAGGAGTTGTCGGAAAATAACTGCTGCAGGAAAAAGTCCTGTATCTTTTCAATCAATGGGACCGCAATATCAGAGTTAACCAACACGCAGCAGCCATTTCCGTTTCTGACAGAAAAATTTATTCGTGATTTGTAAACAAAATTACTGCCTGAATGGCCGAAGTATGCTTCATCATGAATATACTTCAAATAGCAGCCCAGACCGGTTTTGCAGCGTGTATTCTCCAGATCCAGACTTGATTCATCATGTTGCGGACGAATCATCTCCTATATCGCAGATATTTGCCTGACTCAGAATATCATAATGTACTGCAAATTCAATCGGTGCGCAGTATAATATCACCGGAACACTTCCGCTTCAACCGCCAGCCTGCCCTTCCTGGTCTCCCTTGGCTCCCCGGACAACGTAAATTTCCCGAATCCCCTGGCATTTACCGTTTCTCCGGATTTCAGCTGCCGGGAATTGTTCTCACAGCGGCGGCCGTTTATATAAACCTTCCCTGCCCGGAAAAGCTCGATGCTCTTCTCCCGGGACAGATCACAGACTCTTGCCAGCACCGCATCCGCCCGCAGAGAAGGCACATGCAGATTCACGGAAAACGGCTCCTCTTTCGGAAGCGCCCCAATGTCCTCCTCAAGGCTGCACTTCACACTGGTATGTTTAACCTGTGCCAGGTTCCCGCAGATATGATCGGAAATGGAATCCAGACAAAAAAGATACGCCTCAGCGTCAGAAACCTTGATATCGCCGATGGTGTTCCTCTCAATTCCCAGGTTCATCAGCGCCCCCAGGAAATCCCTGTGGGACAGTTCATCCGCAAATTTCCGCGCAAGAGGCGCAATCCTGATACAGACAATCGGAAATTCCGTTTCGTATCCCAGTTCCTCCGGGCTGCCGAAACGAACCAGAACCCGCTCCGCGCCCTCGTACCCTCCGTTCAGACTGTAACCCGCATATTTTAATCCCTTTTCCTCCTGCCAGAACAAATCCTGGTCGCTTAAGCCCAGAAAGCCGGTAAAGGTATAAATACCCTGCCGGAAAGATTTCTCCGCCAGATCGTGGAAACGGTTTTTCAGCTGCTGTATCTCTTTTTCATCGGAATTTTTCTTTTCCATTCCAAATCTCCGTAATATACTCCCCCGCAGAAAGCTTTACTGCATTTTATACTCAAAGCCGCCAGAATTTACCATTCTGCCCCGTCCGGAAATACGTCTTATAGGAAGCATCCCTTCGCTTCCGATAAAAGATGCGCCCCCTTTGCGGCACATTCGACTTCATGAGAAACTGATAACCGAATCCCTGGGCGCTTTGGTTTTCTCCACACTGACGGCATGCAGGATCGGACCTTCCCCCTTGTAATCCGCCCAATATTCCTTTGCCACCCTGGCAGTCACCTTCACCCATTCCTTCTGCTTCAGTTCATCCGCTCCCGCATATTCACAGGCATACCCCAGAAAAGCCATATCATCCGCGCAGCAGGTCATGGCCATGCGCCCGGGCACGAAATACCCCCTGGGAAACGTCTCCGGTTTCAGCACCATGGCCACAAACCGCAGAGTCTTTCCCTCATACCGCTCCAGATGATCCATGGAATCCAGATACCAGATTCCGTATCCTTCATTGTCCAGCTCGATAATGGGCTGATTCAGGTCATATGGCAGATCCTCCTCAAAGATCTCGTCAATCTCTCCCTTGGAGTCTTCAAAGATAACATCCGCATTGGGATTTACCGCCTTAATATTTCTTTTGTAGGAATTCAGCTGCTCTCTGACCGAATCACAGCGGTTGAAGATGATCATCTCCGATTTGCGTATCATCTCCGCCAGCAGCGAACGCATATTGGTATAGTACATGGGAAATGTAGAGCCGTCAATGGTGGTGATCTGCTGCTCTATGGTCCAGTACCAGGGAAGTTTTGCATTTTTATAATTCCACATACCATTATACTCTATAATGATACGTTCAGGCTTGTGGCGCTTCTCCAGGGCTGTCAGGTTTGCCGGATTGAAATCTTCTTCCCGCTCAATCAGCTCCACTTCTGTGCGGCTTTTCTGTAAAAGCGCAGGATCATATTCGTTTTCCCCTTCCTCGCAGAGGATCAGCAATGTCTTGCCTTCGACCTGAAAATAGTTCTGTGCCAGAGTAAAGCTGATAAATTCTGTCTTCCCGCTCTCCAAAAAACCGTTAATCACATATACAGGTTTCATTTTCTTTGATCCATGCCTTTCCGATTCAGGTACTCAAAGCAGCACGGATACACCTTTTCTCCTGCCCATGACATAAAAGACTTCACCTTTTCCTGCCATGCATATGGCAACATGTAGCGATACCCTTGCCGCCTGTTATACCTTATCACAGATTTTATTGTCAGCCAAACAGCTCCTCCAGCTTATCCTCTTTCAATTCCGCACCTATCACACAGAATTTCCCGGTCACCGCCGGCTTTCCCGTCCTGATGTCATGCTCTTCGGGAACATAGTCGAAGTAAACCCATGTGCCTTCTTCTGAAGGAACCATTCCCTTTGCCCGGAGAATATTGCCATAATCGCCGCTGTCCAGGGCGGTCAGGATGCTTTCAATCTTCTCGATGGAAAATTTAACGGGGGATTCCTTGCCCCAGCTGGTGAAAACCTCATCTGCATGGTGATGGCCGTGATGATCATGACCGCAGCACTCTCCCTCGTGATGGTGATGCTCATGACCCTCTTCCTCATGGTGATGCCCATGACCGCAGCACTCCCCCTCATGGTGGTGATGCTCATGACCTTCCTCATCATGATGATGTCCACAGCACTCTCCCTCGTGATGATGATGCTCATGCTCTTCCTTCGCATGCTCCAGCATTTCCTTCATCATCTCTTCCAGAGTATCCGCTCCCTCTATGGTCTCAAGAACCGCTTTTCCTTCCAGATCATCCAAAGGCGTGGTGATTATGACAGCCTTGTCATTATGCTCCCGCACCAGTTTCACACTCTCCTGCAGTTTCTCTGCGCTGATCTTATCTGTCCTGGTCAGCAAAATCGTCCCGGCATATTCGATCTGGTTGATAAAAAACTCGCCGAAATTCTTGATATACATCTTTGCTTTGGCGGCATCCACCACAGCCACCGCGCTGTTCACCTGCACTTCCAGATCAGCAGCCACATTCTCCACTGCCCTCAGCACATCGGAAAGCTTCCCTACACCCGAAGGCTCGATCAGGATACGCTCCGGCGCATAAGTCTCGATAACCTCCTTCAGAGAGGTACCGAAATCTCCTACCAGAGAACAACAGATACAGCCGGAATTCATCTCCTTGATCTCGATTCCCGATTCCTTCAGGAAGCCTCCGTCAATACCGATCTCGCCAAACTCATTTTCAATCAGCACCGTTTTGCTGCCGTCCAATGCCTCCTTCAACAGCTTCTTGATCAGAGTGGTTTTGCCCGCTCCCAGAAATCCGGAAAATACGTCTATTTTTGTCATTTCCTATCCATCCTTCCTGGCCTTCCAGGGCATGGAGATACACTGGCAGACCCTCTGCCGGCCCTTTCTCCCCATGCGAAAGCCCACTGCACTGTATTTTATTTTGTACCATAATTGAACGGTTGTCAAGAAACTGATTATTAAAGTTTTCTGAAACCCGGTAAAATCCGCCTCATTCCAGCTCTGTCCCGCAAAGCCACAGCGAAAAATACGGATAACCTGAGCGCTTAACAGCGCTGTTCCAGCGCCGAGGCAATGTCCTCCTTCATATCCAGCACTGCTGCCCTGGAAGCATCCGCATAGCCCTGCTCTCCGAAACGGGCATATTTCTCCTGCTGATACGCCGCAATGATCCCCCTGGAAGAATTGATGATCGCCCCCAGGCCATCCTCGTTAAAGAAATGCACCAGATCCGCGCCCTTTCCCCCCTGGGCGCCGTAACCGGGCACCAGAATAAACGCCTTCGGCATCATCTTCCGCAGGATCCTGCCCTGTTCAGGGTAAGTGGCGCCCACTACGGCTCCCACATAGCTGTAGGGACCTTCCTGAGGCATGCACTGCTCTCCCCACTCCGCAACATATCTGCCCACAATTTCGTACAGCGGCCTGTCTCTGTTTTCTTCTGCCGCTTCCGCTCCGGCCGCTGCCTTTACCAGACGATCCTGCAGTTCCCCGCTGCTGGGATTGGATGTCTTGATCAGCACAAAGATTCCCTTCTTCTCCTCCGCACATACCTTCAGAAACGGCTTCACCCCGTCAGAACCAAGATAAGGGTTCACCGTTGCGAAATCCTCGCCAAATGCGCTGTAAAAATGATTTCCCACCTGCACTTTTCCCAGATGTCCCACCGCATATGCCTCAGATGTGGAACCGATGTCGCCGCGCTTCACATCCCCAATGACCACCAAATCCTTTTCCCTGCAGTAATCTACCGTCTTCTGAAAAGTGACCAGTCCCGGAATCCCGAACTGCTCATACATGGCGATCTGGGGCTTCACCGCGGGCACCAGGTCATAGATGGCATCTACGATCCCCTTATTATACTGCCAGATGGCCTCCGCCGCGCCTTCCAGAGTCTCGCCGTGCTCCGCAAAAGCCGCTTTCCGGATATGTTCCGGCACATACTTCATCATCGGGTCCAGACCTGCTACGATGGGTGCATTGGTTTTACGAATTTTGGTTATCAGTTTGTTGATCATTTCTTCTCCCTTCTTATTAATAGTTCCGCGTATGCCCTCCACACCCTGGCACGGGCAGAACAATTTCTTTACACATCTTACCATTCCGGTTATGGAAAGTCAATGTGGTCGAAACTATGCTGTCTCCATATTATAAAAATTCAACATGGCGATCACCATGAAAATGGCAGTGAACAACACCAGAAATACATCCATCAGTACATAGGCCTGCACAACGCCGCCCACTGCCATTCCCAGCACTCCGCCTATTACCGCCGCCATCACCGCCATGCCCTGGATCAGCATCTGCAGCAGTTGTTTTCCAACCCTGCCCAGAGTGCTGCCGCATACTGCTTCCGCCACTGCCAGAGCATAGAGCTTATTTGCCGACAGGACTACGTAAAACAGGATGGCCAATGCCGTGACCAATGGTGACAGCCTCATGGCAATGGCACCCGGCAAGGTGATCAGGCAGGCGTTCAGCAGGCTCTGAATGTGCTGCATCGCTGTAGCGTTGATCAGCTTTCTGAAAACCGTATCCGGTATCAGATAAGTATAAGGCGACAGAAGTTCCTTTGCCCACTTCCCGTTTAAAGCCGTAAAGATGAAAATGACATAAGCGGATACAGCCGGGATCACAAACGGCGCAAAATTTTCCAATGCCCCAAAGCCATCTTCCCAAACGGAGAGATATGCCACCGCCGCGCCCGCCAGCACAGCTACTACGGTACCTCCGTCAAATATGAAATATCTGCTCTTTTTGTATTCCAAAAGCTGTCTGTAAAATAAAGCCCTGGCGCCGCTTCCGTTCCAGTTTACTCTGGCCTTACCGAACTTCTGTTTTCTGCCCGGCCGGCTCTGGGCATTGCCCTGCCTGCGGCTCTCCAGCACCGCCTCATAGTCCTCGGCATATTTTATGGCATCCTCATAGAAATCCCCTGTACATTTCATCCTCCAGGCGGCTGCCAGCGCCACAGCCACCAACAGGATATAACAGATCGTTCCCGCCACGTTTACCGTGGTTGCCCCCAGAAACAACAGATGCAGCACCGCGACATACCACCCGATAACCGGCACCAGCAGAACCAGGTCACTGTGCAGATAGTCCGTCACCGTCTGCAGGCTTAATCCCCCGCGGAGATAAGCCAGGATTCCCATCACCACCAGAATTCCAGTCAGCCCGTAAGCAGCCTTCACCACCAGACCTCTCTGCTTCTCTCCCAGACGTTCGGAGCCGTACATCAGCAGCATGATACTGGCCTCCAGCAGATTCTCAATAAAAACGGAAAACACAAAATAGACAGCCAGCCTCCAGCCTTCCGCATGAAACAGCACCTTTCCGCAGATAATGACAAAAAGGTTCAAAACCAGCAGCATTGCCAATGTCCTGAAATGTGCATACAGCAGCACCTGCTTCGGACTCACCGGAGCCGGAAACAGAAAATGCACATCACTGTTCCTGTACACCAGACCTTTTCGTCTGGCATAAGCGATCAGATTCGCCGGAATTGTCCAGAATGCAAATACTGTCAGTACCGTTACCAGCCCATGGGCCGAATCCGCCCCCAGCGTATCCACTGTCATCCGCAGCGACATGGGGACTGCAGTCATATAAAACAGTATCAGTACAAGATAAAAATAGGTAACCGGTTTTCGCAGCGCCCTCCTGATACGGTTGCGCAATGTCCTTAGATAGAGATATCCCACTGCCCCCATGGCCTATATTCCTTCCTTTCTGTCTGCCTGCCCTGTCACGGAAAAATACAATGCCTCCAGATCTTCGTCTGCAACAGCCTCTCTGGGGTAAGTCCCGACGATATGCCCTTTATCCATCACAAAAGTCACATCCCACAGCTCCTTTACCATCTCCAGCATATGGGTGCTGATCAGAACCGTACACCCATCCGCCTTCAGCTCCAGGATCACCGTTTTCAGTTCCTTGATCGCCGCAGGGTCCAGCCCCACCATAGGCTCGTCCAGCAAAATGACCCTGGGCCTGATCACCAGCGCGCAGCAGATGCTGACCTTCTGCATCATTCCCTTGGAAAGCTCATTCCCCAGCTTTTCCTGTTTATCCGTCAATTCGAACCGCCCAAGCAGGCGCTCCGCTTCCTCCTCCGTGACAGCCGTCCCATATGCCCTGGTTATAAATTCAATATGCTCCCTCACTGTCAGGGCATCGTACATATAGGGCAGCTCCGGCACATAGGCAAAGCTCCGTTTCGCCTCCAGGCTTCTGGCATCCTGTCCCTGAATCCGGATCATGCCTTTATACCGCAGCAATCCGGCAATGCTCTTGATCACGGTAGACTTTCCCGCCCCGTTAGGTCCTAACAAAATCCCGATCCGCCCGTCCGGCACCGTGAATCCGATATGGTCCGCCGCCAGAGTCTTTCCGTATTTTTTTGTCAGATCCATTACTTCCAGCATAATTACATCCTTTCTTCCACGTTTTTCCGTCCGTATATATCATGTTCATCCCCGGCTGACGCTGCTCCACCCTGCATGAAAGTCTGGGAGGTTTACTGTGGATGCACACAAACCCGCAAGGCGTGCCGCCTTTGGGAAGCAGGGTTGGCGCACAGTTGTCTTGCCCTATAAGCAAGAGAGCTTATTCGGGCTGCGCGGTTTCCGCAGGCAAGATTCAAGACTTTCACAGTAATACAATACTGCCCAACCCCAGCAGGACCGAGATCACATACAGTATCAGCAGATGCGCCGGATAAAACGCATAAAAGAAATATTTCATCTTCAGACCTCTCTTCCCATTATATAAAGCAATGGGAATCACCGCCAGAAAACCCGGGATCTCACTGACCGTCAGGAATGTCAGCACTACACAGCCTGCCAGCATGGCCGCCACCCTGTGCTTCCGGAACAGATACATGGCCGTAATCGTCAGCACGCCCATTCCGCCATAATCCGTGCGCAGATACTCCGCCAGAAACATCATTGCCGTCATCACAGTGATATCTGCGCAGACTGTCTGCACACGGCGGAACCCTTTCTTACTGCCATACAGCACCAGCGCCAGGACGGTGACGGCGCACAGAATCCCCACCGTTAACATCATCTGCTCTCCTGTCCCATTACCAGACGGCTGCACCATGAAAACTATCACAAAAGCAGCCGGCGCAAGCACTCCCGTAACCGTGAGAAAGATACGCAAAGGCCCTGCAAGCTCATTCTCCTCCTTCTCACATCTGTCAAAAAAGGCATATCCCCACATCCCCAGAAGTCCCAGCAGCAATGTAAAATATACATTCTGATACCCCAAATGGAAAGGATTTCCCGTAACCGCAAGATCAAAGGGAATCTCTGAAATCAGCGCAAAAATGCCCAGACGCAAAGCGTATTTTCTCACATCCCGGGTTCTCTGGAATCCTTCCACCAACAGAAAACAGAAGATCGGAAAGCCCAGCCTGCCAATCAACCGCATGATCTGCATCCCGTAAAACAGCACCATATTCTCCGTCAGCCAGGCGATCAGCTGACTCTCAGTCCCTGTGACGGCATTCAGATAACCATTTGCCATGATCTGCCTGGTCAGAACCGCTGCCGCTGTATGGTCAATCAACATGGAGATCACCGCCACGATCTTGACAGTGCTTCCGCTGATTCCCTTCCGCGCTCCCTCCGTCTGCCCGGACTTTTGTCCTTCCATGCCGGTCATCCGGCTCCTCAACTGCACTCCATCCATTTTCGTAGTTCCTCCCATTCCAGTTCCGCACATGTCCTGCCCAGTACCCTGTATGCAGAGAATTTCCGGCTGCCAGAGCATGCATCCGTAAATCCTCCGGGTACTGGCCAGGAGATGCGCTGTTTTTCCGGTTCCGCGCATGTCCCGCCCAATATCCTTATCTGCACAAACTGATTCAATTTATACTACATAACGCCAGAATTTACCGTACCGCACTGGTTAAACGTATATGGCTGGCGTTATGTAGTCGGGTTACTTGGAAATTTTAACTGTTAAGCAGTATATACTGCGCACCGATTGAATTTGCAGTGTAACCCGACTGCAGACCGCCAGCCAGGTATTTTCCCGAAGGCATCACTGTAAATCCCGACGGTCTGCAGTATACATCATAAGATATGACATGACGTTTGTCAATTGCGGAGAGAAATCTTTCGTAAAAAAGGGCAGGCTGTTACAGCCCACCCTGAAACTGGCACTTTCGCCAGGAATTCACCCCACCTTATACCCATTGCCCCAGACCACCTTCAGATACCTGGGTTCTTTGGGATTTTTCTCTATCTTCTCTCTGATATGCCTGATATGTACCGCTATGGTATTATCGGCGCCTATGGCCTGCATATGCCAGATATTCTCGTAGATCTGGCTGTTGGAAAATACCTTGCCTTTCTGTTGCACCAACAGCCGCAGTATCTTATATTCTATGGGTGTCAGACGCACAGTCCTGCCCTCCACAGTCACTTTCCTCTGGATGTCATCGATCACCAGCTCATCCACCTTATAGATCCGGTCGATATTGGCGCACATATTCACCAGCTGGATATACCTGCGCAGCTGGGACTTGATCCTGGCCAGCAGCTCCAGCGGATTGCAGTCCGCCGTGACATAATCGTCTGCCCCCGCCTCCAGGGCCATGATCTTCGCTGTCTCCGCAGACTGGGCAGAAACTACGATCAGCGGTATGCTGCTCTTGTTCCTTAAGTTTGCGATCATCTCAATCCCTTTATCCCAGCCTTTGTCGTTCAGCTCCACATCCACCAACATCAGATGAACCTCCAGCCGCTTCAGTATTCCATACAGATCCTCCACATCGGCAGCTATCACAACGGAGAGCCCTTCTCCTGCGCACAGGGGCATCATCTTCTCAGCAATTCCTGTCTGATTGTTATATATCAAAATATTTCTCTTCATCTTGTCCCTATCCATCCTTTCTTATATGATAATGGCTGGTTGATCTACTCCCTGCAATATCACAGTCCATAAAGCAAACCTGCCTGCCGGAACAAACCACATGCCATTTTCCTGTCCTGCTCTGCGCTCCCTCCACATGACCTCCCGGCCCGTCATTCCTGAAAATACCCTGACAGATCCAACTCGTACAAAACCTTCTCCACCGCACTCTCATCAAACCCCTCAAAGGAAAGCGTCAGATCTCTGCCGTTCACGGATATGGCTGCATGTACAGACATAACTTCCTCATTTTCATCTACCGAATCAATCACTACATAATTCATTCCCTGGCTGTTTGTAAAGCTTCTCTCATTCCTGCTCTCTCCCATATAGGCAGTAGCAGAACTGTAGCTCTCATATCCCCTGTTGTCGGCCTGCGTCAGAGAAAAATACATATCCTCATCCTCATTATACAATGAGATAAATATATGTTTTCCCCCATCTATCACAAGCACCTTCTCACTTGTAAATTCCATCCCCAGAAGCCCTTTATCCGGAACCGGCACTTCCGCTGCCACATCGGACTGAGCCAAAAAAGTTTCCAGCGAAACATATTCATTCGTCTGCGGATCATATTCCACCACTTCCACTTCCTCCAAAGCATCTTCGTCAGGGAAATCGTCCTCTATGGAAAATACCCCCCCTGTTTTTAAAATGGAGGTTGTGTCCGGAAGCCCCTTCCTGTTTTCCGTATCCGGCGCCGCATTCTCACTGGTAATGACAAATCCGCTGTCATTTACCCTGATGATGCTGTCCCTGATATTCTTCGCCGCCACAGTCCCGGCGCCGCACAAAAGGAACACAGCCGCTGCGGTACATCCCCTTGTGATCAGGTATTTCCTGCCCTGCTTCAGCATTTTGTAATGATGCAGTTCGTCCTGTACCCTGTCCGTATCCATATGAAACCCCGGCAGCTCCTCCACTGCTTCCCGATATGCATCCTGAAATTTATCCAAAGCCACTCCCCCTTTTCTTAAGCTCAACCTTCTCCGTTACATTTCGTATTCGGGACGCAGCGCTTTCCTCAGCTGCTCTCTTCCCCTGGTGAGCTGCGAAGTCACTGTGGATTCCGCCCGCCCTGTAACCTTTGCGATTTCTTTTACGGAAAGATCTTCGTAATAGAAAAGATGGATCACATCACGATACTTCGCAGGCAACGCAAACACAACATTCAGCAGATGGCGCCTTTCCTCCTTCCGGAATGAATATTCTTGTGCGATGAAATCGCACTTCCGGAAATCTGGAAATCAGATG
>CAJUFB010000080.1 GCA_910585805.1 uncultured Acetatifactor sp.
ATAATTATGCTCTTTCCTGTGTTTTTTCCCTTTCAAAAGGTTCGCCTTATATGCATGTAAGGCGAACTTTTTTGAAAAAACAGGCTTTATAAATGTTCGCTTTTACATATAGAATTAAACATTGTATCATGCAATAAATACAGGCAAAAATTTAGAATTCAGCAGGAAATAAGCGGCTTTCGGGAAAATATCCGCTTTATAACAGCGCAAAATAAGAAGAGGAAATTGAATAGAGACATGCCGGTATCCCGGTAATGGCAGATTGCATCTGATTCATGCATTGTATTCAATTATGTATGTTTTTTAATATGATATCAAAGTAGAATTTCGGAAACAAAAGAAGCAGAATCATGAAAAATCAATCTGAAAGACAGCACTTTGCTGTATATAATCAAGAAAATGACTATCTGGAAACAGCACATTTGCCAAAAAATGCAAAAGAAAAAATTTCTCTTGCAATGTGCGGATAAATAGTATAGAATAGTTAAAGTTATTAAAAAAAGTTCGCCTTACATGCATATAAGGCGAACTTTTTCCTGTCTCCAGATAACTTCTCCCAAATCTTCCCCTGCCTTGTAACATGAAAATATCTTTGAACATAATAACACTACCAATTGTAAATTTGGTAGTTGATGCAGACGGTAAAAATTTTTCTTTACAGATCGCCCCCATTGTGCTATATATAGAAGTACAGGGGGAATCCATCTTTCTATAATGCCCCTGTCTCAATACATTCGGCATTTCAGATTTCAATCCGGTATATTCCATCAGTCCAAATCTGCAGCCGTCCCATTTAAGGAGGTATCTTTATGTCTAAAAGTCACGCATCATCCATTTTTCCACCCATTACGCCGCTGCCGCAGGTACTCGGCGCTCCCAGGCTCCGCAGCGATGTCCTGGCACAGATCCACAGCGATGCCGGCACGCTTTCCGGCTTCCTCGCCCTCGCGCCCCCGGAGCAGGAAGCCTTTCTGGAATTCTGCATGGGCAACAGGGGGCTGAAGGCCACTTATGACCCTTTTTTCCAGAACCTGTTTGACCCCGTTAACCACCCGGGCCGGCTGGACAGGTTCCTCTCCCGTATCATGAAGCAGCCCGTCCTGGTCAGGAAGGTGCTCCCGAGGGAGAGAAAACGCATTTCCGAAGACAGCTCCCTCCTCATCATGGACATCCTGGTAGAGCTTGCCGACGGAAGCCTGGTCTCCGTGGAAATGCAGCGCATCGGCTACGATTTCCCTGTTGAACGCTGCTTCTGCTACGCTGCAGACCTTCTCGTGCGCCAGTACGACCTGATCAGGAAAGAGAAAGGGAAAAAGTTCTCCTACCGGGACATGCGGCCCGCCTGCGTCATCGTCCTGATGGAAAAGAGCCCGGGGAAATTCCGTCAGCACCCGGACCGTTACATACACCGCTCCCATTTTTCCTTCGGCAGCGGGCTGAGCCTTCCGTCTTTGATGAATTTTATCTACATTCCTCTTGATATTTTTCGCGCCATGCCCCATAATAAGCTTAAGGAACTGGATGCATGGCTGTATTTCCTCGGTTCCGATGACCCGAAGGATATGCAGCGTATCGTGCAGAAATACCCGTTCTTTCAGGAACTTTACCAGGATATCATTCGTTTCCGCTATCAACCGAAGGAGGTGATCAGCATGTACTCTGAAGCACTGGCTATCATGGACAAAAATACGGTGGAATATATGATCGATGAAATGCGGGCTGAAATACGGGCTGAAATGCGGGCTGAAATGCGGGCTGAAATGCAGGCTGAAATCAGGAAGAGGGATCTTTCTCTGCAACAAAAAGATGCCCTCATCAGGGAACTCCAAGCCCGCCTGATGCAGCTTGAACAGAACTGACAGCGAACTGCTGTATCTACAGAAACTGCCGCAGTGATGGCTTTTCAGCCATTCCTGCGGCAGTTTGGGTATAACTCTGCACTCACTTTCCGGTCTGAATGGTCTGAATATTTCCCAGCATAAGGAAATGGCTGCCAATTCCCGGTCAATGCATGGGGAAATCGTCATAAGGCCCGTAGATGCTGGTGATTTCCCTGGTTACAGGATGAAGAGTCATCTCATAATAATTTCCGGCAGCCGTTCCGATTACAAAATCCCCATCATATGTTTCTTCAATCGTCTCCGCTGTCTCGCCCTCTGCCAGGGCGGAACGTGCAAAATACCACAATACAACCTCCTCATCCGTCATCTGCGCCAGATTTTCCGGAACATTCCACTGGGTCACCGGTGAAAACCACGCCACTCTCTCCGTTGAAAGTATCATATCTCTAATCCCGTTTTCAAAGCCTGCCTGCTCCCCATAACATCTGTAATAGAAAATTCTGGACGCATCTATATCTTTCGGTGTATTTCCAAAAAGCACCTCTCCGCCATCCGTTACCGCAAAGCAGACAGACTCCAGTCTCGTGCCGCTCCACTCATAAAGTTCCGTCAGAGCCTCCTTCGCCAGACGGACAAAGCGCTCTGTCAGCGCGCCCCCGTAGCCGGTGCCGTAATCCCATTCGTCTACCGCCGGCAAAGTATAGCCGGTCTCACAGTAAGTCAGATCCAAAGCCGGCAGAACCGCATCCGGAGCCGGATCTTTCTCCGTATAACGAACCATATGCAGAGTGTTATATTCGTCAAACCGATAATATTTTACCGAGTATATGCCATTTTCGTCTGTGGCAGCGCTTTCAATCAGCTTTGCCTCCGCATCCACAGAAATATTCGGTATCATATAGCCCGGATGAAACCTTGCCTCCTCCGGATCCCACAGCCAGCAGTAATAAGGAACAATCCCCTCATCGGCCCTGCCCCGGAGACAGAAATCCTGATAGCCGTCAAAGTTCAAATCCTCCACCAGAATGCCGCCGTCGCACAGTTGTGCCAGAGACGCCACGCTTCCGTTGGCAGAAAAGGCGCCTGCGGCATCTGCCGGCAAATCCTCCGCGGTACGCAGAGCCTTCGCATACAGGGACTCTTTCTCCGGGGAGTAAGTCCACATCTCTCCGCCGCTCTTTCTGATATCTTCCACAGTCAGGGTATACAGAACCTTTACTTCATCCAGCCTTATGGCCTGCAGCACTTCCTCCGTTTTGCCATAAATCCGGTTCAATTCCATCCGCTCAATCTGATATTCTTCGCTGTTCCCTTCATTTTCCCAGAAGATTTTCAGCGTATAATCCTGCCCATCCTTCAAATCCAGGGGAACTATGGATGTATTGCTGATACGGTTGCGCGCACCCACGCCGCTTTCGCCGCTGTCTGCCTTATCTCCCTTTCTGTAAGCCGCGCCGTCCGGAATATGCTCCGTCGTCCCCTCTTCGGACGGCTCCTTCGACGCTTCCTGTCCGTTTATCCTGCCTGTAAAGGTAAATGCCGAAACCAGCAGAACAAGCGCCATTGTCATTACCAGCGCGCCCACAGGCCTTCTGGGACGGCTGACGATCATCAGCAGTCTCTCCTTTAACTGCTTCTTTCCTCCTGCTACGGCAGTGGACAGCCGCAGCCCTCCGGGCAATGCGTCACTTTGCACACTGAAATCAAGCAGCGTCCTCCCGTAATCAATCCGCTCTTCCTCGTCCAGCAGCTTCAGTGTCATCTCGTCACATGCCAGCTCGCAGTCCTGCCTGGACAGCTCCGCCGCCAGCCATAACAGCGGATTATACCAGTGCAGACAGACACAGGCAACCCGAACCAGTACCCACAGATTGTCCCTGTGTCTGTAATGGGTATTCTCATGACACAGTATATATCTGAGTGCTTTATCGTCTTCCTCTGTTCCGGGCGTCAGATATACCGCCGGACGGATCAGGCCGAACATACATGGTGTAAGCACCGCAGAAGTAACATATACCAGCAGCGCGCTCTTTACTTTCGTTCTGTACCTGACGCGGGAATTGTATATTCTCCTGCGGTAGCTTTTATTCACGGACAACACAATGCAGGCTAAGGCAACGGCGCCTGCCGCCCAGATACAGAGCAGAACCGTCTTCCAGCCGAATTTAAGCCTTCCTGTATATCCTGCAGCATTCTGTTCACCGGGAAAACCAGTTGCAGCGCCGTCTGATGTCATATTATCGTTCCGTATATCCGTCATATTGCCGGTATTGCCGGACTTCCCTCCCGCCGCACTGGTAAATCCTGTCTCCTGCGCAAGCTTTTCGGTATTCTCTCTATCCATGGCACGAAAGCCGTCTCCATCCGCATCCGCCATGGCATGGCCGTCTGCATCCGCCC
The DNA here is from genome assembly GCA_910585805.1 of uncultured Acetatifactor sp. Lineage (GTDB taxonomy): Bacteria > Bacillota > Clostridia > Lachnospirales > Lachnospiraceae > Acetatifactor. The sequence continues at coordinate 4,242 of CAJUFB010000080.1, forward strand.
CATCGCCTTCTTCCTTCTTTCCTGAAAAAGTCTCCGGCATTTTTTTCTCTGTAAGAGCAATTTGGGCTTCCGTCGTTTCATCTGTTACCGCCGCCACCTCTGCCCATCCGTCCAGCTCCGGCACTCGGTTCAGGAAATTCAGCACGCTGAAGCTGCTCTCTGAAAAAGACAGCGGAACCAGCAGGCGCAGCGCCACCACCAGCCACAACGCATATCTCGCCCGCAGCGCGATTTTATTCCCGAAGCATGCGCGTATCCCGATAATCAGCAGGATCAATATACTTGAAGTCATCACCCATTCACTCATACCGTTCTTCCTCTGCCTTATCCAAAATCTCCCGAAGCTCCGCCAGTTCCTCCTGGCTCAGTCTCTGTTTTTCCACGAAACCGCTTACCAGCATGCTGATGCTGCCGTGATACACACGCTTCAGGAAACTCTCCGTCTCTTTCTTTACAGCCGTCTCCCGCTCAATCAGCGGAATATACGTCCGCATCCTCCCATTGTTCTCACAGGCGATCAGCCCCTTCTCACTCATCCGCTTCAGCATGGTCAGCGTAGTGCTTCTGCTCCAGCCTGTCCTCACTGCCATATCCGCCGTAATCTGGCTTCCCACCTTGGGAGAATCCTCCCACAGACTTTCCATTATATTCCATTCCGCTTCGCTTAACGCTTTCATCAACATACCCTCGTTTACTCTAAAAGTCCAGTAACCTGCCTGCGGAAACCGTGCAGTCCGAATCAGTTCCTTACTGCCTTGCAGAAACCGCGCAGGCAAAATGAGCCTACATCTCTGTCTACATCGTAAACATATAATATCACATTCTGTCTACTTTGTAAACATAAAATTTGTATCCCCGCCGCCAGAGGTATTGCAGCCAGCCAAAGCGGCGATACAGTCCATAGACCATACCGCCACCGGCACAAATCCCCTTATTTCAGTCCGCCCTGTCTACAATCCGCCGTTTTTTCAGTCTGCAAAATTCAAATCCGCAAACACTTCATAATAATCCGCCCCCAGTCCGGCTATCTTAAGTCCGTCAACATGAAACCATCCTCCGTCTCCGTCCGCGCCCTGGACATATATCCAGCTGTAAGAGCTGTCTGTCTTCAGGAACCTGACTTTCTGGGGCTTCATCATGTGAACCTCCGTCCCGTCCCCCGGCGCTCTGCAGACAGGAAGCTGTACCGACAGTGTTATCTCATTTTGACCGATAAAGTCATACGCTTCCTGCTCCACCCATTCCAGGGTGCCGAAACTTCCCATGCGCCAGGCCGCCTTCACCCAGTCTGTCTGAAGCACATCCCTCCTGGCTACGCCCTGTATGATCCCGTTTTCTATGGTACATGTCCTGATATCCGCCTCAAAGCCGCCCGCAGAGACAAGTTCTCCGTCCCGACAGGCATACAGCGTGGTCACAGGATCGCCGCTGGGACCGTCCTCATACAGAGCAAGCAATATCTCACTGCCGTCCAGGCTGACTGCCCAGATATCGTTGTTCAGGCACTCTGCGGAACCCGTTATCCGGCTCTCTCCCGCCTGGAGAAGGTAATTATCATAGGCCCAGTAGCGTTCCTCGTTCTGATCCGGATCTCTGGAAAGCGATATTTTCTCAGCTTTACCGTCCCCATCCATATCAATATAAGTATAAGTCTCCATAAGCGCCCGGTTGGACAGCTCCAGAAGCATTCCGGGATTTCCCAGCAGACGCTCCCTGACTTCTTTTCCGTATGCATCCAGTTCCCCGTCCTTCAGTTCTGCCACCGGTACCCCCTTCCACACAGGTCCCGCAGTCAGACTGCTGCCGCCTGTATTAATCATGGGAATGGCGTACTCCGCGCTGCCGCCCTCCGGTTCCGTTTTATACAGATGGACGAACCCTCCTCCCAGAGAAATCCATCTCAGCGGATGAAGCAGCATTTTCTGACCGACTTCTCCGGATATCTTCATGCTTTCCCTGTCAAATTCACCTGTCCTGACATCCACGATTCCGATGGCCTCCAGGCTGTAATCCGCTGTTCCCAAAGAAGCATCCTGAAAATAATAGCCGTCCCATTTCGGCAGTGCCGTCTCATCCCTGTACAGGCTGACATACATCAATCCGTCCTGCAATTCCCAGATAGTGTCGGGCTGGATGTAATCAGGATAGATGCTGCTCAGCCCATAGTCCTTATCCACCCGATAGATGCCATACTGACTGGCCTGCAGATAAAAGACCTCTTCCGCATCCCAGCCAAACCATTCTGCCACCGCCGGATCGTTCTCCGCCCTCACACGGTATACCTGCCGGACCATTCCGGTTCCCGCAGGCGCCCAGATTCCGCAGCTTCCCTCAATCAGCTCCATAGGTATCTCCACCGTGGAACCGTCCTCCGAAAAAGTGTACTCCACCACGGCCAGACTTCCCTCCGGCAGACTCCCTTCCGGCAAATACGATATCCAGGCTTCCTCACTCTCCGGTACCGCCGCAGTTACTGCGGCCTTTCCTTCGCCGGGTCCCAAATGCAGCAGTTTCACGGCAGCCTCCACCGGATCCGTGTACTGCCTGTAAAGCTCGGCATTGCCGCCTTCAAGCAGATGCTGCAGAATTGTCCGATAAAAACCGATGGAATAGCCTGTATTTTCCCATCCGAAATCATATGCGCCCTCACTGCCGTACAGGGCTTCAAACTGTTCCTTATCTCCGATTACAAAGTATTCTGCCAGCTCCTGATGCTCCACATAATAGCTTCCTTCTCTCTCCACCAGCCTCACTGTCTCATCCACGATAAAGATTTCCGGCTCCGAGGTATGGAAATATCCCCGAATCTTCCCGGTGCCTTCTTCCTGCCAGTAATCATCGAGAACCAGATACTGTTCCGGCCAGGCGGAGGAAGCGCCAAAAAACCGCGCTTCCTCCCCGGTACCCTCTGCCATGGCCAAGAGCTGTTCCCTGTCATACGACAGCTCCAGAAGCGTATCCATATTCCTGCCCATGAAGGCATTTTCCCACCGGCTCAACACTTCTTCCGGGTCCGACCTGTCTATCCCGGCGCTCTGCCCGCTTCCCGGCGTTTCCCGGGACGGCTGTGCCGCTTCTTTTCCGGAATCGGCTTTTGAGGTGACAGGCATATCCTTTTTCTGCGCATCCGCCGCATACTCTTCTCCCCGGACCCTTGTGATAAACAGGGATACGCCCACTGCCGCCAGAATCAGAATCCCCGGCAGAAGACTCCAGCGCCTGGCATTTTTATAAGACAGCACATTCTTCACCCTCAGTTTTACTCCGTTTTCCCCGAAAGTCAAGGGAGTAACCGCCATACTTCCTGCGTACATGAAAATAAGCCGGAATCAGAAACGCATCCGCAAACAGCCAGGCAATAGGGCTGCCAAGCGCCACACCTGTAAACCCAAACAGGGGTACCAGCACAAATCCCGTCAGCCCTCTCGCCAGCATTTCGAACACCCCCGCCAGAATGGCAAAGGTGGGAAAGCCCATTCCCTGAATCAGAAAACGAATAATATTTACCAGTGCCAGCGGAATATAGAAAGCGGTATTCATAATCATCAGAAATCTCACATTGTCAATAATTGCGGTCTCCGAGGAATCCAGAAACAGCGTCGCCAGAGATCTGCCCATAAAAATACTGATAATCAATGCAATTATGGCATACCCTGCCCCCAGCTTGATACAGGATTTCAGCCCCTGGCCGATACGGTCAAGTTTTCCCGCGCCCACATTCTGTCCCCCATAGGTGGCCATAGTGGAGCCCATGGCGTCAAAGGGGCAGGCCAGAAAACCGCTGATCCGCCCGGAAGCCGTCACGGCAGCCACTGCGTCGGAGCCCAGTGTATTGGTGGCGCTCTGCAGGATCACACTTCCGATGGCTGTAATGGAATACTGCAGTCCCATTGGCACCCCCATACCGCACAACACCCGCATCATATGTCCGTCCGGCGGCCATTCTTCCTTCCGGATCCGCAGAAGCTCAAATTTTTTTACCATAAACAGCAGACAGCAGGCTCCCGAAACTCCCTGAGAGATCACCGTAGCCCATGCCGCCCCCTGAACCCCTGTATGCAGATTCACAATAAAAAACAGATCCAGCCCCACATTCAAAAAGGAAGACATCACCAAAAAGATCACCGGCGTCTTGCTGTCCCCCAACGCCCTGATAACGCCGGAAGTCATATTATACAGAAAGGTAACCGGAATCCCCAGAAAGATCACCCAGATATAGGAATAAGACCGGTCAATGATATTCTCCGGTGTCTTCATCCAGACCAGGATCTGCCTTGCCAGCATGGCAGTCACCACAGTAAGCACCACCGCAAATCCTGACGCCAGCCACACACAGTTTGCCACAACTTTCCTAAGCCCCGTATCATCTCCCGCTCCGAATTTATGGGACACCGGAATGGAAAAACCGCTGCAGACTCCCATGCAGAAACCGATAATCAAAAAGTTTATGGAACCGGTGGCTCCCACAGCCGCCAGATTTTCCGTGCCCAGGAACCGCCCTACGATCACAGTATCCACCAGGCTGTAAAACTGCTGAAACAAAAATCCAAAAAACAGAGGAATCGAAAATCCCAGGATCAATTTCATGGGAGAACCTTTTGTCATATCCTTTGTCATGTCATATAACCTCTTTTCAAATACAATTTCCCTACAACTTTATTCCCATAAAGAATAGACGTTCTCCCTGAAAAGTGCAATGTACATTTTTGACAAATTATGTGATTTCCTGTATTATCTTGCCCCATCTGTCACAAGAAAAAGGCACAAAACCCTCTCAAATATCAAAATGGCTTCGCACCTTTGCTCCCTCTATCATATTCCATTTATGCTCCCATTTACCCATGTAATGAGATAACGAGTATACATTCCTGTCATGCAGTTCAGAAAACGGCAGATGAATATGCTTTCGCAGCTTCTCCGCCTGCATCGAAAACTGTCCCTGAAAAGGCAAATACCCGAATTCGCTTAAGAAAGAACCTGAAGCTGCTCCATTAAGCCTCAGGAAGCCGCCGCCTCACGATTCTCCAGATATTGCTGCAGAACCTCCGCCACCTCATCCGGCTCCAGCCCGGACTCCGCAATGATATCGCTGACCACTTCCAGTTCTTTCCTCCGCTTCTCCTGATACAGCTCCTCCAACTCACGCTTCTCCGATTCCATCCGGGTTGCCAGCGCCTCTATCAGTTCCTCTTTTGCAGCAATCTTTTCCTCAATCGTCTTACGTTGTCCTCTTGCCATAGGATTCTCCTTTCTGCGGATTGCTCACAATCCTTTTCTACAAGTATATGGACAAGACTGGAAAAATATGCATACAAACTCGTGAACGCATTCATTTTCCGTTTTTTCTCCCATAATACTGAAGTGCTCACTCGTTATACATTTAGGAATTGTCAGAAAATAACCGCTGCAATTTGTTTAGGTAAAAGCCCGGAAATACAATAAAAATTGCTGCAAGCTTGTAGCGGTTATTTGCAGACACGTCCTTACGCCGGCAAATGCACTCCCTGCTGACTTTCCGGACAGTAAGGAATCGGAAGGACTCCCGCCCGACTTTCAGGATAGTAAGGAAGCGGGAGGACTCCAGTCCGACTTTCAGGATAGTAAGGAAGCGGGAGGACTCCAGTCCGACTTTCAGGACAGTAACGCCATAAAGTCCTCCCTGCTCATACCGCCCAGCTGTCCTGCGTCTCCCTGGATGATCTGCTCCGAAAGGGCTCGCTTGCTCTCCTGCAGCTCCTGGATCTTCTCCTCGATGGTTCCCTTGGCGATCAGCCTGTACACCACTACCATCTTCGTCTGGCCGATACGGTGTGTACGGTCTGTCGCCTGATTCTGCACCGCCAGATTCCACCATGGATCATAGTGGATGACCACATCCGCCCCTGTCAGGTTCAGCCCCACACCTCCGGCTTTCAGCGAGATCAGGAACAGCTTCGTATCGTCCCCGTTGAAAGCCTTCACAAGCTGCAGCCGCTTCTCCTTGGGTGTGGCCCCGGTGATGGTATAAAAACTGATCTTCTCTTCCCTCATCCGGTTCGCGATCAGCTCCAGCATGGAAGTAAACTGGGAAAACAGCAATATCTTATGCCCGCCCTCCACAGCGCTTTTCACCAACTCCACGCAGGCATCCAGTTTCGCGGACTCGCCTTTGTAATTTTCAAAGCACAGTCCCGGGTCACAGCAGATCTGGCGCAGCTTCATCAGCTCGGCCAGGATCTGTATCTTGTTTTTCTGGAATTCCTGGGCATCCTGCATGCCGATGCGCTGCTTCATATGCAGCACCTGGGCATCGTAAAGCTGCTGCTGCTCATCAAACTTCACATACCTGCTTTCCTCCAGCTTTTCAGGCAGGTCTTTCAGCACATTTTCTTTCATCCTGCGCAGAATAAAGGGCGATGTCATCCTCTGCAGCCGCTCCAGCGCCTTTGCATCTTCATTTCGGACGATGGGAGCCTCAAAGTCATTCCGGAACACATCATACCCGTACAGATATCCCGGAATCAGGAAATCAAAAATACTCCACAGTTCACTGAGCCGATTCTCAATGGGTGTTCCCGTCAGCGCGTAGCGGGTATGGCTTTTCACCACCTTCACCGCTTTTGCCGCCGCGGTGGTGTGGTTCTTAATGTACTGGGCTTCGTCAATGACCTGGTAATAAAACTCCTTATCCTCATAAAATTCGATATCCCGTTTCAGAAGATCGTAAGAAGTCACGAGCACATCGTAATCCTGATACTGTTCCAGTCTCTGCCGCCGCTCCTCCTGGGTGCCGGTGATAAATCCGCAGGTAAGCTCCGGCGTATAATTTCTGATTTCCTCCCCCCAGTTATACACCAGGGAAGCCGGAGCTACCACCAGGGAAGTCCCCTTTTTCCTCTCCTGCTTCGCCGCCAGCAATACGGCCAGCACCTGCAGCGTCTTGCCCAGGCCCATATCATCCGCCAGGATCCCTCCCAGCCGGTATTCCTCCAAGGTACGCAGCCAGCGATAACCGTTCCTCTGGTAGCCCCTCATGATCCCCGACAGAGAGGCCGGCTCCTCGAAATCCGCATCGTTCACGGTCTTGAAATTCTTTACCATCTCCCTGAAATAGCTGTCCCTGCTGCTGTAGATTTCCTCGTTTTTCTCAAGCAGCCTGTCCAGATAGAGGGCGCGATACAGCGGCAGCTTCACCACACCCTTTGCCAGCTCTTTCGGAGACATCCGCAACGTATCCATCATCTCCGCCAGAGTCTGCAGGGAACTCTCCTCGTCCAGGCTCAGGAAATCCCCGTTCCGCAGACGGTAATATTTTTTCTTCTGCCGATAGCTTTTCAGGATATCCAGAAGCTCCTCCGGCGGGACATCCTGGGTGGAAATATTCAGGTTCAGCAGATTCCTGGAGACGGAGATTCCCACCGACATCCGCACCCTGCGGCCGATATTCAGATTGGTAAAGCGCCTGGTACACTGCACCTCCCCCAGAGCCAGCAGTACATCCACCCCCTGGTCCAGCACACGGTACATCAGCTCTTCTTCACGGCCGCAATGCCGCTCTTTTCTTTCCTGATCCCAGTAGGGAAACCAGCGCTGCACCAGGTACATGGTTTCGGCTTCCCTGTTTTTCTCCCGGAAAGACTCCATGGCCTGGACATCCATGTCCATGGCTTCTGTAAAATCCGGCACCGTAAACTCCTTCTCTCCGTACCTCGCCGCCACCCGGCATCTCATATTCTGTTCCTCGGCATCCAGATAAAAGACAAACTTCGCCTGGGGAGGCAGATAGGATGCAATCTCCTCCGCATTTTCCTCCATGATATCCACAACGCCCTCCAGCTGCGGCAGCACGGAATAATAGAACTGCGCCAGATTATTCCTTCCCACCTGGAAATTCAGGGATCCGTTGGGGCAGAACCTGGCGATGGTCCTGACTTTCTTCTGGAATTCCTCCTCCAGCCTGCAGAAAGCATCCTCGTCCACATAATAAGCAGTCCCCACGCCATAGTAAAAATGCGGCATGCGGCAGTCCACCGACACTCCGTGGAACCCCCGGCTCTCCCCCAGGGTATTCTTGCGTATGGTCATGGATATCTTCGGATTCTGTTCCTTTGCATGAAGTGTCCTCCTGGTTTTGGTGCTGCTGTCCCTGTCTTCATAATCAAAGCCGTCCGCCCCGGTCAGTCGGTAGAACTCGTCCAGTCTCCAGCCAAAAAGCCCAAATTCCGCGTTCTTGGAGGCCGCCTTTTTTGTATAATTGCGCGCCTCGATCATTCTCTGCTCAAAGGCCTGCTCCTCCTTCACGATACGTCCGATAAAATCAATCCATTTCCGGGAGTTCTCCATGAAATTGCCGATGTCATGGTTGAAACTGGTACTGCTTCCGTAGGCTGCCGTCCTGGACTCCTGCACATTCTGGAAGAATTCGAACAGATCCTTTATGACAAACATTTTCTTTTCGCCCACCTTAAAGGAAATGGACAGATCCCAGTGCTTCAATGTCACCCTGGGCGCCAGCACCAGGCTCTCCGCCTTTCCTATGGCATCCGATACCACACTGTTGGCCCGCTGTTCGGTAAATGCCTGGATCAGCATCACAGCCCGCTTGTCCGTGGCATCTCCCAGATTTTTTTCCTGCAGCTGCTCCTCCACCAGCATCATAAACGCCGCCAGATAGGCACAGTACTCTTTCCGGTAATATCTGGTATAATAGTGCCTGCGGCATTCCGCGCACTGACATTCCGAAAACAGGACAGACTCCCTGTTAAAAACGATATGTACCGGAAAGGATATCCGTCCCTCGCTGCCTGACCCCACCGCCTCGGCGATCACTTCGTTTCTGTTGTCCACATACCCGCTTTCCAGGGACGTCAGTTTCACTTTTTTCTCCTGATTCAGTTTCATCCCCTTCTGGAGGATTGCCCTGGTCAGCCGCATGTCCTTCCTCAGGATACCGGGGTCAAAATACTGATACTTTGACAGGGCGGTATAATCAGCCAGCCTGCGGGCAGGCACTTCCTCTCCTGCCGTATCTTCCTCCTGGCGGTTCAATACGATATATTCCTGTTCCTGATTGCTTTCCTGCTCTGTAATATTCTCCGATATCACTTCTGCGGATTCTGCTTTAACGGTTTTCTCTTTTCTTTTCTGCATCTCCTGGTATTTTCCTTTATCTGTTTTTAAATTTTATACTCACGCTCAAAAACATTAGCCGGCATAAATATATAACGGCTGAGCGCTTTCGTAATATCATTTTGTAGTAAACGCCATAATTACCCTTGCTTTGCCTGAAAGCTATATCAGCAACGACAATCAACATCTTATGCATAATTAATGATATTAAAATCGCTTACCATAATAGTAGACTCAGCCCTGCGATTCGTTTTTTTCTGCCATTCATTATATACCCTTTTTCAATAATGTACAATACTGTCTGGCTCCCGATGTTTCATTTAATCTTTATGGTCTTTATTGCTGCTCAAAATCAACCGTGATCTTCGCCGCAAACTGATAATTGCAGTCCCCACGCTCCATCGTGGTCTCATACAGCAGATCATAGTCCGGTGCCACCGTCACGGTATCGCTGCCATCCGGTGTATTTATGGTAACGGGAGCGAACAGATCCAGCATGTCATTGCTGAGCAGAAAAGTTACTTCTCCTGCGATGGAACATTCCTCCACGGTAATGGAATTTGTCTCTCTGTCGCAGGATACGACAATCTTGCCTTCCGTAAGCTGACTGTCCGCCTGCAGCCAGTAAAAGCTCTCCCCTGTACGCTGTTCCGCGCGCTGGGAAAGATCCCATACCACTCTCTCCGGAAGAGGCTCCCGCACATATTGTTCCATAAATCTGATCGCATTTGCATCTACCTCAACAACGGCGCTGTCCCCGGATTCCAGCCACGCCGCGCTGTCCGCCATCACCTTCTGGTCCGACATCGAATTGTCTCGGAAATTGTGGCCCTGTCCCTGATGGATATAAGTGTTATGTACGTATCCGCCGCCCAGTTCTTCCTGATATTCATCCAACAACCGGCCATACCGGGCAGTAACGACATTCCTCTCATAGGCAGTGTCATTCTCGCCTACCTGAAGCTGCAGCGGCATATTATACAGGTTCCACAACGGCAGGCCATTTGGATGTCCCGCAGACATATTGGCTGCCGCAAACCTATCCGCCATTTTGGCTACAATGGCATAAACCCCGTCTCCTCCCGCAGAAAACCCCGTCAGATAGACCCTGTTGGGATCCACATCATAAAAAGCGATCATATTCTCTATGAGCCTGTCGTAGAGCGGATAGGATTCCGGATTAAAATGGCAGTCCCAGGTATCCCGTACACCTCTCGGGTTCACATAAATTCCGTTTTCAACACTATTCTGATAGTATGACGTCATCTGTACCCACTGGCTGTTGTTCAGATCAGGGGTATCGGAAATCCGGTTTCGTGTACGGATTTACTGCCGCTTCTTCGCTTCCTGCCTCCTCGGCGCTTTCCACGTCCTCAGTGCTGTCTGTGACGGAAGCATCCACGGAAGCGTCCATAATTTCTTCTCCGGATTCCTCCTCCGGCTTTTCCTGTGAAACGCCTCCCCCGCCGTTGGCATCCAGCTCTTTTTTCCCGCAAGCGGCCATCAAAAAACAAATTGCACACACTGATGCCAGCGCGCCTTTTTTCTTCAAAATATTCATCCCTTATCATCCCCTCCTGTTTTAACGGTTCGTTCTATCGTTTTTATCTATATTGTGTAATACCTTTCCCGTTTTGTCAATCAAAATATAAAATTGTCTGCGGTCAGTTATACAGGCTATCAAGATAATCGAAAAACAAAATGTCAAACATTCTTGCATGCAAGCTTTCCTTGTATTTTGGTTTTACGGATGTTACAATGGAATCATGAAAGAAGGAGGCGGCGTACATGAAACCGATTATTTCTCTTGGAAACCAAAGTTTTGAAAAACTGCGCGAAAATCATTCTTTTTACGTAGATAAGACTGCTCTGATTCAGGAGTGGTGGGAAAACCAGGATGATGTCACTCTGGTGACGCGGCCTCGCCGCTTCGGAAAGACGCTGAACCTGAATATGATGGATTGCTTTTTCTCCAACCAATATGCGGGGCGGGGCGATTTATTTGAGGGGCTGTCTGTCTGGGAGCAGGAAAAGTACCGGCAGTTACAGGGGACTTATCCTGTGATTTCCTTAAGCTTTGCCAGCATAAAAGAATCCAATTATGCCAATGCCCGCAGAAAAATCTGCCAGCTGCTGTCCGATGCCTATACAGCACACAACTTTCTGCTGGCGGGAGACACCCTGTCCCCTTCGGAAAAAGACACCTTCCGCCGCAAGACCATCGACATGGACGATGTGGACGCGACGCTTGCCCTGCACCAGCTTTCCCTCTACCTGTCCCGGTACCATGGGAAAAAGGTAATCATTCTGCTGGACGAATATGACACTCCCCTACAGGAAGCGTATGTGGGCGGGTACTGGGAGCAGATAGTGCAGTTTATCCGCAGCCTGTTCAACGCCACTTTCAAGACGAACCCTTATCTGGAACGGGCTCTTCTGACAGGAATCACGCGGGTAAGCAAGGAGTCCATCTTCTCCGATTTGAACAACCTGACCGTAGTGACGACTACATCGGAGAAATACTGCACCCGGTTCGGCTTTACGGAGAAGGAGGTCTTCGATGCCCTGGAAGCTTTCGGCATGCCTGAGGAGAAGGCACAGGTCAAAGCCTGGTACGACGGCTTCACCTTCGGCAGCCAGCGGGACATCTACAACCCCTGGTCCATCACCGGCTTCCTGGAAGAGCGGCTCTACAAGCCCTACTGGGCAAACACCAGCTCCAACAGCCTGGTCAGCCACCTGATCCGCCAGGGCAGGCCGGACGTGAAGATGACCATGGAGGATCTGCTGGATGGCAGGACCCTGACCACGGAAATAGACGAAGAAGTTGTCTTCGACCAGCTCCAGGGAGACCGTGACGCCATCTGGAGTCTGCTCCTGGCCAGCGGCTACCTGCGGGTGGAGGGGCAGCGTTTCGACCAGGAGACCGGCATCTGGACCTACACCCTGAAGCTGACCAACAGGGAAGTGGCCGTCATGTTCCGCCGCATGATCAAGGGATGGTTCGCCGGCGGCGACGTGCCCTACAACGAGTTCCTGAAAGCGTTGCTCATGGGGGATCTGAAGGCCATGAACCGCTACATGAACCAGGTGGCCCTGGAGACCTTCAGCTCCTTCGACTCCGGCAGAAAGCCTTCCGATAAGACGAACCCGGAGCGCTTCTACCACGGCTTCGTGCTGGGGCTGATGGCAGAATTCATAGGAAGATACCGCATCACCTCCAACCGGGAGAGCGGTTTCGGGCGTTACGATGTGATGTTGGAGCCCTTGAAGGATGGCGACCCGGCTTTCGTGCTGGAGTTCAAGGTGCACGACCCGGAGGATGAGGCCTCTCTGGCGGACACGGTGCAGGCCGCCCTGGAACAGATTGAGGAGAAGGCCTATGATACTGGGCTCACCGCCCGGGGGATTTCCCGTGACCGGATACATCATTACGGGTTTGCCTTTGAGGGAAAGAAAGTGCTGATTGGGTGACGGGAAATCCTACTCCACCCAAAGCGTATCCGAATGCAGATCAACGGAAACCTTCGTCCCCACGCCCTCCAGCTTCTTCCGCAGCCTGGTGACGTTCACTGTCAGAGTGTTCTCCTC